>NZ_JAMCOS010000001.1:3109010-3416911 GCF_028069655.1 Acidovorax sp. NCPPB 4044
AGGCGAATTCACGGGCGGCGCTGCAGACAGCGGCATCACCTCGTCCATGGGCATCCCCACGCTGTGCGCACTGGGCCCCGTGGGCGGCTACGCACACAGCGAGCGCGAATTCTGCGACCTCTCCACGTTCGTCCCCCGCGCACAGGCACTGGCCCTCACGCTGGTGGCGCTGGGCTGAACCGCCCCCTTCACACATCTCCTCCCATTCCTCCCGACTCCCGCCATGCCATCTTTCGACTCCTTTGACCCTGCGTCCCACCTGAGCCGCCGCCAACTCCTCGCCGCGGGCGCGGCTGCCGGCCTGGGCCTTGCAGGCCTGCCCGCCATGGCCGCCGCAGAAAAATACCCGTCCCGCCCGATCACCCTGGTGGTGCCCTTCCCACCCGGCGGCTCGGTGGACGTGATGGCGCGCCAGTATTCGGACGCGCTGGCGCGCGCGCTCGGCGCCACGCTGGTGATCGACAACAAGCCCGGCGCGGGCGGCTCGATCGGCGCGCAGTTCGTGGCCCGCTCCAAGGCGGACGGCTACACGCTGGTGGCCTCGTCGCAGAGCAGCCACCTCGCCAATCCCCTGGTACAGCCCAACCTGGGCTACGACCCCGTGAAGGACTTCGACAACATCGCGATCCTCGGCCGCCAGCCGAACGTTCTGGTCACGCACCCCAGCGTGCCGGCGACCACCTTCGCGGAGTTCGTGGACTACGTGAAGGCCCGGCCGGGCGAGCTCAATTTCTGCAGCGCAGGGGCGGGCAGCATGGGCCAGCTCAATGTCGAGATGATGCAGATGGTCGTGGGCACCAAGGCCATCCACGTGCCCTATCGCGGCGGCTCCCCGCTCATCACCGCCGTGCTGGGCAACGAGGTGCAATTCACGCTCGACAACCTGGTCATCTTCCTGCCCCACATCCAGGCCGGCAAGCTGCGGGCCCTGGCGGTCGCCTCCCCCACCCGCCTGCCGCAACTGCCCGACGTTCCGACCTTCGCGGAATTGGGCTACCCGCAGCTCAACCAGACCTCCTGGACGGGGATCGCCGCACCAGCCGGCACACCGCCAGCCATCGTCGCCACGCTCCACCAGGCCATCCGCAAGGTGGCCGCATCCCCCGCCATGGTGGAAAACCTCAAGGCGCGCGGCGTGATTCCGCCCGAGGACATGACGCCCGCCGCCTTCGAGAAAATGATGGGCGAGCGCCTGGTGACCTATGCGGAGGTCGTGCGCCGCGCCAACATCAAGCCCGAGTAACGGGATTTCCCCCGCGCGCCGCATCTGCCCACGCCGCAGGAGATGTGGGAACATGGCCCGTCATCCGTACGGACCTCCACCATGTTCCTCTCCAGCCCGCGCCGCGGCGCCCTTCAGCCCCGATCCGCCCGGCGCGCCCTCCGTCCGGCCCTCTGGATCGCCGGCATCTTCCTGGGTTCCGCCGCGGGCGCGGCCGTGGCACAGAGCAGTTGCAGCAGCGATGGCACGCTGGTGCCTCCGGTGCTGTACGAACGCTTCCTGAACGCCGACTGCGAAGCCTGCTGGGGCAGCGCGCCACGGCATCCCCCATCGCCTTCCGCACTCGTTCTGGACTGGATCGCCCCGGGCGGCCAGGGCGACGAGGCGCCGCTGTCTGCGGCCGCCATTCCGGAAGCACTGGAGCGCCTGCAGCAACTCGGCCGCCCAGCCCTGCAGGGCTCCGACACGCATGTGGCCGAACTGGCGCCGAATGCCGCCGGCAGCCGTGCGCGGGGCCTGCGCGTGGCGCATGGGCTGCCGCTGAACGACTACATCGGCGTTTCGATGTCGCTGCGCAAAACTCCTTCGCTGCCGGCCGGCCCCTACCGGTACACGCTGGTGCTCGCCGAGACACTCCCCGCCGGCACCGAGCAGTCGCCCGTCGAGCGCTCGGTGGTCCGCGGCATGCTGCAGGGAACCTGGGAAGTTCCTGCCAACCGCTCGGCATCCGCGCAGCCGCTGCAGGAATTGCGGTCGATGCGCCTGCCCGAGGGCGCACAAGCCGAGCGGTTGTTCGTCGCCGCCTGGGTCGAAGATGCGGCGGGGCGCATCGCCCTGGCCGCGCGATCGCAGTGCGGATCCTCACCGTGAAGAGGGATATTCCCACCGACCGGTAAAATCAGACACCGGGCCCAAGTTTTTTGTCGCCCGGTTTTTTTGCGCCTGCGCACTGCAGGGTTCGGAGCCGCCCACGCAACGTGCGGTATCTCCCGCAAGGCCGGCAGGGCAAGCCAAGCGCCCACCGCGGCCGGAAATCCTTCCGCCGCGTCCCTCGATGGAGCTTGGAACTCATGGAAATCTTCGATTACGACAACGTCCTGCTGCTGCCGCGCAAATGCCGCGTGGAAAGCCGGTCGGAATGCGACACCAGCGTCACCCTGGGCGAGCGGAGCTTCCGCCTGCCCGCAGTGCCGGCCAACATGAAGACCGTTGTGGACGAGAAGATCTGCCGCTGGCTTGCCAGCAACGGATATTTCTACGTCATGCACCGCTTCGACCTGGACAACGTGCAGTTCGTCCGCGACATGCATGCGGCTGGGTGCTTCGCATCCATCTCCCTCGGCGTGAAGCGCAGCGACTACGACACCGTCGACCGGCTGGTGGCAGAAAGCCTCGCTCCCGAATACATCACCATCGATATCGCCCATGGCCACGCGGACACCGTGAAGGCCATGATCTGCTACCTGAAGGAACATCTGCCGCAATCGTTCGTGATCGCAGGCAATGTCGGCACACCCGAGGCGATCATCGATCTGGAGAACTGGGGCGCAGACGCGACCAAGGTCGGCATCGGTCCCGGCAAGGTGTGCATCACCAAGCTGAAAACAGGCTTCGGCACGGGCGGATGGCAACTCTCGGCGCTCAAGTGGTGCGCACGCGTGGCCACGAAGCCTATCATTGCGGACGGCGGCATCCGGGACCATGGCGACATCGCCAAGAGCGTCCGTTTCGGCGCCACCATGGTGATGATCGGCTCGCTGTTTGCAGGCCATGAGGAATCGCCCGGCCAGACGGTGGAAGTGGACGGCCAGCTGTTCAAGGAGTACTACGGCTCTGCCAGCGACTTCAACAAAGGCGAATACCGCCACGTGGAAGGAAAGCGCATCCTCGAGCCGATCAAGGGCCGCCTCGCCGACACACTGGTCGAAATGGAACAGGACGTCCAAAGCTCCGTCAGCTACGCCGGCGGCAAGAAACTCATGGACATCCGCAAGGTGAACTACGTGATCCTGGGTGGAGACAACGCGGGCGAGCACCTGTTGATGTGATCGGCGGAGAATTTTCTTTGTCGGTCTTGCCGGCAACAGAAAAGCTGGTGCATAATTCGAGGCTCTGCTGCAACGCAGACACAGTTTAAAGCTGTGGGTTCTTAGCTCAGTTGGTAGAGCAGCGGACTCTTAATCCGTAGGTCGAGTGTTCGAGTCACTCAGGACCCACCACAATTGAAGGCGCTACAGTCAATCGGCTGTAGCGCCTTTTCTTTTGCCCATACGGGCGTTCCGCAAGGGCCGCGACTTTTTCATGGGTTACGGACCGATAGCGATTTTTACCGTAAGAATTCCCAACGGCCAGCCAAGCCAGGCCCGTGCATTGAGTACCCGGGTACTCACCCAGATAAGTAAATCCGACGCCCATAAAAAAAGCCCGCCAATGGCGGGCCCTGGATGCGGCAACTCCTCAGGAATTTGCGCTGGCACCGGCGCTGTCTCCGGACGCAGCCGACTTGCGATGGCTTTTCCGCCCCGCTTCTCTCGCCTCTTCAGACGTGAACTGATGGGCATTGCCGCTGGCATGCGCCGCCCGGCCGCCCAAGGATGCAATTTCGCGCTGACGCGCCGGATCCATGCCAGCGAATCCCCGCCGAGCAGGTCCAGTCCGGCGAGCCCCCCGTTTCAATGCATCGTCTGCCTGTACATCCTTGCCCGTATCGCGTTCGTTCGTTGGGGTGTTGGCCATGTGCCGCTCCTCTCAAGAAATAGGAAATGGATGGAAATATGCGGCCCGGCCTTTTTGCCGGGGCACGCTTGAGTCAGGGCAAACGGCGTGCCCGGCCTTCACACGAAAAAAAACCCGCGGTGAAGCGGGTTTAAAAGGGGAATGCCTGGCGGGGCGGCCAGGCAACATCGACAGGGCAAACGGCATGCCACCGACATGCGGAACCCCATCGGTCAGGATCAGCGGGGCGATGAATCGGTCGTCGCCGTACTCTCGTAAGCCTTGAGCTTGTTGTAGAGCGTCTTGAGGCTGACACCGAGCGCGGCTGCCGCGCGCTCCTTGTGGTTATCGAAGTGGCGAAGCGTGCGAAGGATGAGTTGCTGCTCCACGTCTGCGATCGACGTCCCCACATCCACGCGCATCTGCGATGGCGAATCGGTGCCGCCCTCGTCCTGCAGCGAACGGCCCATGCGGAGATCCTGGGCAGAGGCCGCGTTTTCGACGCCATTGGTCGGCAGCCACTGCGCCGTGATCATGTCCCCCTCGGCCATCACATAGGCCCGCTGCAGCACGTTGCGCAGTTCGCGCACATTGCCGGGCCAGCGATACCGCTCCAGTCGCTCGATCGCCCGCGGCTCCATGCGTTTCGTACGCCCTTCCTTTTGGCCAATGGCAGAAAGAAAGTGGGCACTGAGCAGAGGTATGTCTTCGGACCGCTCCCTCAACGGTGGAAGCTCGATCGGAAACACATTCAGACGGTAGAAGAGATCTTCGCGCAAGGCTCCGCCTGCCACGGCGGAAAGCGGGTCGCGGTTGGTCGCCGCAACGATTCGCACATCCGTCGCACGCTCCACGGTCGAGCCGACGCGCATGAAGGTACCGGTTTCCAGCACCCTCAGCAGCTTGACCTGCAGCTCCATCGGCATTTCGGTGACTTCGTCAAGGAACAGCGTGCCTCCGTGGGCGCGCTCGAAGAATCCCTGGTGCTGGCGCTCCGCTCCGGTGAAGCTGCCCTTCTCATGACCGAATATCTCGCTCTCCATGAGCTGGGGCGAAATGGCGCCGCAGTTGATGGCGAGAAACGGTTGCGACCGTCGCCGGCTCAAATCGTGCACCGTCCGGGCCACCAGTTCCTTGCCAGTCCCGCTGTCGCCCGTCACGAACACGGTTACGGAGGTGCCGGCGACTCGGGCGATCTGCTCGTAGACCTGCCGCATGCCCGCGGAACGCCCCACCAGATGACCGAACCGCCCGGTTTCATCCACCGTCTTGCGCCAGGACTCGATCTCCGCAGCAATGACCGAAGGCGGCATGACGCGGGACAGCACGCCGCGCAACTGCGACAGACTGACCGGCTTCACCAGATAGTCGGCTGCGCCGAGACGCAGGGCCTGGATCGATGTTTCGAGGGTGGCGTGCCCTGTTACGAGAACCACCTGCGTGTTGGATCGCAGCGACTGCTCGTTCATGAACGACAAGCCGTTTCCGTCAGGCAAGTGAAGATCCAGCAGCACCACATCGGGAGGTTGCAGGACCATCTTCTTGCGCGCTTCCTCCAAAGTGTGCGCCGTGGCTGCGTGGTAGCCCTCGGCACTGCACAGCGCCGCCAGCATGTCTGCTGCATCGGCATCGTCATCCACGATCAAAGCCAACCCCATGAGACCTCCGAAATGCACCGCCGCAGTGTGGTTGTTGCATTAACCGGCTCCGCCGTGCGGTGCGGGCATGAGTGAGTAAACATTTTCAAGGTGTTCTGTCCATTGCAGCCTGCAATTGCTCCATCGTGATGGGTTTGACCAGGTAATCGTCGAATCCGGTCTTGTAGGCCTTGGCAATGTCCTGTGCCTGCCCGTATCCCGACACGGCGACCATTCGCCCGGCATAACCCGCGGTTCGTGCCCGCAAGGCGACCTCGTACCCGTCGACTCCTGGCAGGCCGATATCGACGATCGCGACATCGGGCCGCTCCGCAATGATCAAGACCAGGCCGTCGAGCCCGTTTTCGGCAGTGTGCACCGCATGGCCCTTCCCTGTGAGATAGGCACCCACGGAGCGGAGCATGTCCGCATTGTCTTCCACGACAACGATGCGGCGCGAAGGCCCCCGCGGTCGCGTTTGGATCTCCACCGCCAACGCAATATTGCCGGGCGCTACACGCGGCCAACGCACGGTAAAGGCCGTTCCGGCGTCGGAGGTCGTTACATGGATCGTGCCTCCGTGCTGCTCCACGAGATGCTGCACCAGCGTGAGTCCGACCCCCAGGCCGCCATCCTGGCGGTCGAGCATCCGTTCACCCTGCATGAACAGATCGAAGATGTGCGGAAGCAATGCCGCATCAATGCCATCCCCAGCGTCCACCACGCAAAGGATGGCCTGCTCGTCCGAGCAAGACACCGTCACGTCGATTTTTCGACCTTCCGGAGTGTATTTGATAGCGTTCTGCAACAGATTCACGACGATCTGCTCGATGCGTGTCGCGTCCCCATTGATCCAGGCCGGCTCCAAATCGAATGACCATGCATGCCTGCGCATCTCGCCGCCGACGGAAAGCGACTCACGCACACTGCGAACGCGCTCCGACAGATCGGTGGGCCTGCGCGAAAGCACTGCGCTACCCCGCAGCACCCTGCCCACATCCAGCAGGTCGCGCATCATGCTGGCGAGATGTTGCGTCTGGCGCTGGATGATGACGAGCGCTTGGTCTGCCGTATCGGGGCCGCCGGAGCCCGAAGAGAGCACATCCGAGGCTGCGGCAATGGCCGCCAGAGGATTTCGCAATTCATGGCTCAACATCGTGAGGAACTCATCCTTGGCGCGGTTGGCGGCCTCGGCCTGCTGCCGAGCCGCCTGCTCCTGTTGCGATTGCAGGGCTCTGCGCTGCTCTGCATTTTTCTGCTCCGTGACATCAACAGTGATACCCACCAGCCGTTCAGGTCTACCTCGCGCGCCGTAGCGCAAAAGGAGCCTGCTGGACAGCCATCTCGGCGCGTCCGGGGACGCCGCTGCAACGCGGTACTCCAAATGGACTCGGGGTTGACGTGCACGCAGCGAACGAGCGAGCACATGGCGCAGCGCTGCCCGATCGTCCTCGTGCACCAGAGAAATCCAGGCTTTCAAGCCGCGCGGTGCCAGCACATCCCCCGAGCCGCTCACGAGATCACGGCCAAACATTCCCTCTTGCCCGGCGGTCCATACCATCTCGGAGGGGCTGAATCTGTATTCGAAAAAACCGACATAACCCTCCTGACAAGCGAGATCGATGAGGCTCTGCTTTTCTTGGCGTTTCCGATCCGCAGCCAGCCAAAGCGCCATCACTTGCAACAGCTCCGTGATGTCGGTCACGGCACTGATCGCACCGCGCGGCCTTCCACTTTCATCCAGCAGAGGAACCGCGCTGGCCACCACAGAGAGGGGCGGACGACCCGGCACGCGAATTTCCAACTCCATCGGACCGACGGCTTGCGCCAATCGGCAAGCGCGTTGCAGCGGTTGCTCTTCGGCGGACAGCAATTTCCCGCCACGGAAGATTTGCGCGGGAACATCCCTGCAGTCCTCCTCATCGGCAACGCCCAACAACCCGCGCATCACAGGGTTGTAGACCACCTGTCCGCAATCGGCGCCATCGGCAAATGCAAGGCCGATGGGCGTGTTCTCAAACAAGGCTTCGAATTCCGCTGCCTTGGCATGCAGCCGCTGGTGCGCCGTGGCATCGCGTCGCTGAGCAGCCCAGAGAGCATCCCGCAACAGCGCGATCTCGCGCACGGGAATCCGCTGGGAAGGCGGCAGCCGCTGGGCTCGGGCCAACAACTGCAGAGGTTGCGCGATGCGGCCCGCCACCAACAGCGCCAATGTCACCCCCACGAGCAGGCAGGTTCCCATGGTGGCAAGCGCGGACAAAACAGCATGGCGCTCAGCCGCCTCGATAGGCGCCGCCGGCATGCCCGCACTGATGTGCCAATCGGAGTGGGCCACCGGCCGCCACGCTGCGATGGCGGGCTCAGGCATACCGGCATTCCCCACGCGTGCCAGGGCGCGTCCTGCAGCGGTGGGAAGGAGTTGCCGCCCCTGCGACAGACCGCCGGTAGCTGCCAGAACATTCTGGCGCGCATCGACCAGAGCGATGAACCCTCCGTCCGGAGGCGATGCGGTCGTCAAAAGACGCTGCCAGACATCCGCATCCAGCCTCGCACCGAGCACATACCCCTCCTTGCCGCCGACCTTGATGGGAACAGCGATGCCTGTCATGGTCTGCCCCCCCGCCAGCCAGACTGTTTCGGACACCACGGCATGGCCGGCACCGAGCGCCTTGTGCGCCAAGACGGCTGCATGCTCATCCGTCTTTGTCTGGGCGCCAGGATGCTGTGCCGTATCGAAAACGAGGTGGCCATCGATGCTCACCAAAAACACGCTGCGCCATTGAGGCCGAATCAGCGGCCGTTGATGCAACCAGCGCTCGAGCACTGCCACCTGGCCCGTTCGAAGGGCGTCCGTGTTCGCCAGCGCCAATAACGAATCGACGGTGGAGCCCATTTCAACGCCCACTGCCTGGGCTGAGCTGGACGCACTGTGCGCCAGGGCAGACTCAAGGCGATGGCGAGAAACCATCAGATCTGCAGCTACTTTGTAGGTCAGCAACAGCCCGATGGGCAACGTCGCCACCAGAATCATCACGACCAGATAAGTCCGCAGGGATGCGGAAGGCCACGCTCTACCGAGCCACCGGCGGACTCGTGAAGTCCGCCGCCCCTTGCGCACCCCATCCATGGCTCCGTCACTTGCGCCGGAGGTGTGATCGGTATGAGAAGCTGGGTCGCCCATGCAATAGTTTCCGCAATTAATTCAGAGTGCCGTTCCGTTTCCCGATCTGCAGGCAGCTCTGCATCCAGCACGAACATGGACCGGGCAATCCAGCCTCCCAGCGAAACACAGCCACCGCAACGCTTTGGCACCACTGCGGGCGCTAAATTGTTGCAAAGGTATCCACCCGTTCACTGTCGGACAAACACGGCATGGTGATTGCAACCATGCGAGCCAGTCCACGCATTGTGGTCTCCATCAGGAGCACTCCCACCCATGTCATCACTCGCCCTTGGAGTCCGGCAGGCCCAGACCACCCATCTCTCACCCCGCTTGCAGAAGGCCGTACAACTGCTGCAGATGCCCACCGCCGAGTTCATCCAGAGCGTCATGACTGCGATGGATGAAAACCCTTTTCTCGAAGAGGACGAAGCTGCAGCAGTTCCGCCAGGCTCCATGGTCCTGGGCGACCTTCCAGGCTGGCCTGCGGGCCCTGGCACCAAATCGTTGCACGACGCTGCGGGCGATGGCATTTCCATGCTCGAGAAAGAGCCTGCCACGACAACACTGCATGACCATCTGCATGCGCAATTGCGCATGCTGCGTCTGCCGGATCGTGTCTTTTTGCTTTGCAGCCTGATCGTTGAAGAATTGACCGATGACGGCTATCTGGGCTGTGCTGTTGAGTCGATTTGCCGAGACTATGGAATTGAGACTGAAGCCACACCCGACGAGTTGCAGGCAGCTTTGCTCCACGTTCAATCGCTGGAGCCCGCTGGGGTTGGGGCGAGAGACCTCCAGGAATGCTTGCGCTTGCAATTGCCAGCAGTCGACTGCCCGCTACAGCGCGCCTTGTGTGAAGCCGTGCTTGAAAAAGCAGCCCAAGGCTCGGCCCCCCAAGCCCTGCGGCAACTGTCGACTCGCCTGGATGTTCCTGCCCATGCGGTGCGCGAAGCCCTGGAACGGTTGCGGCACCTCGACCCCCATCCCGGCTGGCGATACGGCTCTCAGCCCGTGCAGTACATCGTCCCTGACGTCATCGTGCACAAGACGCGCGGCGGTTGGACCACCTCTCTGAATGAGGCTGTCATTCCTCGCGTTCGCGTCAATCGCCAGTACCAACAACTCATGCAGCCGAAACCAGCGCCACCGGCAGCTACGGAAAGCATCACGGAAGATGAAACTCCTGGACAGCCATCGCGCGCACTGGCAGCGCAACTGGCCGAGGCTCGTTGGACCGTCCGGAACGTGCAGCAACGTTTCTCTACCGTTCTGGATGTTGCCCGTGCCATCCTGCGACGCCAACCGCATTTTCTGGAGTACGGGCCGGTTGGAATGCGGCCTTTGGCTTTGAAGGACGTTGCCGAAGACGTTGGAGTGCATGTCTCGACGGTTTCGCGCGTGACGAACAACAAATACCTGCAGACGCCATTTGGCCTGTTCGAACTGAAGTATTTTTTTTCAAGGGCCATGACCACCCCTGCAGGCCATGACAGCTCGCCGACTGCCATCCGCGAATTGGTTCAGGAAATTCTCGCTGCAGACAATGGCCTGCAGCCGCTCTCCGATGTAGATATAGCAAGGCAGCTGGAACGGCAAGGAATCCGCATCGCGCGACGTACGGTGACCAAATACCGGCAGCAGTTGCGCATCCCGCCCGCGGAGCAGCGGGCGGCATTGCGATCCTGACGGCGGCATATTGCAGGCAAGAGACGGCTGGATGCGACAGGCCGAAGGTCTTTGGCACCAGCGCCATAATCAAGGCCGCACACCATGTCGTTTCTGCGCCACGCCACTGCACTCCACCGTCTCGTGCTCGCATGCTTCATGTGGGCGCTTGTGGCATCCGTGCTTTCGCCCATCGCAAGTGCAAGCCCTTCTTTCGAACAGGTCTGTACTACGGCAGGCGGATCGCAATGGGTTTTGCGTGAGTGGCCGGAGCATGGCACCGCGTCGGACAGGCATCACGCGCTGGACTGTCCGGCATGCATTCCAGCGGGCCTGCTGCCAGACGCCCCCCGCGCTGGCCACTACACCCCTCCCGTCGTGCGGCGAACGCAGGTATTGGGGCGGGAAAATGTCCATCCCATCCCATCATGCGAGGCGCATCTTCCTGCAAGAGGCCCTCCGGCAGATCAGCTCTGAAGAAGGTTGCTTTGCATTCATGCAAGCGACCGCCTTTTCACTGACCACGCCGTTTAGCTGGTCAGCGCTCATCTTTCGGATTGCGCCTTATGAACAAATTTCTCACGACTTCCGCCTTTTTTCTTTCAAGTCTTTTTTCCTTCGCCGCACAGAGCCAGACCGCTTCGGTACAAGACGCCTGGATCCGTGCCACTGTTCCCCAACAGAAAGCGACAGGTGCATTCATGAAAATCACGGCAGATCAGCCCATGCGGCTCATTGGCGTCACTTCGCCCGCTGCCGCTGTGGCAGAGATCCACGAAATGCGGCTTCAGGACAACGTCATGAAAATGAGACAGGTCACCGGCATCGATCTACCTGCCGGGCAGGCTGTCGAATTGAAGCCCGGCGGCTACCACGTCATGCTCATGGACCTGCCGCAGCCAGTGAAGGCTGGAGACTCTGTCCCACTCCAGCTTGTGCTTGAAACAGCAGCCGGCCAACGCCGCACGCTGGACATCCAGGTACCCGTACGAAGCCTCAACACACCTGCAGGCCCATCCCATCCTGCCTCTGGATCGCACATGGGACACAGCCCCTCCCACCATTGATCGCTGCGGCGTACAGGCACCGGTCCTGAAAAAGACCGGTGCGGCACGCCCATAATGGGTCGTTCGTTTGCGGCCCATCTACCGGCGCCGGCTCTGGAAACAGGGCGCCTCATCCCATACTCCTCCATGAATCCAGATGCCCACCATCTTTGGCGCGCACCGCGCTGGGCCCTCGCCGTCTTGCTGGCGGTTTTGGGCATGCTCGGCCCGTTCTCCATAGATACCTACATACCGGCATTTGCAGGCATCGCTTCCGCGCTGGGCGCTACGCCGGTCCAGATGCAGCAAACGCTTTCAGCGTATCTGTTCGGGTTTGCCTTCATGACGCTTTTTCATGGCGCACTTTCCGACAGCATTGGCCGCAGGCCTGTGGTGCTGTGGGGTATCGCAGTGTTCACCATCGCCTCTGCCGGGTGCGCACTTGCGCAGAGCATCGGGCAACTCGTTTTCTTCAGAGCACTTCAAGGCCTCTCTGCAGGCGCCGGAATCGTGGTTTCGCGTGCTGTGATCCGCGACATGTTCCCTCCTGCACAGGCACAGCAGGTGATGAGCCAGGTCACCATCTATTTTGGCGTTGCACCCGCCGTTGCGCCGATCGTGGGCGGGTGGCTGTTCGTTCATGCCGGCTGGCACAGCGTGTTCTGGTTCCTCACGACCGTCGGCGCCATTCTGTGGATTGCGAACTACCGACTGCTGCCCGAGACGCTGCATGCGCAATATCGCCAGCCATTCAACGCACGCCATCTACTTCAGGGATATTGGGAATTGGGATCCAGTCCGCGATTCCTGCTGCTGGCACTGGCAAGCGGAGTCCCATTCAATGGCATGTTCCTATATGTTTTGTCAGCCCCTGCCTTCCTGGGGGATCACCTGCACCTGGCTCCCACGCAATTCTTCTGGTTTTTCATCTTCACCATTTCCGGAATCATGGGAGGCGCATGGGTGAGTGGCCGGCTCGCAGGCCGGATTGCACCGAAGCGGCAAATACGCCATGGCTTCGTGATCATGTTCGTCATGTCTGTGGTCAACGTCGCGGCCAACAGCCTTTTTACAGCCCACGTCTCCTGGGCTCTGGCACCGATCGCCATCTTTGCTTTCGGATGGGCTCTGATGGTGCCTGTCGTCACTTTGCTCGTGCTCGACCTGCACCCGGAACGCAGGGGCATGGCCTCCTCGCTCCAGGCTTTCGTTGGCTCCACGGCCAACGGCATCGTTGCAGGCATCGTTGCGCCGCTGGTCATGCATTCCACCTTGCTTCTTGCCTGCGCCTCGCTGGCAATGATGTCGGTCGGCACACTTTCCTGGATCTATCTGCACCACCGGTGGCCAGACATTGGCCGCACCGCCAGCCTCGACTGACCACCAGGCGTCAAAAAGACTCAATGTCTTTATCAGGCTCACCGTGCGGATCCGCCCACACGATCAATTCCCGCTCCAAAAAAACAAAGGCCCGCATTGCGGGCCTTTGATTTCATGTGCGCAGATTAACGTGGCGCACGCGCCGGACGCTTCCTTGGATCATGGGGCGTGAATGGCTTCGGACCGAAACCACTGCCACTCGGCTTCGAGAAAGAACCGCCACGGCGATCCCCTTGAGCTCCGCGAGGGGCTCCACCTACACCGGCGCCACGGGGCCCGCCCATCGAAGGATCACGACCTGCTTCACCAAAACCAGGCTTGCGACCGTAACCGTCCGAATCCCGCTGCCCGCCGAACGCATTGCCTCGGTCGGATCTCATGCCACCTGCATGGTGTGCCGCATCCCGGCCGCCGCCGAAACCACCACGTGCAGGACGGTCGCCGAAACCACCGCGGCCACCACCGTTACCGCCCTTGCGATCGCGCGAGAAGCCGTCACTGCGGCCGCCACGCCCCGGGCTGAAATCGGCACGGGCTTGCGGAAAACGCTGCTGCGGTTCCAGGCCTGCAATCACGTCCGCCTTGAAAGGCTGCTTGCTATAGCCTTCGATATCGAAGATCTTGCGGCGATCGCGGAATTCCGCAAACGTCACGGCCAATCCGTCACGCCCTGCACGACCCGTGCGCCCGATCCGGTGGGTGTAATCCTCGGCTTTCATCGGCAGACCGAAGTTGAAGACGTGGGTGATGGTGGGCACATCAATGCCACGGGCTGCAACATCGGTTGCTACCAGAATCTGCACCTGCCCATTGCGCAAGGCCATCAGCCGGCGATTGCGCAGGCCCTGGCTCAAGGCACCATGCAGAGCGACCGCAGAGAAACCCTCCTGCTGCAGATCGTTCGCCAGGCCGTCGCATTCCACCTGCGTGCTGGCAAACACAACTGCCTGGTTGATGGAGGTGTCGCGCAACCAATGGTCCAGCATCTTCCGCTTGTGCTGTGCGTTGTCGGCCCAGAACAGCATCTGCTTGATGTTTGCGTGCTTTTCCTGGGGAGAGTCGATCTGCACCTTCTTTACCGAGGCACCGCCATCGTGCATGACTCGCATGGCCAGTTGCTGAATGCGAGGGGCAAAAGTAGCGCTGAACATCATCGTCTGCTTGCGCTGACTCGTGAGTTCATTGATTTCAGCCAGGTCATCAGAGAAGCCGAGATCCAACATGCGATCGGCTTCGTCCACCACCAGGAACTGCACTTGGTCGAGCTTGATCTGCATGGAACGTTGCAGGTCCAGAAGACGGCCTGGCGTTGCCACGACCAAATTTGCATTCTGCAACTTGGCGATCTGAATCTGATAGGGCATGCCCCCCACCACGTTGGCAACACGCAGACCGCGGCAGTGGCGCACGAGCTCAATGGCGTCATGTGCGACTTGCTGGGCCAATTCCCGCGTGGGGCACAGAATCAAGGCACCTGGCGTTGCGGCCTTGAAATGCCGTGGATTGGTGGGGTCCTTGCGCTTGGCGCGCTTCGGCAACTGCTCTCCACGTGCAGCCGCTTCTGCTGCAGCAGCAGCATGTTCTGCACGGGCAGCAGCTTCCTGCTCAGCCTGCTGCTGGATCAGCGTGTGCAGCACAGGCAGCAAGAAAGCAGCCGTCTTTCCGCTGCCTGTCTGGCTGGACACCATCAGGTCAATGAACTTGCCAGCGCCATCACCCGCCCCCATGGCAAGCGGAATGGCACGTTCCTGCACACCGGTAGGCTGGGTGTAGCCCAGGTCGGCCACGGCCTGAACGAGTTCTGGGGCCAGCCCCAATTGCACGAACCCGTTGGGCGTTTCAGTGGTGGAGATCGCAGCTTCGGCGATGTCGGTCACGGCCACGAAAGAAGAATCTGCAGGCGCAAAAGCGCCCTGCACTTGCAAAGTGTCGGTCATGTCTATCTATGTTTCTCACACAAAGACGCACGCAAGCGGGAGCCTGCGAGGGCTTCGTGAATGGTTAAAAAACATCAACCATTCAACGAAACCAGCACCCGCGATCGCGGGGCAGGTGGGCATTGGTGCGGAAAGTCCATGCTGCGCTCATCGCAGCAGTCCGCGGCCCGGTGTGAAGGGGAGATGTGCAACTGCACGGATAAGTAGCCGAGGACCGGACAACAAAATTTCCGCGCAAGCCAGCGATTGTCGCACGACTGGGGTTTTCCCGCAATGCCAAATAAGAACGAAGAACGGGCGCCAACCCGGCTCAGAGCGCCAGCAGATGCTTGCGGTAATGCGCCAGTTCGTCGATGGATTCGTGCACATCCGCCATGGCGGTGTGCTTTTGCGCTTTCTTGAAGCTGGCATACACCTCTGGTTTCCACCGCTTGGACAATTCCTTCAGAGTGCTCACATCCACATTGCGGTAGTGGAAAAAGGCTTCCAGCCGCGGCATGTACCTGACCAGGAACCGGCGGTCCTGCCCGATGCTGTTGCCGCACAAAGGCGCCACGCCCTTGCGTACATAACGCGCCAGAAACTCCAGAATGGCTTGTTCGGCCTCGGCCTCCGTCACGGTAGAGGCACGTACTTTCTCGATGAGCCCGCTACGCCCATGGGTGCCTTTGTTCCAGGCATCCATCCCGTTCAGCAATGCATCCGATTGGTGGATGGCGAAAACCGGGCCCTCCACACGAGGCTCCAGGTCCGGCCCCGTCACCACCACGGCAATTTCAAGCAATCGGTCCGTCTCAGGATTGAGCCCGGTCATTTCGCAGTCGAGCCAGACAAAATTCTGGTCTGATTTGGCCAGGACAGGGCCGGGAGAGGCAATAACAGAAATTTCAGACATGGAAGGATTGTCTCCGAAGGGCCGGCGCAGACGCAGGGCCGCAGGCAACGTCTGCACGCCCCGTTGCCCTAAACTCCCGGCACATGCTTCAGCCCCCTGCTCCCGCTTCCTATTTCGAAACGCCATCCGGCTTTTTCACCGCCGCATTCGCTGCATTGCTGATCGGGGGATTGCTGGTCCGCTTTTGGCTGGCCTCCCGGCAAATCAGGCATGTGGCACGCCACCGAGATACCGTACCGGCGCCTTTCGCGACACGTATTCCGCTCCCGGCCCATCAGAAAGCAGCGGACTACACCATCGCCAAGAGCCGGCTGGGTTTGCTGGAGACGGCACTGGCAGCCGCCGTACTCCTGGGCTGGACACTCCTGGGCGGTTTGAACGCGCTCAACCAGGCATTGCTGTCGCTTCTGGGAGGAGGCATGGCCCAGCAGTTGGCGCTGATTGGCGGATTCGCGCTGATCAGCGGGTTGATCGATCTGCCGATGGCTCTCTACCAGACATTCGTCCTCGAAGAGCGGTTCGGATTCAACAAGACGACGCTGCGCCTGTGGCTCGGCGACCTTGCCAAATCCACGGCCATGTCGACGGCCATCGGTTTGCCGCTGGTGGCCTTGATCCTCTGGCTGATGGGTGTTGCCGGGTCGCTGTGGTGGTTATGGGCGTGGGGCGCATGGGTTGCCTTCAGCCTCGTACTGATGGTCGTCTACCCGCTGCTCATCGCCCCGCTCTACAACCGGTTCCAGCCCCTGGAAGACGAAACACTCAAAACACGCGTCACATCGCTCATGCAGCGCTGCGGCTTTGCGTCCAAGGGCCTGTTCGTCATGGATGGAAGCCGGCGCAGCGCACATGCCAATGCCTATTTCACCGGCTTCGGCTCAGCCAAGCGGGTGGTGTTCTACGACACCCTGCTGCAGCAACTCAAGCCCAACGAAGTCGAGGCAGTGCTGGCGCATGAACTCGGGCATTTCAAGCACCGGCACATCGCAAAGCGCATGGCCGGTGTCTTTTCCCTGGCCCTGCTTGGATTCGCCCTGCTGGGCTGGCTTTCTGGCGAGGCATGGTTCTATACAGGCCTGGGCGTGCAACCCAACCTTTCGCTTTCGGGCGTACAGGGCCGTGCGCCCAATGATGCTCTGGCACTGCTGTTGTTTCTGGTGACCGTACCGCTGTTCACTTTTTTCGTCTCTCCTGTCTTTGCGCAACTGTCGCGCCGCGATGAATTCGAGGCCGATGCTTATGCCATGGCACAAGCCGAAGGAAGTGCTCTGGCATCTGCGCTGCTCAAGCTCTACGAGGACAATGCGTCCACGCTGACCCCTGACCCGGTTTACGCCAGGTTCTACTATTCCCATCCGCCGGCCAGCGAACGGCTGGCCCGCATGCCCCTGCCAACGCCCTCCACATGACCTCCTCCATGCTCACCAAGAAAGACTGGTCCACCGTCACCCGCCGCGCGCTCAATCCGACGGAGATCGTCACGCGCCTCGCAGAACTGCAGGGCTGGTCGATGAGCGGCGATGGATCGTCTGTCGCCATCAAGAAAACTTACCGGTTTGCGAACTACTACGAAACCATGTCGTTCGTGAATGCGGTGGCATTCATCGCCAACGCACAGGACCACCATCCCGATCTGTCGGTGCACTACGATCGCTGCGTGGTCAGCCTGAACACCCATGACGTACAGGGCATTTCCACCACGGACTTCGAATGCGCGTTGCGGTTCGATGCGCTGTTGACGGCTTCCGAGTGAAAGGCGACAGGCCCGGCATGGCTGAGCGCACAGCACCCAGCGAAGGCCTGGTGGTTGCCAGCCATGGGCGGCATTGCCTGGTGGAAAGCCCCGATGGAAGCCGGCGCATCTGCCATCCCCGGGGCAAGAGAAGCCAGGCCGTCGTCGGTGATCGTGTGCTTTGGCAATCTCCCCCCGCAGGCCAGGGCGACGAAGGCACCATCGAGAAAGTGCAGCAGCGCCGCAATCTCTTCTACCGTCAGGACGAGATCCGCACGAAGTCGTTTGCCGCCAATCTGGACCAGGTGCTGATCCTCATTGCGGCGGAACCGGTCTTCTCCGAAAGCCAATTGGCCCGCGCCCTGATTGCAGCGGAAGCCGAAGGCATCACGCCACTCATCGCGCTCAACAAAAGCGATCTGGTCGAACCCTTCGAGCGGGCCTGGGAAAGGTTATGGCCATACCGGCACATGTGCGGGGACGGTAAGGAGCAACACCACTACCAGGTACTGCCCTTGTCGCTCACACATTCCGGGGAAGTGGACAAGTCGGAACTGTGGGAACACCTGCGTGGCAAGACAACCTTGGTTCTCGGCCCCTCCGGGTCAGGGAAAAGCACGCTCATCAACCTGCTGGTTCCCCACGCGTCGGCGGTAACGGGCGAAATATCCCAGGCGCTCAATTCAGGCAAGCACACAACAACCACGACCACGTGGTACTGGGTGGATCCTGCCGAGCGCACGACCGCACTCATCGACTCTCCGGGATTCCAGGAATTCGGGCTTCACCATATTTCCGCGACAAACTTGCCCAAGCTCATGCCCGACATCGGGCAATACGCGGACCAATGCAAGTTCTACAACTGCACCCATCTGCATGAACCGGGCTGCGCAGTGATGGCGCATGTGCAGGAATCTTCTGCGAAAACCGGTGCATGCCGTGATGCTATCTACGCAAATCGCTATCAAATTTATAGCAATCTATTTGCAGAACTGAGCGAGCACCGCCATTGGTGAAAAACGGGCCTGGACGTCCCCGAGGCCGTCCATGCGCGCCGGGTCAGCCCAGCAGCCGTGCGAGGGTCAACAGCGCCAGCAACAGCATCCATACCACCACCGACCGCCAGACCAGGCCCACCACGCTGCGCAGATGGGCAACGTCCGGTTCACGGCCCGGAGTGCTGTCCCCGCCCAGCTCCTGCACATCCGGATGCAGCGCGCCTTCGGGGAGTAGATCGGACCGCGTCTGCAGCACCTCACCGCCCAGGCGCACGTTGATGGCCCCTGCGGTGGCAGCCAGGATCACTCCGTCGTTGTCATTGGGGAAGTGCTGCGCGTGGAACCGCCAGCCGTCGATGGCTTCTTCGAAACTGCCCACTACGGCAAAGCTAAGGGCCGTGAGGCGTGCGGGCAACCAATCCACTACGGTCCAGGCCTGCGCGGATGCCCGCTGCAGCGGCAGGCTCCCAGAGTGGGCCACACTCGCGCCTCGCCCCCCCATCTTCCAATAACGCGATACGAATTCGGAAAGCCGGTAGAACACGGCCCCCGCGGGACCGAGCCCCAACGCAGCCAGCACGGAAAACCAGGCGAGCACGCCGAACACGTGCCGGTGCGCTGCGATCACCGAGTACTCGATCACATGTCGCACGATCTCGCTTCTGGGCAGCAATCCGACATCGACCTGCTGCCACGCGGCCAGTCGCGCCCGGGCCGCATCTTCGTCGCGCTCTTCAAGCGCATCGCGGATGTTGGTGAAATGGTGGCTGAATTGCCGGAAGCCCAGGGTGACATACAGCACCGCGATGCCCCACACCACGGCTGCCGGCCATCCGATGGTGGCCATGAGGAGCCAGTGCACACCCAGCACTGCCAGCGAAGGCACACAGACGGCCAATATCCAGGCCACCCAGCCGTGGTGCGGCTTGCCCGCGTCGAAGTTGCGGCTCACGGAGAGGGCCCACGCGCGCACGCCGGCGTGGATCGGGTTGCTGCGCGCCAGTGGTCGGGCCTGCTCGATCAGCAACGCCATCAGGATGGCAAAGAAACTCATGCGGCAATCATACTGGGCTGTATTGCAGGGCTGAAGGCACCGCAACCGCTGCGTGGGCAGACTTCATCGACCGCGACAAGGCCGCGGAATACAGGCGCATGCAAACACACCCTCCCGTCACGCCAGCATGAATCGGTAGAGATTCCTCAGCATGCCTGCCGTGGCACCCCAAATGAAATGCGACGCCCCCGTCTGGGGATCGTTGTAGGGGATGGAGAGCCATTCCCGCCGCACCCCGCCCAGCTCGAATGCGTGGTGCCGATGGTTGGCGGGATCCAGGAGGAAGGCCAGGGGCACCTCGAAGATCGCAGCCACCTCGTAGGGATTCGGCTTGAACTCTCCGTGGGGGTCCACCAGCGCCACGACCGGCGTGACCATGAATGCCGTCCCTGTGGCATAGACGGGCAGAACGCCCAATACCTCCACCCGCCGGCCTTCGAGCCCGACCTCTTCCCACGCCTCCCTCAATGCCGCGGCAACGGCATCGGCATCCTCCGGATCGACCCGCCCCCCCGGAAACGCCACCTGCCCGGAATGCGTGGACAAGTGGGCCGTGCGTTCCGTCAGCAGTACGGTGGGCTCGCGGCGCAACATGATCGGCACCAGGACGGCCGCATCCCGCGGGGCTTTTTCGGTCAGTGATTTTTCACGCAGCACCTCGGGAGTCCATGGCGGAGGGGCAGCGAACCGCCGCCTCAGCGCCTCCGGGGTCTGGGCCTGCCGCGGAACGGGGGGCAGATGGGCATCCACGGCCCATACCGGTACCTGCCGTGGGTCGAAACCCGGCAGTGCCGTCAACGGCGCGTTCGTCGGGACGCTCCCTTCCCGAGAAAGCGATGGCCCAGAGGCGGCAGATGGAGAGGATGGCAGGGTCACAGTGGCATTCTGGGCGTGGACGGCAACCGCCGAAACCATGAAAAAAGCCGCTACAGGACTCTGTAGCGGCTTTGGAAGCCAGGGCGATAAAAGCCTCAAGCTGCAGGCGTTGCCACCTTCACGCGCGAAGGCAGCTTTTCCTTGATACGTGCCGACTTGCCCGAACGGTCGCGCAGGTAGTACAGCTTGGCGCGGCGGACATCGCCACGGCGCTTCACTTCGATGTTGGCGATCAGCGGGCTGTAGGTCTGGAAGGTACGCTCCACGCCTTCGCCGCTGGAGATCTTGCGCACCGTGAAGCCGCTGTTGAGGCCGCGGTTGCGCTTGGCGATCACCACGCCTTCGTAAGCCTGCACACGCTTGCGGGTGCCTTCGACGACGTTCACGCTGACGATGACCGTGTCGCCAGGGGCGAACTGGGGAATGGTCTTGTTCAAGCGGGCGATTTCTTCCTGCTCGAGGATCTGGATCAGATTCATTTGATGCATCCAACGATCATGACCGCGCCAGGATTGGCAGGCGTCGGGATTGACGCATGGTGCTGGGGCAGCCCCTGAATTGGAGCCATGGCCCTGCAGCGGCCGGACAGAGGATCGAAAAGCCCGCGATTATAGCAAGCCCGGCGACTTGGCCAAAACGACTTCGTCGGCGCGATCCAGGCGACCGGAAAGGCGCGCTGCATCGATCAGGTCAGGACGGTGCCGCGCCGTCACCAGCAGGCGCTGGTCGCGCCGCCAGCGCTCGATCTGCGCATGGTGCCCCGTCAGCAACGGTGCGGGAACGGCCCTGCCCTCCCACTCCTCGGGCCGTGTGTAGTGCGGGCAATCCAGCAGCCCGTCCAGCGCCGCATTGAAGCTGTCGGCCTGGTGGCTTCCCTCGTCATTCAACACACCGGGTTGCAACCGGGCCACCGCATCCAGCAGCGCCATGGCGGGAATTTCTCCTCCCGACAGGACAAAATCACCCAAGCTCAACTGGATATCGACATGCGCATCGATGAAACGCTGGTCCACGCCTTCGTAGCGACCGCAAAGAAGAATGGCCCCCGTGCCCCCCGCCCAACCCACCACCTGGGCATGGTCGATCCTTCGGCCGATCGGGGAAAACATCACCAAGGGTGCCATTGCCTCCGGCAACTCGCCGCGGTCCGCCCGAATGGCCGCAAGGCAACGCAAGAGCGGCTCGGCCATCATGACCATGCCGGGGCCGCCGCCAAAGGGCCGGTCGTCCACGCGCCGGTAATTTCCTTCTGCATGGTCTCGCAGGTTCCAGAGCCGCACGTCCACCAGCCCGGAGGCATAGGCCCGCCGGGTGACACCACTGGCCAGGAAGGGAGCAAACAACTCCGGAAAAAGGGTGATGACGTCAAAGCGCATGGGGAGAATGCGCTCAGTAATCGGGCTGCCAGTCCACCACGATGCGTCGCGCTTCCATGTCCACCTGGTCCACGAAAGCCGAGACGAACGGAATCATGCGCTCCTGCAGCTTGCCGTCGCGCATCTCCGACAGCACCAGCGTCGTCTGCGGGCCTGTCGCGAGCAATTCACGCACCGTACCGAGCGAAAGCCCTTCGCGATTGACTACTTCCAGACCGATCAGGTCCACCCAGTAGTACTCGTCTTCCGCCGCCGTGGGAAAGCTCGATCGGGGGACGAAGATGCGCGCCCCCTTCAGGGCTTCGGCGGCATCACGATCGTCCACGCCCTGGGCCTGGGCCACGATGGAATCCGAATGCTCCTTTGCCTGCCGGATCGGCAAAAGAACCGTGCCGGTGAAAAAGCTCTTGGCGCCTTTTTCGCTGGGCTGCAGGTACCAACGCTTGGAAGAGAAAAGCGCCTCGGGGTCAGCGCTGTACGGCAGTACCTTGAACCAGCCCTTCACGCCCCAGGCATCCGCGATGCGCCCCACCTCCACCGCGTCGGGAGGCAGGTCGGCAGGATCGAGCAGAGGCAGGCTGGACATGGTCAAAAATTCTTTTTGCAATGAAAAACGGGCTCCGTACGCATTGCAACGGAGCCCGCCTTGTTCCGGGCGCGAAGTCCCGGGTCAATCCAGCGAATCAGGCAGCAGCCTTCTTGGCGGCTTGCTTGATCAGACGGTCGACGGTTTCGGACGTCTGGGCGCCAACGCCCTTCCAGTACGTCAGGCGATCCTGGGCGATGCGCAGGCCTTCTTCGCCTTCCTTGGCCGTGGGATTGTAGAAACCCAGGCGCTCGATAAAACGGCCGTCGCGGCGAACGCGCTTGTCGGCCACGACGATGTTGAAGAACGGACGGCCTTTGGAGCCGCCGCGGGAGAGTCGAATGACGACCATAATGAATCCTTCGGGTGGGACAGCAAATGCTGCCGAGGTTTTGCGGCGTTTGAGACACGCGACTTGGCCACCCGGCCAGCGACACGCTGCAAAGCCCGCGATTATAGCCACATCCCCTACTTATGCCGATCATCCGCCCCAGCCGCGACGAAGACATTCCCGCCATTACCGCGATTTACGCCCACCATGTGCTGCACGGCACAGGCACTTTCGAGATCGATCCCCCCAGCGCCACGGACATGGCCAGCCGCCGCGCCGATGTCCTGGCACGCAACCTCCCCTTCCTCGTGGCCGAGGAGCAGGGCGAGATTCTGGGGTTTGCCTACGCCAACTGGTTCAAGCCCCGGCCGGCCTACCGGTTCTCTGCCGAAGACTCGATCTACATAGCGGACGCCGCCCGCGGCAAGGGGCTGGGCCGGCAGCTGCTGGACGCCCTGTGCGACGCCGCGCAAGCGTCCGGGGTGCGCAAATTGCTGGCGGTCATCGGGGATTCGGCCAATGCCGGATCCATCGGCGTGCACCGGGCTGCCGGCTTCACCGAAATCGGCGTGATGCGCTCGGTCGGATGGAAATTCGGCGCATGGCGTGACATCGTGCTGATGGAAAAGCCGCTGGGCGCCGCAGACTCCACGGCTCCGGAATGACCCGGCCCGCGCCCATGGCCCGCAGCAAGAACAAGACGGTGGCCGCCTGGCTCGCCTTCCTGGGAGGGCCCCTCGGACTGCACCGCTTCTACTTGCATGGCTTCGGGGACCTGCTCGGCTGGATGCTGCCGATTCCGACGGCGCTGGGCGTACACGGCATCCTGCGCGTACAGCAGTGGGGGCAGGATGACCACCTCAGCTGGATCCTGATTCCGCTGCTGGGCTTCACCATCGCGGGGTGCGCCTTGCGGGCCATCCTCTACGGCCTGATGGCCCCGGAGCGCTGGAACGCCCGCTTCAATCCCGCAGCGGCACCCGACGCACCGGCGGGGCGCACCCATTGGTTCACCGTCTTCGCCATTGCGCTGTCGCTCATGCTCGGGACGGCGGTGCTCATGGCCAGCCTGGCGTTCAGCTTCCAGCGGTACTTCGAATACCAGATCGAAGAAGCCAGGAAGATTTCCCAGTAACAGCCAAAACACCTTCATGCCGCCGTATCCATTGGATTTATTGCTCCTGATTTAGGAGCAAATCCAAATCCGGGCGCCGCCATGCGAACGCTTCAATACAGCTGCAGGCTGATCCAGTAGGCGATGGATGCCACGAACGCGCTGGCGGGGATGGTCAGGATCCAGGCCCATACGATGTTGCCCGCCACACCCCAGCGCACGGCGCTCGCGCGCTGCGTGGAACCGACCCCGACGATGGCCCCGGTGATCGTGTGCGTGGTGGACACCGGAATGCCCAGCGCCGTGGCCAGGGACAGCGTCATCGCGCCGCCCGTTTCCGCGCAGAAGCCGCCCACGGGCTTGAGCTTGGTGATCTTCTGCCCCATCGTCTTCACGATGCGCCAGCCGCCGAACATCGTGCCCAGGCCGATGGCGAGGTAACAGGCGACGATGGACCAGGTCGGCGGCGCCGTGTCGGTGCTCGACGCGTAGCCGGTGGCGATCAGCAGCAGCCAGATGATGCCGATGGTCTTCTGCGCATCGTTGCCTCCGTGCCCGAGGCTGTACGCCCCCGCGGAAACCAGCTGCAGCCGGCGGAACCACTTGTCCACCTTGCTGGGCCGCGCGCGGCGGAAGATCCAGGCCACGGCCACCATCATCAGCGAGCCGAGCAGGAAGCCCAGCAGCGGCGATATGAAGATGAAAGCCACGGTCTTCAGGATGCCCGACGAAATGAGCGCGCCAGCGCCCGCCTTGGCGATCACCGCACCGACGATGCCGCCGATCAAGGCATGCGAGGAACTGCTGGGGATGCCGTAGTACCACGTGATGACGTTCCAGGTGATGGCGCCGACGAGCGCACCGAAGATCACGTGGGTATCGACCACGCCGGGCTGCACGATCCCCTTGCCGATGGTCGCGGCCACGCTCAGATGGAAGACGAAAATGGCCACGAAGTTGAAGAACGCGGCGAAGACGACGGCCTGCGTGGGTTTGAGCACCCCGGTGGAGACGACGGTCGCGATGGAATTGGCGGCGTCGTGGAACCCGTTCATGAAATCGAACAGGATGGCCAGCGCGACCAGGAGAACGACGACCCACAGGGCGGTTTGTACGGTTTCCATGCTTTTTCGAGCTTGCGTCCGCCTGCGGATCAGGAGTTCTCGAGGATGATGCCCTCGATGTGGTTGGCCACGTCTTCGCACTTGTCGGTGATGGTCTCCAACAGCTCGTAGATGGCCTTGAGCTTGAGCACCTCGCGCACGTCCGGCTCTTCGCGGAAGAGCTTGCTCATCGCGCTGCGCATCACGCGGTCGGCATCCCCCTCCAGCCGGTCGATTTCCTCGCAGGTCTTGATGGCGGCCTCGGCCACGGCCGGGTCGGCGATCTTGTCGAGCATCTTGATGGCGTCGCGCACACGCTCGCAGCACTTGAGGCTGAGGTCCGTCAGGCGCGAGATCTCGTCGGTCATGTGGCGCACGTCGTAGAGCGCCATGGTCTCGGCGGAGTCCTGGATGAGGTCCGCCACGTCATCCATGGTGTTGATCAGCGAATGGATCTGTTCGCGGTCGATCGGGGTGATGAATGTCTTGTGCAACGCGCGGTTCACGTCGTGGGTGACGCGGTCGGCGGCGCGCTCGGCGTTGTCGACGTCCTGGTTGTACTTGTCACGCAGGTGCGGATCGTTGTAGTTGGCCACCAGTTGAGAGAAAGCGCGGGCCGCTTCCACGATGCGGTCCGCATGCTGGTTGAACATCTCGAAAAAATTGCCCTCGCGGGGCAACAGCTTTCCAAACAACATGGGGAGACTCCTGGTCTGCTGACAGGCATGCGCCACAAAAAGGCATCGCCGGTTTTGTGACGAAAAAATGACGGTTTCAAGAAAGGCGCGAGTTTAACCGCGCCGATGCGGGCAGCGCCCGATCCCTCGACATGCCTGCAGATCCTGCACATTGAGGGAAACCGGTCGCACGCCTGTCAGAAAAATCCCACAAACAACGCACGCGAGCCCCCACAAACCCCGGCAACCGCGCGGCTTCCAATGGAACGGCACGGCGCTGACGGGCCGACGCCCCACTCCAGCCACCCATCGACATCGCAAGGCCTGACATCCAAAGGATCTTCCATGCAGACATCTACACGTTCCCTTCGGCTTTTCTCCTGCGCCATCGCGCTGGCCTGTGGCTCCATGGCGGTGCAGGCCCAAACGGCCCGGCAGGGCAACTCGTTCATTCCCAGCACCCAGCAGGGCTACATCGGCCTGAGCGGCGGGCAGTCCAAGTACGACCTGCGCAGCGGCACCGGCAATTTCAATTTCGATGACAACGACACCGCCTGGAAACTCTCCACGGGGGGTTACTTCAACCCCAACTTCGGCGTCGAGTTCAGCTACCTCAACTTCGGCAATGCCAGCCGCATCGGCGGCGAGACCAAGGCCCAGGGCCTGAACCTCAGCCTGGTGGGGCGCGCTCCGCTGGGCGAGCAGTTCGACGTCTTCGGCAAGGTGGGTACGACCTACGGCCGCACGCGCACGTCGGGCAACCCCGGCTTCGGCGTGGCCACCGGCAAGGACAACGGTTTCGGCCTGTCCTACGGCGGCGGCGTTCGGTGGGCGTTCAATCCGCAGTGGGCCGCGGTGCTGGAGTGGGAGCGCCACCGCCTGCACTTCGCCGACGGTAAGTCGGATGCGGACATGACCACGGTGGGCTTGCAGTACCGCTACTGAGCCCCGGCGCGGCGCCACCCTGGCAGACCTGCGCCCGAAAGCACAAAGGCCCCTCGCGAGGGGCCTTTGTCTTGCCTGGAGGCGGAGGCTGGCGCTGTCCGGGCCAGCCTCGCCGGTCATTCGCCCAGGTAGGCGGCCCGCACGCGCGGGTCGTTCAGCAGTTGCGCCCCCGGCCCCGTCATGGTGATGAGGCCCGATTCCATGACGTAGCCACGGTCCGCCAGCGCCAGCGCCCGGCTGGCGTTCTGCTCCACCAGGACCACGGTCACGCCCAGCGCATAGACATCGCGCACGACCTCGAAGATCTTGTCCACCATGATGGGCGACAGGCCCATGGAGGGCTCGTCCAGCAGCAGCACCTTGGGCTGGCTCATGAGCGCGCGGCCCATGGCAAGCATCTGCTGCTCACCGCCGGACATGGTGCCCGCGAGCTGGTCCTTGCGTTCACGCAGGCGCGGGAAGATGCTGAACATCTTCTCGATGTCGGCATCGATGCCGGCCTTGTCGTTGCGCGTGTACGCGCCCATCAGCAGGTTCTCGGTGATGGTCATGCGCGCGAACACGCCCCGGCCCTCGGGCACCATCACCAGCCCCTTCTTGACGAGGTCCCAGGCGCCCTTGCCCCGGATGCTCTCGCCCAGGTATTCGATGTCGCCGTCGTTCATCGCCAGCGTGCCGGTGATGGCCTTCATCGTCGTGGTCTTGCCGGCACCGTTGGAGCCGATGAGCGAGACCAGCTCACCCTCTCGCACTTCGAAGTCAACGCCCTTCACGGCCTGGATACCGCCGTAGGCCACCTTCAGGCCCTTGACCGACAGCAGTACGTTGTTGGATTTCTCGGCCATGCTCAATGTCCTCCGGTGCCCAGGTAGGCCTCAATCACTTTTTCATTTCTCTGCACATCGGCAGGCGTGCCTTCGGCGATCTGCTTGCCGTAGTCGAGCACGGTCACGCGATCGCACAGGCCCATCACCAGCTTCACATCGTGCTCGATGAGCAGGATGGTGCGGTTGTCCTTGCGGATGCGATCGATCAGTTCGCGCAGCTGCACTTTCTCGGTGGCGTTCATGCCGGCGGCCGGCTCGTCGAGCGCGATCAACTGCGGATCGGTGGCCAGGGCACGGGCGATCTCCAGGCGGCGCTGGTCGCCGTAGGACAGCGTCCGGGCCTTGAAATCGGCGTACTTGCCGATGCCGACGTAGTCCAGCAGTTCCTGGGCCCGCTTGGCGATCGCCGCCTCTTCCTCCTTGAAGCCCTTGGTGCGGAACACCGCACCGACCAGGCCGGACTTGGTGCGGATGTGGCGCCCCACCATCACGTTCTCGATCGCCGTCATTTCGGCGAAGAGGCGGATGTTCTGGAAGGTGCGCGCGATCCCGGCCTTGGCGACCTCGTGCACCGCCGTGGGTTCATATGGCCGGCCGGCCAGCTCGAAGGTCCCGCTGTCAGGGGTGTAGAGCCCCGTGATCACATTGAAGAAAGTGGTCTTGCCGGCGCCATTGGGCCCGATCAGGCCGTACACCTGGCCGCGGCCGATGGTGATGCCGACATCGGAGAGGGCCTGCAGCCCCCCGAAGCGCTTGGAAATTCCGGCGACCTTCAGCACCACTTCGTTGGTTGTTTCTGCCATGTTCATTGCTCTCGAAGGGTGTTCTCAGGACTTCTGCACCAGGCTCTTGCCGTGTTCGGGCGATGGCCAGAGGCCCCGCGGACGCAGCAGCATGATGATGATCATGGCCAGCGCGATCAGCAGCTGGCGCAGGATGGCGGAGTCCAGGCGGCCATCCGTCATGGCCTGCAGCGGGCCCGCCACGTAACGCAGCACTTCCGGCAGCGCAGACAGCAGCACGGCGCCCAGGATCACGCCCGGGATGTGGCCGATGCCGCCCAGCACCACCATCGCGACGATCATCACCGACTCCATGAGGCTGAACGACTCTGGCGACACGAAGCCCTGGAACGCCCCGAACATCGCGCCGGACACGCCGCCGAAGGAAGCGCCCATGCCGAAGGCCAGCAGCTTCAGGTTGCGGGTGTTGATGCCCATGGCCTTGGCAGCGATTTCGTCTTCGCGGATGGCCATCCAGGCACGGCCGATGCGAGAGTCCTGCAGGCGGTAGCAGATGATGACGCTCAGGATCACCAATACCAGGAACAGGTAGTAGTAGAGCGTGACGGAATTGATGTCGTAGCCGAACACTTCCAGGCGACGGCCAAGGTCGAGGCCGAACACCTTGACCGAATCGATCTGGCCGATGCCCTTGGGGCCGTTGGTCAGGTTGACAGGGTGGTCGAGGTTGTTCAGGAAGATGCGGATGATCTCTCCGAAGCCCAACGTCACGATGGCGAGGTAGTCACCGCGCAGCTTCAGGGTGGGCGCGCCCAGCAACGCGCCGAAGATCGCGGCCACCAGCGCGGCCAGCGGTATCACGAGCCACAGCGAGGTATGCAGGCCGTTGGGGAACATGGCCGCGAAGCTTGCGAAGGTGTCGGACAGGTGGGGCGATGCCATGAGCCCGAAGAGGTAGGCGCCCACCGCGTAGAAGGCCACGTACCCCAGGTCCAGCAGGCCGGCATAGCCGACCACGATGTTCAGCCCCAGGGCCAGCATCACATAGAGCAGTGCAAGGTCGGCGATGCGCACCCAGGCGTTGCCGAAGAATTGCAGGATCAGCGGCAGCACCAGCAGCGCGACGAGGCCGAGGATCCATTGGACTTTGTTGTTCTTCATGATGTGCTCTCCTCAGGCACGGTCGGCCACACGCTCGCCCAGCAGGCCCGAGGGGCGCAGCGTCAGGACAATGATGAGCACGATGAAAGCGAAGATGTCGGTGTAGTGGCTGCCCAGCAGGCCACCCGTGAGGGTACCGATGTAGCCGGAGCCGATGGCTTCGATGAGGCCGAGCAGGATGCCGCCGACCACTGCGCCGGCCAGGTTGCCGATGCCGCCGAAGACCGCGGCCGTGAAAGCCTTGAGCCCGGGCAGGAAACCCATCGTGTGCTGGGCAGTGCCGTAGTTGGACGCATACATGATGCCGGCGATGGCGGCCAGCACCGCGCCGATGATGAACGTGGCGGAAATCACCATGTCGGGCTTGACGCCCATCAGCGCGGCAACCCGTGGGTTCTCCGCGGTGGCGCGCATGGCGCGGCCCAGTTTCGTGTAGTTGACCAGGTACACCAGCGAGGCCAGCGCGATGGCCGTGACGGCCAGGATCAGCACCTGCGTGGACGTGATCACCGCGCCACCCACCTGGAAGGGCGTGGTGGGCAGCAGCGTGGGATACGGCTTGTAGTTGGGCTTCCAGATGATCATCGCCAGCGTCTGCAGCAGGATGGACATGCCGATGGCGGTGATCAGGGGGGCCAGGCGAGGGCTGCTGCGCAGCGGCCGGTAGGCCACTTTCTCGATGACGAAGTTGAGCGCGGCGGCGACCACGCAGGCAATGATGGTGGCCAGCAGGAGGATGACCCAGCCCGGCGCTCCGGGCATGGCCTCTTGCATCAAGCCGATGCAGCTCCAACTGGTGAGAGCGCCGATCATCAGCACTTCCCCGTGGGCGAAATTGATCAGTTGAATGATGCCGTACACCATCGTATAGCCCAGGGCTATCAAGGCATACATGCTGCCGAGGACCAGACCGTTGATGATCTGCTGCAGCAAAATGTCCATAAAAAAAGTCCTTCGTTTGTGACGTCCCACCCGTACCGGGCCAGGAATCGGTTCAGCCTTATGGGCCCGATTGCCATGTAGCAAAAAACCCGCCAGGACGGGTGCCACGCGGGTTTGGTGCGGGATTGTAGCCAGATGCATTGGGCCCGCCTTACCATGGCCCGACGGGGTTTTCCCGAGGATTTCGTTGCCATCAGCAGCGCATGGGCGCCATTAGGAAGACTGATCCGATGCGGCCAGGGCATAGCCGTCGCCGCGGCCGGATGCTCCGGGGATGCCGGTCAGCCTTCAGCGGAGAGCGGGTCGCTGCCGTCACCACGCGCCGCGGCATCCAGCCGGCGGAGGTGGGCGAGCTTTTCGGCGATCTTGGCTTCGAGCCCGCGCGGCACGGGCGCGTACCAGCCAGGCTCGGCCATCCCCTCGGGCAGGTAGGTCTCGCCCGCCGCATAGCCCTCAGGCTCGTCGTGGGCGTAACGGTAGGCCTTGCCGTGGCCCAGCTCCTTCATGAGCCGGGTCGGTGCATTGCGCAGGTGCACCGGCACTTCCCGGGATTTGTCTTTCTTGATGTGGGCCTTGGCCTGGTTGTAGGCCATGTATCCGGCATTGCTCTTGGGTGCGGCGGCAAGGTAGATCACGGCCTGCGCCAGAGCGAGTTCCCCCTCCGGCGATCCCAATCGCTCATACGTGGAGGCCGCATCGTTGGCGATCTGCAAGGCGCGGGGGTCGGCCAGCCCGATATCCTCCCAGGCCATGCGGACGATGCGGCGCGAGAGGTACTTGGCATCTGCACCACCGTCGAGCATGCGGCAGAGCCAATAGAGCGCCGCATCGGGATGGGAGCCGCGCACGGATTTGTGCAGCGCAGAGATCTGGTCGTAGAAATGGTCGCCCCCCTTGTCGAACCGCCGTGCATTGAGCGTGAGCGCGCTCTGCAGGAATGCGGCGTCGACCTTCGCCACCCCGGCCGCCTGCGCTGCCGTGTCGGTCTGCTCCACCAGGTTGAGCAGCCGGCGCGCATCGCCGTCGGCATAGCCCACGAGGGTGCTCACGGCCGCGGCATCCAACTCCAGGTGCGTGAGCACCTTGGTTTGCGCGCGCTCCACGAGCTGCCGCAGTTCGTCCTCGTCCAGCGCCTGCAGCACATAGACCTGCGCGCGGGAGAGCAATGCGGAATTGACCTCGAAAGACGGATTCTCCGTCGTGGCCCCGACGAAGGTCACGAGCCCGGACTCCACGAAGGGCAGCAGGCCATCCTGCTGGCTCTTGTTGAAACGGTGGATCTCGTCCACGAAGAGGATGGTCTTCTTTCCGAGCGCCAGATTGTGTTCGGCCTGCTCCATCGAGGCGCGGATTTCCTTCACGCCCGAGAAAACCGCTGACAACGCGATGAACTCATAGCCGAACGCGCGTGCGGTGAGCCGCGCCAGCGTGGTCTTACCCACCCCCGGCGGACCCCAGAGAATCATCGAATGTGGCTTGCCGGATTCGAAGGCGAGCCGCAGCGGCTTTCCGGGTCCGATGAGATGCGACTGCCCGATCACCTCATCCAGGCTGGCCGGACGCAAGGCTTCGGCCAGAGGGGCAGCAGGAGATGCGGAGAACAGATCGGCCATGGCGCAGCAATGTGGGAAGGTGAGAGTGGAGACGTACAGTGGCGAAGCCGGGCAGCAGCCCCGGCGCCCGGCAATGCCATCGCGCAAGGCGAAGGCAGCGACCTGCCCATTATTCCTGCCGCCGTTATCCTGCACCAAGCCGGGGCATCCTCCGCGAACCCTTTCGTTTTCACCTTCCGATGTCCGATCTGCCCATCCTGCTCGACCGCATCCGGCATTGCACGCTCTGCGCTCCGTCTTTGCCGCTCGGGCCGCGCCCCGTGCTCCAGGCCGCGGCCGGCGCACGGGTCCTCGTGGCGGGCCAGGCGCCGGGACGCAAGGTGCACGCCACCGGCATTCCTTTCGACGATGCCAGCGGGGAACGGCTGCGGGAGTGGATGGGCGTGGACCGGGCCACGTTCTACGATGCCGAACGCATCGCGATCGTGCCCATGGGTTTCTGCTACCCCGGCACGGGGCGCTCGGGCGATCTGCCACCCCGCCCCGAATGCGCGGCAGCCTGGCGCACCCCACTGCTGGAGAACCTGCCGGGCATCGAGCTCACCATCGTGCTGGGGGCCCATGCCGCAGCCTGGCACCGGCCCGGGATGCCGGCACTCTCACTGACGGACGCCGTGCGGCACTGGCGCCGAAGCGCTCCGCGGTTCTGGCTGCTGCCGCACCCCAGCCCGCGGAACAACGGGTGGTTGAAGCGCAATCCGTGGTTCGCCGAAGAGGTGCTTCCGGCATTGCGCCAGCAAGTCGCTTCGACGCTGGCCCGGCGGGCGACCTGAGACAACACCGCCCGCGGCGACCCGGGCTCATCGGAAAGGTTCTGGATCGCCGCGGCAAACGAAGAGGCGCCACACCGCAATGGATGGCCCAGCAGACCGGACGTCCCAGCCCTCACCTGTCCGCCATGTGTCGCGCCGCTGCGGCCGGGTCGCGCACAATGCGCGGCGGCCAGCGACCGGCCGCAACCATCCAACAATCCATCGGTCTGCCTGGAGGAACCCACCCATGTCTTTTGCCGCCCAAGCCGTCGTCGCTTTGATCGCCGTGCTGCACGTCTACATCCTCGTGCTGGAAATGTTCCTCTGGGAAAAGCCCGCCGGCCTGCGGGCTTTCCGGCAGACCCCGGAGCGGGCAGCAGCCACCAAGGTGTTGGCCGCCAACCAGGGTCTCTACAACGGGTTCCTGGCCGCAGGGCTTTTCTGGGGCCTGTGGCTCGGCGGCCCCCATGGCCGCGCGGTCATGACCTTCTTCCTGCTGTGCGTTCTCGTGGCCGGGCTCTATGGGGCTGCCACCGCAGCCCGCAAGATCCTATTCATCCAGTCCGTGCCGGCGGTCATCGGCCTGGCGCTGCTGTGGCTCGCCCGGTAGGCGGCGAGCACTTACGAACCCGGCTACTGCCGCACCACATCCGCGCCCGGTGGCGGCTTGAATTCGAAGGTGGCGGCCGGCAGCGAAGCGCTGGCCTGCAGGTTGTTGAACCGGATCACCGAGCGCTGGCCGAAGCTGTCGAGGATGTCCAGCGCCGCCAACTGGTCGCCCTGGAAGCCCACGCGCACGCTCTTGAGCTGGCCCTCCTTGGCACGGGGCGTGGCCTGCACCCACTGCAGCCCGTCCTGATCGGGGGCGGATTCGAGCGTGAAATCCTTGCGCAGCGCCTGCAGATCGGGCGAGGACGCCAGCAACGCCGCCGGCGTGGTGCCCAAGGCCTGCGATTGCGCGCGCTGGGTGACCTGGTTCAGGTCCGCGTCGTAGAGCCACAGCGTCTTGCCGTCCGCAACGATCGTCTGCTCGAACGGCTTCACGTAGGCGAACCTGAAGCGCCCGGGCCGGTGGAATTCGAAGGTGCCGCTGGAAGTCTTCGTGCGCGCGGCCTGTCCTTCCTTGGGCGGGGACGTCACCGTCTGGGTGAAATCCGCGCGCCCGGCCTGGGCGCCCTTCATGAAGGATTCCAGGCTCTTCATGCCGTCTGCCGCTGCATTCTGGACGCCTGCAGCTATCAAAACAATAGCAAACCAGTGTTTCATCATTCCATCCTTGTCGTCGGGGACCCACGCACCGCGGTCATTCGCCGCGATGCGGCACCAGCACTTCGCGCTGGCCGCTGGCGGTGAGCGCACTCACGAGGCCCGCCGTTTCCATGTCTTCCAGCAGGCGGGCGGACCGGTTGTAGCCGATGCGCAGCTTGCGCTGCACATACGAGATGCTGGCCTTTCGGTCCTTGAGCACCACTTCCACCGCCTGGTCGTACATGGGGTCTTTTTCGCCGCCTTCACCCCCCCCGCCTTCGCCGAGGGGCCCATCGTCGCCATCGACCGTCCCGCCTTCGAGCACGCCCTCGATGTAATCGGGCTCGCCCTGGGACTTGAGATAGCTCACCACGCGGTGGACCTCCTCGTCGGAGACGAAGGCACCGTGCACGCGGATCGGCAGGCCGGTGCCGCTGGCCATGTAGAGCATGTCGCCCATGCCCAGCAGCGCCTCGGCGCCCATCTGGTCCAGGATGGTGCGGCTGTCGATCTTGGAGCCGACAGAGAAGGCGATCCGGGTCGGGATATTGGCCTTGATCAGGCCGGTGATCACGTCCACGCTCGGGCGCTGCGTGGCCAGGATGAGGTGGATGCCCGCGGCGCGCGCCTTCTGGGCGAGCCGGGCGATCAGCTCTTCGATCTTCTTGCCCACCACCATCATGAGGTCGGCCAGCTCGTCGATGATCACGACGATGTGCGGCAGCCGCTGCAGCGGCTCGGGTTGTTCCGGCGTCAGGCTGAAGGGGTTGTAGATGAATTCCTCGCGCGCCTTGGCCTCGTCGATCTTCACGTTGTAGCCCGCGAGATTGCGCACGCCCAGCTTGGACATGAGCTTGTAGCGGCGCTCCATCTCCGCCACGCACCAGTTGAGGCCGTGCGCCGCCTGCTTCATATCGGTCACCACCGGCGCCAGCAGATGCGGGATGCCTTCGTAGACCGACATTTCCAGCATCTTGGGGTCGATCATCAGCAGGCGCACGTCGCGCGCCTCGGCCTTGTAGAGCAGCGAAAGGATCATCGCGTTGATCCCCACCGACTTGCCCGAACCCGTGGTCCCCGCCACCAGCACATGGGGCATCTTGGCAAGGTCCGCCACCACCGGGTTGCCCACGATGTCCTTGCCCAGGCCCATGGTGAGCATGCTCTTGGCGTCGTGGTAGATCTGGGAGCCGAGGATCTCCGACAGCCGGATCGACTGGCGCTTGGCGTTGGGCAACTCCAGCGCCATGAAATTCTTGCCCGGAATGGTCTCGATCACGCGGATGGACACCAGCGACAGCGAGCGCGCCAGGTCCTTGGCGAGATTGACCACCTGCGAGCCCTTCACGCCCGTGGCGGGCTCGATCTCGTAGCGGGTGATCACCGGCCCCGGCATGGCGGCCACGACACGCACTTCCACGCCGAAGTCCTTGAGCTTCTTCTCGATGAGCCGGCTGGTCATCTCGAGCGTCTCCGGGGCCACGGTCTCCTGCCGTGCCTGGGCACCGTCGAGCAGATCGACCTGTGGCAGGCGACTGTCGGGCATCTCGGTGAAAAGCGGCTTCTGCCGCTCCTTCACCACGCGGGCGCTGGGCGGCGCATCGGCGGCCAGCACCGGCTCGATGATCTGCACGGGCTGCGGGTGGTGCTCCTGGATCTCATGGCGCTCTTCCTGCACCACTTCTTCGCGCTCGCGGGCTGCACGCTTGCCCGCAGCCAGGTCACGCGCCTTCTCGCGCCGTGCACGGCCGCCCTGCACCAGTGCGTCGATGCGGCCACCCAGCCGTTCGGCCAACTGGCCCCAGGAAAAGCGGAACACCAGCGCAGCCCCCGCCACGACGGCAATGATCGCCACCAGGCCGGAGCCCGTGAACCCCAGCCATTTCACACCCGCAAGGCCGGTGAGGTAGCCCAGCACCCCGCCCGCATGGCCCGGCAGCAGCGGCTCCAGCCGGTAGAGGCGCGACCATTCCAGCGCGGTGCTGGCGCACAGCAGCAGTGCGAGGCCGAGCCAGAACATGAGGCGGCGCGCCAGCACGCTCTGTCCCGGCGTGGCGGCCTCGCCGCCGCGCATCCAGCGCGCGAGCGATGCGACCCAGGCACGCGCACCGGCCGCCACACACCACCAGACGGAAAAGCCGAACGCGAAATAACTGCTGTCAGCCAGCCAGGCGCCCAGGCGCCCCGCCCAATTGGCCATCAGCCGCCCTTCGTGGGCACCCGAGGTGGACCAGGCGGCATCCTGCGCCGAGTAGCTTGCCAGGGCGAGCAGCCAGAAGATGAGTGCCAGCAGTCCGAGCACCAGGCCGATTTCATGGCCGAAGCGTGCCGCCATGCTGCGCGGCGCCGATTTGCCCCCGGCAGAAGCATTGAGGGTATTGAGGGAGTACGTCATAGGTCGAAGAGCGCGGCAAGCTTACCCCATGCACCGCGCGGCGCTGGGTGGATCTGCCCCCAGGCCTGTGCCCCCGCAACCCGCCGGTTTCTGGTGGCTTCTTACAATCGGTGCGATTGAAAACCCCGCACCCGCGCGGCGCGGCCCCGGATGGATACTCGCCGGTCTGCCCGCATCTGCGGAGTGCGCCTGCCGCGCCGCGGCACAAACTCTTACCTTTCACCATGTCCACTACGCAACACGCCAAAGTCCTGATCCTGGGTTCCGGCCCTGCCGGTTACACGGCCGCCGTGTACGCCGCGCGCGCCAACCTGAATCCCGTCCTGATCACGGGCATTGCCCAGGGCGGCCAGTTGATGACGACGACCGAGGTGGACAACTGGCCCGCGGACGTGCACGGCGTGCAGGGCCCGGACCTGATGCAGCGCTTCCTGGAACATGCGGAGCGCTTCAAGACGCAGGTGGTGTTCGACCACATCAACCAGGTGGATCTGTCTAAGCGCCCCTTCACGCTCCAGGGCGACAGCGGCACCTACACCTGCGACGCGCTCATCATCGCCACCGGCGCCTCGGCCAAATACCTGGGCCTTCCCTCCGAAGAGGCTTTCATGGGCCGCGGAGTCTCGGGCTGCGCGACCTGCGACGGCTTCTTCTACCGCGAGCAGGACGTGTGCGTGGTGGGCGGCGGCAACACCGCCGTGGAAGAGGCGCTGTACCTGTCCAACATCGCGCGCAAGGTGACCCTCGTGCACCGGCGTGACAAGTTCAAGGCCGAGCCCATCCTCGTGGACAAGCTCAACGACAAGGTCGCTTCGGGCAAGATAGAACTCAAGGTGTTCCATACGCTCGATGAAGTGCTGGGCAACGACGGCGGCGTGACAGGCATCCGCATCAAGAGCACCCAGGACGGCAGCACCGAAGAGATCGCCCTGCAGGGGTGCTTCATCGCCATCGGCCACTCGCCCAACACCGGCATCTTCGAAGGGCAGCTGGCCACCGAGAACGGCTACATCGTGACGCAGGGCGGGCTCAAGGGCTTCGCAACGCAGACCAGCGTGCCCGGCGTTTTCGCGGCCGGCGACGTGCAGGACCATGTGTACCGCCAGGCCATCACCAGCGCCGGCACGGGCTGCATGGCCGCACTGGACGCGCAGCGCTTCCTGGAGCAGGAAAGCGTGATCTGACCCAGGGGGCTGGACGCATTGGCGGGCCGGGCTATAATGCGCGGCTTTGCTGCACCTTGCACCCCGGTCTTTTCCTGGAGTGCGCTGGCCCGAAAGGGCCCACCAGGGTCAGCAGATACCCCCGGGCTACCGCCACCCTATCTGGCGAGGTGAGGCCGCAGGGCAGGCTCCGCAATCACGCGGAGCGTGCATGTCCAGCGGCTGTAATTGAAAAAATCGGAGTGTCCTCATGGCACGCGTCTGCGACGTAACGGGCAAGAAGCCCATGGTCGGGAACAACGTTTCCCACGCCAACAACAAAACCAAGCGCCGGTTCCTCCCGAACCTGCAATACCGCCGTTTCTGGGTCGAGAGCGAAAACCGCTGGGTGCGCCTGCGTGTTTCCAGCGCTGCCCTGCGTCTGATCGACAAGAACGGTATCGATTCCGTGCTCGCCGACCTGCGTGCACGCGGCCAAGCTTAAGGAGTAGCACCATGGCAACCAAAGGCGGACGCGACAAGATCAAGCTGGAATCCACCGCAGGAACCGGCCACTTCTACACCACGACCAAGAACAAGAAGACGATGCCTGAAAAGATGTTGATCATCAAGTTCGATCCCAAGGCTCGCAAGCACGTCGAGTACAAGGAAATGAAGCTGAAGTAAGGCCTGCGCCCCTTCCGCGAATTTCCCGAAGAAGCCGCCCCACCGAGGGCGGCTTTTTCTTGCCCGCGAACCTGATGCTTCAGGTGCGCAGGCACGGCAGTTCCACGGCAGACGCCAAATCATCAGGCGCAACTGCGGGCACACGCCCGCCCCGGGGCGGCGGCATGCGCCCCACGCCACAGGCCAGTGCGCGGGTCTCCTTGCGACGCGAACGGCGCGTGGGCCGTCCGGCCCTCAAGCCGCGGCGCGCAGACACCCAGGCGCCGCACGCGCGCCATCGCGCTGGCGTGCGAGGAGTTCGCCCAGCATGCGGTAGCCCTCCTCCACGGCCGGCGTGAACGGCATGCCGCAGCTCAGCCGCAGGAAATGCTCGTAGCGCCCGGTGTTCGAGAACATGGGGCCGGGGGCGACGCGGATGCCCTGCGCCAGCGCCTCGTCGTACAGGCGCGTGGACGACAGACCTGTCGGCAATTCCAGCCAGAGGCTGATCCCCCCGGGCGGCAGACTCAACCGCGTTCCTACCGGGAAGTGCCTGGCCACCGCACGGGCCGACTGCTCGCGCTGCTCCTTCAGATGGCCGCGCATGCGGCGCAGGTGGCGCTCGTAGGCCGGGGAGCCGACGGTCCGGGCCGCCAGCAACTGCGACCAGGTCTGCATGTTGCGTGTGCGGGCGAACTTGAGCATCTGCACGCGCGCATGCCAGCGGCCCGCGCTCATCCAGCCCTGCCGCAACCCGGGCGCGAAGCTCTTGCTGAGCGAGGCGCAATAGATCACCTGTCCCGCGTCGCCGGGCCGGTCCCAGGCCTTGGCGGGCCGCAGCGGCTGGGGCGATTCGACGAACTCGCGGTAGATGTCGTCCTCGATGAGGGCCAGTCCGTATTCCACGCAGAGGGCGACGAGCCGCTCCTTGTGCGCGTCGGGCATCACGCTGCCCTGGGGCATCTGCAGATGGGGCACCACCACCACGGCCTTGAGCCGCGGCTCATTGCGTGCGGCCAGCTCCAGTGCGTCGAGCGACAGGCCCGTGTGCGGGCTGCAGGGGATCTCCAGCGCGCGCAGGCCGCGCACCTCGATGGCCTGCAGGATGCCGAAGAAGGTGGGGGATTCCACGGCGATCATGTCGCCCGGCTCGGCCACCGCATCCAGGGCCAGGTTCACCGCCTCGGAATTGCCGTGCGTGGCGCCGATGTCGTCCGGCGCCAGGCTGAGGCCGAAGCTCAAGGCATGGTGCGCCATGGCCCGCTGGAACTCGGGATGGGTGGATGGCGCCGAAGGGCCGTACACCAGGATGTCGGGCTGCTCGCGCAGCAGCCGGATGGCGAGCCGGTTGAGTGCGTCGGCATCGAACAACGCAGGCGCCGGCATGGCACTGCCGAGATCCAGCACCAGCGGCCCCGCGCGGCGGGCCTTTTCCAGAAAGAGCGAAATGCGTTCGTTGATCCCGGCGAACAGCTGGGGATCGGGCGCGAGGGGTTCGTGCAGTTCGGGCTCGCGGGCGGCTGGCAGGGAGGCGATACGGCCCGGCGCCGCGGCAAAGTACCCCACCCGCTCGCGGGCCTGCGCGAAGCCCTGGGCTTCCAGGTGCCGCAACACCTGCAGCGCGGTGGTGAGGCTCACGCCGTGCCGCTGGCACAGCTCGCGCACGGAAGGCAGGCGCATGCCCGGCTGCAGGCTGCCCGCGGCGATGGCCTGCTCGTACAGGCCCGCCAGCTGGCGATAACGCGGCTGGCCCCCGGGGGGCGCGCCGGGCACGGCGGAGGGTTCGGCAGCGGAATCGGACATGGCGGAACACCGGGATGCGGCGAAAACGAAGGAGGGCAGCGGCAACGCTCTGGTCGAGCGCGAACCATCATGCCCGAGGCAAAAACGCCGGGACAGATACAGGCAGCGCCGTGCCGGACCATAACAGAGGGGTGGAAATCTGCACTGTTCCACTCACAACACAGGGTCCCTGTGTCTGCCCTGTCATCAGGGTTCTCCCTAACCTTGGAGGCCTGTTCTGCTCCACTCGCCTGAGGAAACACCATGCCCTCCATCACCCCACTGCACGATGCCCGGACCGGGCACCCTGGCACGTCCACGGCGTCGCACCTGTCGCTGCGCCCCGGCGAGAAGGTCCTGTTCTGCCTGGCGCCCGGGGGCTCGCTGACGGTCGAGCGCGGCCGCCTCGCACTGCGCGGTGGCCCGACGGTGTGGGGCCAGGTGATGGTGTCCCAGGCCGAACTGGGTTCGCTGGAGGCCGGACAGTGCCGCGTCGGCCTCGAAGGGGCTCCGGCCGAATGGATGGAGCTGTGCAACCCCGGCACCGAGACGGCGCATGCCGTGCTGCTGGAGCCCGTGCCGGTGCTGTCTCAGCTGGGCGTGCGGGTGGCCGAATTCCTGCACACCCTGGCGGACGCAGCACGGATCCTGTCGGGTGCGGCACGCGCCCTGTTCCAGATGGCCCGCCTGCGTGCGGCGACCCAGCACTCGGTGCACGGCCCGGAAACCACGACGGCCCCCTGAACAGCCCCCGGGCGGCGACCAGCGCCGGTCATGCCCGTGCCCGCGCCCCGGCAGCGCGGGCAACCCATCCCGGATTTCAGGCCTGTGCGGCCCGCAGCCTGAGCGAGAACTCGCGCAGCGCCGCCACGCCGCTTTCCTCGGCCCGGCGGCACCAGGCCTGCAGGTCGGCGGTGAGCTGCTCGCGCGATTGGGAGGTGTTCATCCAGAGCTGGCGCAGTTCCTCGCGCATGGTGACCATCTTGTCGAGCACCGGATGGGCCTCGCGCGCACGGGCCAGTTGCGCCTGGGCGCGTGCGGGCACTTTCTCGGCATCGCGGTGCAGCCAGCGGCGGGCGGTGCGCAGCACGGACACATCGGCATTGCGGGCTTTCAGCGCGGCGATCTCGTCGCGGCAGGCGCGCCGCACGCCCCGCGCATAACCGGCCATGACCTCGTAGCGGTTGGCGATGAGCGCTTCGAGCGTGCTCTCGTCCGCCACCGGCTTGACGGCTCCCAGGCGCAGCTTGGGCGGCATTTTCTTCACCGTAGCCCAGCCAAGCCGGCGCATCGCGCTGATGTAGAGCCAGCCCACGTCGAACTCGTACGGCTTGACGGAGAACTTGGCCGAAGTCGGGTAGGTGTGGTGGTTGTTGTGCAGTTCCTCGCCCCCGATCACCAGGCCCCAGGGCACGAGGTTGGTGCTGGCGTCCTGCGCCTCGAAGTTGCGGTAGCCCCAGAAGTGGCCGATGCCGTTGACCACGCCGGCCGCCCAGAAGGGGATCCAGAGCATCTGCACGGCCCACACGGTGGCGCCCAGCGCTCCGAAGAGCAGCACATCGAGGATGAGCATCAGCCCCACGCCCTGCCATGCGAAGCGGCTGTAGACGTTGCGCTCCACCCAGTCGTCCGGCGTGCCGTGGCCGAACTTGGCGACCGTCTCGGCGTTGCCGGCCTCGCTGCGGTACAGCTCGGCGCCACGCCACATCACGGTGTCCAGGCCGCGCGTCTGCGGGCTGTGCGGATCGTCCGGGGTTTCGCACTTGGCGTGGTGCTTGCGGTGCACGGCCACCCACTCCTTCGTGACCATGCCGGTGCCGATCCAGAGCCAGAAGCGGAAGAAATGCGAGGGCACGGCGCCCAGGTCCACCGAGCGGTGGGCCTGCGAGCGATGCAGGAAGATGGTCACAGCCGCAATGGTGATGTGCGTGGTCGCGAGCGTGTAGAGGACGATCTGCCACCAGGACAGGTCCAGCAGGCCGTTGGCCAGCCAGTCGAGGGCGGCATCGAGAACGGGCCAGTCGGGAAAGTACATGGAGAAGCCTTTGGCAGAAGCGGAGGAAAAAACAGGGGCCGCCCGCACCCCGGGCAGCCCACGGATTCTAGGAGGCGCACCCTGCCGAAAGCCCCCCATAACCGCGCCCCGCGCGGTGTCTTGACGACGCGCCGCAGGGCCTGCGGAAATCAGTCCTTGCGGGTCCACACGGCCGCGAAGAAGCCGTCCGTCTGGTGCAGGTGGGGCCAAAGGCGCAGATAGCCAGTGCCGCTGGCACCGCCGCTGCACAGGTGCTCGGGGTTTTCCACCTTGAGCTGGGCCAGCAGGCCGCCCACGTCCTCGGCAATGAAGTCCGGGTGCGCGGCGCTGAAGGCCTCGGCTATGCCCTCGTTTTCCTCGGGCAGGATGCTGCAGGTGGCGTACACCAGCCGGCCGCCGGGCTTGAGCAGGCGCGCCGCGCTCTCCAGGATGGCGGTCTGCTTGGCGACCAGTTCCTGCACGCCCTGGGGCGACTGGCGCCATTTCAGGTCGGGGTTACGGCGCAGGGTGCCCAGGCCCGAGCACGGCGCATCGACCAGCACGCGGTCGATCTTGCCGGCCAGGCGCTTGATGCGCTCGTCGCGCTCGTGCGCGATGGCGGCGGGGTGCACGTTCGAGAGGCCGCTGCGCGCGAGCCGCGGCTTGAGCGCATCGAGGCGGTGGGCCGACACGTCGAACGCGTAGAGCCGCCCGGTGCTGCGCATGGCGGCGCCGATGGCCAGCGTCTTGCCGCCCGCGCCGGCGCAGAAATCCACCACCATCTCGCCGCGCCGTGCCTGCAGCAGCAGCGCGAGGAGCTGCGAGCCTTCGTCCTGCACCTCGATGGCGCCCCGCACGAAGGCGTCCAGCCTGGTGAGCGCCGGTTTTCCTTCCACGCGAAGGCCCCAGGGCGAATACGGCGTAGGGAGCGCAGGGATGCCGGCCTTGGCCAGTTCCTTCTGCACGTCGGCGCGCTTGGCGTTCAGGTCGTTCACGCGCAGGTCGAGCGGCGCGGCCTGCGACAGGCTGTCGGCCAGGGCCCAGAACCCCTGCCCCACCTGCCGCTTGAGCGGCTGCACGAGCCATTCGGGCAGGTTGTGGCGGTGCGGCTCCAGGAGGTCGGCCGGCGCCACCGAGTCGCACTGGTCGAGCCAGCTCTTCTCGGTCTCGGTGAGTGCGCTCTTGAGGAAGTCGCGCGGGCCGTGGAAGCCGAGGATGGCGAGACGCCGTTCGCGCGGGCCGGAGCCCGAACGGGCGAGCTGCTCGAACAGCAGCTTCTTGCGCAGCACGGTATAGGCCGTCTCGGCCAGCGTGGCCCGCTCGCGCGGGCCGAAGGAGCGGTGGTCGCGGAAAAAGCGCGAGACCACGCCATCGGCGGGATGTTCGAAGTTGAGTGTGAGCCTGACGAGTTCGGCGCAGGCGTCCAGAAGGGCTTTCGGGTGCATGGGCGGATTGTCCCATCCCCGCCGCCGCACCGGCCCGCCCGCACAATGCGCGCATGCACTCTCCCCAGCACCCCGATGGCGACCTGCCGCCCGTGCCCGAGACGCCGGCGGGCCTGTACCGGCACTACAAAGGCATGCTCTACGAGGTGGTCGGCACCGCGCGGCACAGCGAAACGCTGGAGCCGATGACCGTGTACCGGGCGCTCTACGGGGAGCGCGGCCTGTGGGTGCGCCCCGCGTCCATGTTCGCAGAGACGGTGACCATCGACGGCCGGGCCCGGCTGCGCTTCGAGTTCGTCGGGCCGACGACGGAACCGCAATGAATCCGGTCCATGCCGCCGTTTCCATTGAATAGTTTGCTATTAATTAAATAGCAAAACAATCTCCACGCGGGGCCAGGCGGTCAGCCCGGGGTGCCGCCTTCCGGCGTGCGCGGCAGCACCAGCGTGGCCCGCAGGCCGCCGCCGGGCGCGTTGTCCAGCGCCAGGGTTCCGCCGTGCCGCTGGGCGATGTCGTTCGCGATGGACAGGCCCAGCCCCACGCCGCCGGAATGGCGGTTGCGCGATGCCTCCACGCGGTAGAAGGGCTCGACCACGCGGCCGAGTTCCGCAGCGGGCAGGCCCGGCCCGTGGTCGCGCACGTGGATGCGCACCGCGTCGGGCCCGTCCTCCAGCGTGATCTCCGCGCCGCCGCCGTAGCGCACGGCGTTGCCCACGAGGTTGTCCAGGCAACGGCGCAGCGCGCCGGCACGGGCCGGCAACGGGCGGCAGTCGCCGGTGCTCGCCACGTCGTGGCCGCAGGCCTGCTCGTCGTCCACCAGGCTGTCGATGAGGGCGCGCAGGTCCAGCGGTGCGAGCGGCTCGGCCCCGGCCACGCCGCGCAGGTGGTCGAGGGTGGCGGTGATCATGGCGTCCATCTCGGCGATGTCGCGCGCGAAGGCGGTGCGGTCGGCCTCGGCCTCCAGGCATTCGGTGCGCAGCCGCAGGCGCGTGAGCGGCGTGCGCAGATCGTGGGAGACGGCCGCGACGAAGCGGTCGCGCTCGGAGAGCTGGCGGCGGATGCGCGCCTGCATCTGGTTGAAGACGCGGCTGGCTTCGCGGCATTCCGCCGTGCCGTCCTCGGGCAGCGGCGGGCGCTGGATGTCGGCGCCGAGCTGGCGCGCTGCCGTGGCCAGCCGGCCCAGCGGCTGGGCCAGCCAGCGTGCACCCCACCAGGCGGCCAGCATCAGCGCGGCCAGGCGCACGCCGATGTCCAGCAGCAGGCCCGGGTGCCACCAGCCGCCCCCGTGCGGCGGGCGCGGCGGCGGCGGGCCCCAGGCGCCAGGGGCGCGCTCCGCTCCCTGGAACGCCGGGGGGTTGCCGCCCATCTCCCTGCCGGTGCCCGCTTCCGTGGCAGGCCCCGCGCCGGGCGGCGGTCCCGGGCGCAGTTCGAACATCAGCGTGAGCGCCAGCACATGGCTTGCCAGCACCGCCACGAACAGCAGCAGCGCGAGCCGGCCGAAGAGGGAGTCGGGCAGGCAGCGCGCGAGGACGGCGCGCCAGCGCGGGCCCGCGGGCGGCGCAGGGGCCGCGCCCTCGGGCCCGCCCTCCGGCGGCAGCGGTACGGACCCGGCGCGCATGCCCTAGGCGCGGGCCCCGAGGCCCTGCACGGTCTGGATGTTGAAGAGGTAGCCCGAGCCGCGCACGGTCTTGATGAGCGACGGCGCGCGCGGATCGTCGGAGAGCTTGTGGCGCAGGCGCGAGACCAGCAGGTCGATGCTGCGCTCGAAGGATTCCATCGACCGGCCGCGCGCGTGCTCCATGAGCTGGTCGCGGCTGCACACGCGCCGCGGCATGCGCAGGAAGGTGCACAACAGGCGGTATTCGGCATTGGAGAGCGGCACGGTCACGCCGTCCGGCGTGACGAGGTGGCGCTCCACGCTGTGCAGCGACCAGCCGTCGAACCGCACCACGTCGGCCGCGCCGCCGGCCACGGGCGGCGCTGCGCGCACCGGTGCCGCGGCACGGCGCAGCACGCTGTGGATGCGCGCCACCAGCTCGCGCGGCTCGAAGGGTTTGGTCATGTAGTCGTCGGCGCCCAGCTCCAGGCCCAGCACGCGTTCGTACGCATCGGCGCGGGCGGTGAGCATGATGATGGGCACGGCGGAGCGGGCGCGCAGCTCGCGCGCCAGGGCCATGCCGTCGGTGCCGGGCAACATGAGGTCCAGCACCACGAGGTCCATGGAGCGCTCCGCCATGCGGGCGCGCATCGCGGCGCCGTCGTGCGCGGCGTGGGCGGCGTAGCCGAAACGGCCCAGGTACTGGGTCAGCAGGTCGGTGATGTCGTCGTCGTCGTCGACCACGAGGATGTTTTGCATGGCGCGGACGCAGGTGCGGGCTGAAGCGGAAGGGATGGCCGGAGGGCCGCTGCCGGAGTGTAGGCAGCGCCCGCCGCTGCGGTCCGGGCGAACAGGGCGGTTTTCGCCCGGCTGTTCCGCCCTTGGACGGGCCGCTTGTACCAGCGCCGGTACAAACGGGACAAAACGCCGTTACCCGCGCCCCCAAGAATGCACCGCAGGCCGCAGCACCCGGCCACCGCGCCCGCAGGGGCCCGGCGCGGGGTTGCCGGGGCCGCCAACCCAACAGGAATCGAAAGGAACGACGATGACGACCATCAGTAGTGTCGGCAGCAGCGCATGGTCCTCCGCGGCGGCCATGCAGCGCACGCAGCCCCAGCGCCGCGGCCCCTCTCCGGAGGAACTGCTGTCCAAGCTCGACAGCGACGGCAGCGGCGGCGTGAGCGGCACCGAATTGCAGGGCCTGCTCGACAAGGTGGCGAAAAAAGGCGGGGCCGACGGCACCGCCCAGAGCGCCACCGACCTCGTGACGCAGTACGACAGCGACGGCGACGGCAACCTGAACGCGCAGGAGCTGGGCAAGACGCTCGAATCGCTCATGCCGCAGCGCTCGACCATGGACTTCGCCCAGGCCCGCGGCACGGGCTCCGCGGGCGGGGCCACCGGCCAGGCGGGCGACGACCTGTTCGGCAAGGTGGACGAGGACGGCGACGGCAGCGTGAGCCAGACCGAACTGCAGTCGCTGCTGGAGAAGATGTCCGGCGGCGCCGCCAGCGCCGCGGGCACGAGCAGCGACAAGCTGTTCGGCCAGCTCGATAGCGACGGCGACGGCAAGCTCTCGCAGGCCGAGTTCGATGCGGGCCGGCCTTCGGACGGCGCGCAGGGCGAGGCGGCCGGCGGAGCGGGCGGCATGCGCATGGCGGGCGGCATGCCGCCGCCACCGCCCGGCGGGCCGGGTGGGCCCGGCGGTGCGGGCGGCGCGCAGGGCGCGAACGCCTCGGCGTCGTCCAGCAGCAGCACCAGCTACGACCCGCTGGACACCAACGAGGAAGGCACGGTGTCGGCCGCCGAACGCGCGGCCGGGGCCATCGCCACGGCCAGCAGCACCAGCGGCAGCAGCGAGACGGACGCCGTCACCGCCCTCTTCAATGCCATCGACTCCGACGGCGACAAGAAGGTGAGCGACAGCGAGGCGCAGAGCTTCATCGCGCAGCTGACGAGCCAGTACGCGGCGGCGACCTCGGCCAGCGGCACCTCGGCGGTGTCCTCGTCCTCGTCTGCTGCCTCGTCCACCACCGAGGGCGGAACCGGCCGGCAGGGCAGCGGGCGGCTCGACCTCGCCCAGCTGGCCGGCCTCGCGCGCCGGCAGTACGAGTCCACCGCCAGCGCCTGGGCAGACGGCAGCAGCCGCCGCAGCGGCGCCGTCAGCGCCCTCGCCTGAGCCGCGGGCGGCCCCGCCCTGGCCCGGCGGGCGCACCGGCTGCCAGACCTCCGCAGTGCTGCGAAGCCCGTCAGTGGACGAGCTGCGGAGGCCGGCGCCTTCGTGCCACCTGCCTCGATTCCGGCGCTCCGCGCCTCCGGTTTCCTGCCGGCGTGCGGGGCGCGTGCTTCGGCGCCCCGCGGCATGCGTCCTACAGCCCCGGCCCGGCCCCGGACCTACCTTGTGAACATCCGCAGCGCCCGCGCAGCCGCCGCCGCTTCCCCGGCCGCCGCACCGCCGGGCGCCTGCGCCTTCGGGCCCTCCGGGGCCGAACCCGACACAAGGAGCTTCACGTGGACCATCTGATGCAGGGAATGTTCGGTGAGAGATCGCTCACCAAGGTGGCCGGCATCTACGCCGACCGGGACCAGGCCGAGGCCATGGTCGGCCGCGCGCTGCGGCTGCCCGGCATGCAGCGCACGCAGGTGCGGCTGCTCGGCCCGCAGGACGCGCGCGCCTCGCGGCGCGACCTGTTCGGCCGCAAGCTGGAGCCCGAGCAGGCGGGCATCTGGCGCACGATCGTCCGCTCGCACAGGGTGACCGGGCTGGCCGGCGCGGTCGCGGGGGTGCTGTTCTACGCCTGGCTGCTGCGCGGCGGCCAGCCGATGGTGGCCAGCAGCCCGCTGCTGGCGTTCATCGCCATCGTGGGCTTCGCAACCACCTTCGGGCTGCTGTTCGGCGGGCTGGTGTCGCTGCGGCCGGACCACATCCGGCTGATCTCGCACGTGCGCTCGGCGCTGCGGGCCGGCAACTGGGCCGTGGTGGTGCACCCGACCGATTCGCACCAGGCCCTGGTGTCGCAGGACCTGCTGGAAGGCAGCGGCGCCGCGCAGGTCCTCTCCACCCTGTGAATCCGCCACCGGCGCATCGAGAGCCAGAACCGCTCCATGCCGCCGGATCCATTCAATAGTTTGCTATTTATTTGATAGCAAAAACCGTTCCACCGCAGCGGGATAGATGGTGTGCTCCTGCGCCAGCACGCGCGCGGAGAGGTCGGCCGCCGTGTCGCCGGGCAGCACGGGCACCACGCCCTGCGCCAGGATCGGGCCCGAATCCAGCTCGGGCGTGACGAGGTGCACCGTGGCGCCCGCCACCTTGCAGCCCGCGTCGATGGCGCGCTGGTGCGTGTGCAGCCCCGGGAACGCCGGCAGGAGCGAGGGGTGGATGTTCAACAGGCGCCCCGCGTAGCGCGCCACGAAGCCGGGCGTGAGGATGCGCATGAAACCCGCCAGCACCACCAGGGCGGGGGCGTGCGCGTCGATCTGCTGCGCCAGCGCCTCGTCGAACGCCTCACGCGAGGGGTAGGCCTTGTGGTCCAGCGCGCCGGTGGCGATGCCCTGCTGCCGCGCCCAGGCCAGGCCCGCCGCGTCGGCCTTGTTGCTCAGGACGGCGGCCACCTGCGCGCCGTGGCGGCCCGCCCAGTCCTGCGCGCGCGCCGCCCGGACGATGGCCGCCATGTTGGAGCCGCCGCCCGAGATCAAAATCACGATGTTCTTCATGGGGCGCGGATTATCGCCGGGCCCTCCCCCCTCTTTTTCCGCATTGCCGAGCCTGCCCATGCCTTTCGATCCCCGTACCCAGCCCCTCTCCGCCGCCGAAGCCCGCGTGCTCGGCACCCTCATGGAAAAGGCCCGCACGGTGCCCGACAGCTACCCGCTCACGCTCAATGCCGTGGTCACGGGCTGCAACCAGAAGTCGAGCCGCGATCCGGTCATGGCCCTGGCCGACGCCCAGGCCCAGGAGGCGCTGGACGGCCTGCGCCACCGCGCCATGGTGGTGGAGATCGGCGGCCAGCGCGCCACGCGCTGGGAGCACAACTTCCCGCGCGCGGCCGGCGTGCCCGACCAGTCCGCCGCGCTGCTGGGCCTGCTCATGCTGCGCGGCCCGCAGACGGCCGGCGAGCTGCGCATCAACGCCGAGCGCTGGCACCGCTTCGCCGACATCTCCTCGGTCGAGGCCTTCCTGGACGAGCTGCAGTCGCGCAGCGAAGAAAAGGGCGGCCCGCTGGTCGCCCTGCTGCCGCGCGCCCCCGGAGCCCGCGAATCCCGCTGGACGCACCTGCTCTGCGGCCCGCTCTCGGCCGACGAGCTGGCCGCGCAGGCGGCGCACGCCGCGGCGCCCTCACCGGCCACCGCCGCCGCGCGCGGGTCCGACCCGGCCCTGGCCGAACGCGTGGCCGCGCTGGAGTCCGAAGTGGCCGCGCTGCGCGGATCGCTGGCCTCGCTGTGCGCGCAGCTCGGGGTGTCGCTCCCCGGACAGGAATAAAAAGCACGACCGTGCTACAACCGGCGGACAGCACGGCGCGCCACCGGCCGGCCGCCCTGCACGCCCCTATTACGGAGACACCGCATGGACCTTGCATTCACCCCTGAAGAGCAGGCCTTCCGCGAAGAGATTCGCGCATGGGTCCGCAGCCACCTGCCCCCCGAGACCGCGCACAAGGTGCACAACGCGCTGCGCCTGTCCCGCGACGATCTGCAGGGCTGGGCGAAGATCCTGGGCAAGAAGGGCTGGCTGGGCTTCGGCTGGCCCAAGGAATTCGGCGGCCCGGGCTGGACCGCCGTGCAAAAGCACCTGTTCGAAGAGGAATGCGCGCTGGCCGGCGCGCCGCGCATCGTGCCCTTCGGCCCGGTGATGGTGGCGCCCGTCATCATGGCCTTCGGCTCGCCCGAGCAGCACCGGCGCTTCCTGCCCGGCATCGCGAGCGGAGAGGTCTGGTGGAGCCAGGGCTACAGCGAACCGGGCTCGGGCTCGGACCTGGCCAGCCTCAAGACGCGCGCCGAACGCCGGGGCGACAAATACATCGTCAACGGCCAGAAGACCTGGACCACGCTGGGCCAGTACGGCGACTGGATGTTCAACCTCGTGCGCACCAGCACGGAGGGCAAGCCCCAGACCGGCATCTCGTTCCTGCTGCTGGACATGAAGTCGCCCGGCGTCACCGTGCGGCCCATCAAGCTGCTGGACGGCGAGTGCGAGGTCAACGAGGTCTTCTTCGACAACGTGGAAGTGCCCGCCGAGAACCTCATCGGCGAGGAGAACAAGGGCTGGACCTACGCCAAGCACCTGCTCAGCCACGAGCGCACCAACATCGCCGACGTGAACCGCAGCAAGCGCGAGCTGGAGCGCCTGAAGCGCATCGCGAAGGCCGAGGGCGTGTGGGACGACCTGCGTTTTCGCGACCAGATCGCGCTGCTGGAGGTGGACATCGTCGCGCTGGAGATGCTGGTGCTGCGCGTGCTCTCGGCCGAGAAGTCGGGCAAGAACTCACTGGACATCGCCGGCCTGCTCAAGATCCGCGGCAGCGAGATCCAGCAGCGCTATGCCGAACTGATGATGCTCGCGGCCGGGCCCTACGCCCTGCCCTTCATCGAAGAGGCCATGGAGGCGGGCTGGCAGGGCGATGCGGCCCTGGGCGCGCTCGGCGGCTTCCCCGGCGGCACGGTGGCGAACGCGCCGCTGGCGTCCACCTACTTCAACCTGCGCAAGACGACCATCTACGGCGGCAGCAACGAAGTGCAGCGAAACATCGTCGCTCAGACGGTGCTGGGCTGATATTCACTTTCGGGGTGGCGACGATCTTTCGCTGGCGCGATAACGCACGGCTCCCCCGGGTCCCCTCCGCGAGGGGGTTCCGGCATGAGCTTCGCTGATCTTTGAAAGGGGGGCGCGAGCGCCCTGCCCCCATCGGCTTTAGGAGACGACCATGGATTTCGATTTTTCCGACGACCAGCAATCCCTGCGCGACGCGGTGCGGCGCTGGGTGGACAAGGGCTACACGTTCGAGCGGCGCCGCGGCATCGTGGCGGCGGGCGGGTTCGACCGCGCCGCGTACGGCGAGCTGGCGGAGCTGGGCCTGACGGCGCTCACCGTGCCGGAGGCGCAGGACGGCCTGGGCCAGGGCGCCGTCGATGCGATGGTGGCGATGGAAGAGCTGGGCCGCGGCATCGTGCTGGAGCCGCTGGCGCAGACCTTCATCGCCACCGGCGTGCTGTCGCAGTGCGCGCCCGAGGCCGTGCAGGCCGCGTGGCTGCCGCGCATCGCGAGCGGCGAGGCGCTGGTGGTGCTGGCCCACCAGGAGCGCAAGGCGCGCTACCGCCTGGACGTTTGCGAGGCAAAAGCCTCCGATGCCGCCGGAAACATTACGATTTCCGCTATCAAAAGCATAGTGCCCGCGGGTGACCAGGCCGATGCCTTCCTGGTGCCGGCGCAGTGGCAGGGCCGCATCGCGCTCTTCCTGGTCGAGCGCTCGGTGCAAGGCGTGACCGCGCGCGGCTACCTCACGCAGGACGGCAGCCGCGCCGCGGAGGTGCAGTTCACCGATGCACCGGCCACGCTGGTCGCCGAAGACGGCCTCGCCGCGCTGGAGCTGGCGGTGGACATCGGCATCGCCACGGCTTGCGCCGAGGCCGTGGGCGTGATGGAGCAGACCGTCGCCCTCACCGTCGATTACATGAACCAGCGCAAGCAGTTCGGCGTGCCCATCGCGAGCTTCCAGGCGCTGCGCCACCGCGTGGCCGACATGAAGATGCAGCTGGAGCTGGCGCGCTCGATGAGCTACTACGCCAGCCTCAAGCTCGGTGCCCCGGCCGGCGAGCGCCGCCGCGCCCTCGCGCGCGCCAAGGTGCAGCTCGGGCAGTCGATGCGCTTCGTGGGCCAGCAGTCGGTGCAGCTGCACGGCGGCATCGGCGTGACCGACGAATACATCGGCAGCCACTACTTCAAGAAGCTCACGCAGCTGGAGATGGCCTGGGGCGACACGCTGCACCACCTGGGCGAGGTGTCGGCGCGCATGCAGGACACGGCGGGCGTGTTCGCCTGAATTGGAACACCCCCCTGAGGCGCCTTTGGCGCCTTCCCCCTGAAGGGGGACGACGCCGGTGGCCGGGCAAAGCCCGCTCCACGGCGTCAGCTGGCCTGGCCTGCTCCGCGGCCATTGGATGCGGGGCGCAGCAGCGCCGGTTGCATGCGCCGCGGCTGCCACGCTGGCGCCATGGGTGACTCCCCGTGGGCGCTTCGCGCCTATTCCGACACCACCTCGAACGCCAGGAACTGGGTGACCTGGGTGTCGCTGAAGTTGTTGTCGGACACCAGCACGAGGCTGCGGTGGCCGTTGGCCAGGCGGGGGCCCCAGGCCATGCCTTCGATGTTGTCCACGGTGGGCAGGCCCAGGCGGTTGAGGTGGGCCACGAGGCGCTTGCGCACGGGCGTGAACGGGGCCGACGCAAGCGAAGCGATGCCGGCCACATCGCTCGCGCCGCGCGTGTCCACTTCGTAGAGGCGGATGTCCATGCGGTAGCGGTCGTCGCTGCCCTGCACCCCCGATCGCTCCAGCACCAGGAACCGGTCGCCGTCCACGGCCAGCATTTCCGAGAGGCCGTTGTCCCCGTTCTTGCCTGCCGCCGGCGTGCCCTGGATGGGATCGAGCGGGTAGGCCAGCTGCCGCAGCACACCCCCGGCGCGGCTGTACTGCAGCAGGCGCGTGGTGGCCCCGGCCGTGGGAGTGGGCAGCGGGCCGTCCTGGTAGAGCGGCGCCTCCATGCCGGCCCAGAGGGTTTCGCCGTCGGCCGACAGCGTGAGCCCCTCGAACGCCGCGTTGTTGCGCGTGCCGGCCTGCGCGGTGGGCGACACCTTGAACGCCGACGGCAGGGGCAGCGCCGCGATGGCGCGGCCACCCGCGTCGGCGTGCACCACGAACGGATCCAGGCCCAGGTTGCGGTCGCCCTCGCTGGTCCACCACAGGCTGCCGTCGCGCGGGTCGATTCGCACGGCTTCCGGGTCGGGCACCGTCTGGCCGGCGGCGGCCGTGGCGCGGCCGGCGTAAGTGCTGCCGTCGGCCTGCCGCAGCGCGGTGCCGCGCACGAACTCCACCGGCGCGAAGGACGACAGGTCGTATTGCAGTCGGGCCACGTAGAAGCGCGCCGGGTTCCTGTCGGAGCGGTCGTCGCTCAGCAGCACCCAGGTGTTGCTGCGGGGATCGAAGTCGATGCCCGAGAGACCGCCCACCAGGGTGCCGTCCACCTGCAGGGTGTTGGCCACCCGCTGCTCCCCGATGAGTCGCACCTGGATGTCTTGGGTGCCGCCGCCGCTGCCGCCGCAGGCGGGCAACAGCAAGGCCAGGGTGAACGCGCCGATGGCGCCGAGGTTTCGGAACATGGTGGGTCGGGTGGATGGCGTTGGGAAGCCGACCTTAAATCGGCCGTGTGACACCTGCACGGCAGCCGTCCCGCGGCGCACCGCCCGGCAGGCCGCCACGCCTGCGCCACACCCTGCCCTGTAGAGTGCGTGCCCACGGGCCGCCGTGCGCCCCCTGCGCACGGCGATACGAAAACCCCACCGCAGAGGGATAGGCGCACGGCGTCGCGTGTGTTCCATTGCGGCTTTTCATCACATTCCAATTTTCGGGAGGATCTCCATGCGATCAGCACCATCCTGCGGCCTGTCAGCCTCCAACCTGTTCCTCGCCGGCGTCCTGGCGGCCTGCGCCGCGCCGGCCTGGGCCCAGACGGCCGAGCCCGAGCCCGGCATGTGGAGCTTCGACGGCGAGCTGGACGGGCGCCCGGGCCGCAGCCTGCACATCGACACGCAGGCCGGCCGCGCCATGGCCGTCTCCTACCTCGGGTACCGCGCCGACGGCTCGTCGTTCTTCCTGCAGGCCGGGGCCACGCGCCCCGAGGGCTCTTCGACCTTCGACGGCACCCTGAGCGAATTCCGCAACGGCCCCGTGATCGGCGGCGGTGCCGGCCAGGGCGAGACCGCGGCCAGCGCGGGCCCCGTGAAGATCGTCTTCGACACCCCCACCTCCGCCACCGTGGCCTTGCCCGGCAACACGCCCCGGCGCATCTCGCGCTACCGCTACGAAGACCCGGCCCCCCGGCTCACAGCCTTTCCCATCGGCGTGCGCTCGTACGCGGCCGTGGCCGCGGGCTCCAGCGACCGCATGGAACTGTCGGTGAAGCTGCAGAACGGGCAGTTCTCCATGGAGACCGCCAACCCGCAGGCGCGGCTGGGTTTCCCGCGCTGCAGCTACACCGGCCCCCTCCAGCCGGCCGGCTCGGGGGTGTCCTCGGAAAGAACCTACATCTGCACGGCGGAAGACGGCGGGCAGACCTCGGGCGCCTACCGCGCGGAGCATTTCGTGATGCAGGCCGACGGCCTGTTCCGCGGAACCCTGTGGCGCAACGGTGAGCGCGCCGACCTGTTCGGCGGCTGCCTGGGCGGCGCCGTCATGCTGGGCTGGCCGTCGCTGTGCAACTTCGGCCGCTCCGGCGTGAAGACCGAGCCGGAGCCCGGCATCTGGGGCTTCGAGGGCGAGGTCAACGGCCGGCCCGGCCGCAGCCTGCAGATCGACACGCAGCAGGGACAGGCCATGGTGGTGACCTACGTGGGCTACCGGCCCGACGGCTCCGCACTCTTCCTGCAGGCCGGCGGATTCCGGCCCGCCGGCGACACGGCCTTCTCCGCCAACCTGCACGAGTACCGCAACGGCCCCGTGCTGGGCGGCAGCGCCGGCAACGGCGAGCCGGCGGCCGACCTGGGCCCCGTGCGCATCACCTTCGACTCGGCCACCACCGGCACCGTCATCCTGCCCGGCGACGTGCCGCGGCGCATCGCGCGCTTCCAGTACGAAGACCTCACGGCCCGGTTCAACCAGACCTACCGCGTCCGCCACATCGGCGGATCGAGCGTGGACGGCGTGGCCACCCGGTATGTGCTCTCCGCCCGCGACGGCCAGTTCCAGCTGGTCCGCGGCGAGGACGGCTCCAGTTCAAGCTGCACGTTCAGCGGCACCTACCGCGCCGCGGGCCGAGGCATCGAAAGCTCGGGGACGCAAACCTGCAACGGCATCCTCGCCGGGACCTACAGCGACTTCCGCTTCGAAGTCGATGCCGGCGGCCACCTGGTCAGCTACCTGACCCCCGGCCGCCCGCTGGACACAGGGCTCTGCGTGCGGCCGGACACGTCGGCCGCCGGGGGTTATCGCGCCTGCAGCGCCGAGGAACTGGGCAGGCCGGCCCCTTGATCGCCCCGGCCTCGGACGCGCTTCACCGCCGCGGTCGTCTGTGCGGGCCGAACGCTGTCAGCGGCAGTTCCAGGCGCTGCCGGCACGCGCGCAGGTGCGCCCCGTCGGCCCGGTGAGGAGGTCCGGGCCCGACTTCCGGTAGAGCGCACCCTCGGCGTCGTAGCAGAAGTCCCGGTCGCAGCGCACGATCGCCGGAACCGTTTCCACGACCACCCGGGCAGGCTCCTGCAGGAGCGGCGCGTTCGTGCCGCAGTGGGCGTTGGCCTGCACGATCGCCGCGTTCATCCGCGCCCGCTTTTCGGCCTCGGGCAGGGTGCGGATGCTCGATACGAATTCCAGCTCCTTCTGGGCGCCGCGGCATGCCGGGGTGTCCGCGGGCCCGGCGGCTCCGTTCAGCGCGACCGGCATCGCACCCTGGGCCGCGGGCTGCGCCGGGCCGGCGCGGGTCTCGGCTGGCGCCTGCAAGGGCACGGAGGGCGCAGCGGGCTGGGTCCCCACGGCAGACCCGGCACCGGAGCGCCGGGGAGGCTCCACCAGCACGCCCGGCTGGCCCGCCTGGCACGGGAGGTCGGAGTACGTGGCGCGGCCTGCACCGTCGGTGCAGCGGTGGACCTGGGCAGAGGCGGCGGTGGATGCGGCAATGCACAGGGCTGCGCAAAGAAAGGCATGGGGCTTCATGAGGGGCTCCTCCCGTCGGTGGCGTGTCCGCGATCAACGCACCGCACACGGCGGCCGTTGTCCCTGCCGCCCACCAGACCCGCAACGGATTGCAAGCGCTGGCCGCGGCATGCCGACAGCCACCCAAACGGTACACACAGCACTGCATGCACGGCGCTGCATTGACGCGCTGCCCCCCCGAGCCGAGAGTGCGATGCCCGATACATCCGAAGAGGAGCACCGCACATGACGACCCCCTGGACCCGCACCCTGGGCATCGCCTGCCTGGCCTTCGTGGCCGCCCCTGCCTGGAGCGAGCCGGCCGCGCCGCACGCGCGGCAGCGCCCGGCCTCCTCCGCCGCGGCCCATGCCACCACCACGCCCGCCGCGCGCGAGGTGGTGGGGTACTTCACGTCCTGGGGCATCTATGCGCGCGGCTACACCGCGAAGAGCCTGGCCACCCAGGGCGCCCTGCCCTACCTCACCACGCTGAACTACGCCTTCGGCAACGTGCAGCCCGCGCAGGCGGACGGCAGCGGCCCCATCGGCTGCCAGCTCGGAGATGCCTGGGCGGACGTGCAGCGCCCCTGGACCGCCGCGGAGAGCGTGGACGGCACGGAGGTGGACGGCACACAGGGGCTGCGCGGCAACTTCCAGCAATTGCGCGTGCTCAAGCGCCAGCACCCGCAACTCAAGGTGCTGGTGTCACTGGGCGGCTGGAACGGCTCGAAGTGGTTCTCCGACGCGGCCCTCACGGCCGCATCGCGCAGCGCGCTCGCGAAATCGTGCATCGATCTCTTCATCCGCGGCCGCATCGGCGGCGAGACGGAGGGCAACGGCGCCGGCGCCGGGGTGTTCGACGGCTTCGACATCGACTGGGAATACCCGGCCGCCGAAGGCGCGCCCGGCAACACCGTGCGCCCCGAGGACACCGCGAACTTCACGCTGCTGCTGCAGGAGTTCCGCCGGCAGCTCGATGCGGTCGACCCCGCGCTGCGGCTGACCATCGCCGCGCCCGCGGGGCCGCAGAACAGCGCGAAGATCGACCTCGCGGCAGTTTCGAAGACGGTGGATTTCATCAACCTCATGGCCTACGACCTGCACGGATCCTGGGAGAGCCGCACGAACCACCAGGCCGCGCTCGCGCCCAGCCCGCGCGACCCCGACCGCGCGCAGGAACTCTCGGTGGCCGAGACGGTGGCCCGCTACCTGCAGGCCGGCGTGCCGCCGCGCAAGCTTGTGGTGGGCACGCCGCTCTACTCGCGCGGCTGGAGCGGCGTGGGCACGGCGGGCAACGGCCTCTACCAGGCCGCCACGGGACTGCCTGCCGGCACCTTCGAAGCCGGCATCGAAGACTTCAAGACCGTGCGCGCCAAGCCCGGCTTCACGCGCCACTGGGATGCGTGGGCCCGATCGGCCTGGCTCTTCGACGGCAGCACCTTCTGGACCTTCGACGACGAGCCGGTGGTGCGCGAGAAGGCACGCGCCGTGCGGCTCACGGGGCTGCGCGGCCTGATGTTCTGGGAGCTGTCGGGCGACGGGGGCGAGCTGGTGCGCGCGGCTGGCGACGAACTGTCACGTTCGCGCTGAGGCCGGCACCAGGCGGCCGGGGCGAATCCGGGATAATCCCGCGATATCCCAGCCGCCGGGCCCCGTGCCCGGCGCTCCACTTTCTGCACGAGACATGAGCGCTAACGCCACCTCCACCGACCCCAATCGCCAACACCTCGAAACCGCGCGCGAGCAGATCTCGCGCGGCGACCTCCAGCAGGCCGCGCTCACCTTGAACAAGGCGCAGAAGGCCCTTCCGAACGACCCGCGCGTGTTCCTGCTGGCCGGCCTGATGGCCGAGAAGGCCTCCAACATTCCCAAGGCCTTCGAGGCGCTGAACCGCGCCGTGGCCCTCGCGCCCGACTGGGGCCCGGCGCAGCTCGAGCTGGCCCTGCTGCACGCCCGCCAGAACCAGCTGCACGAGGCCGTGCAACTGGCCGAGAAGGTGGCCCTGCGCGAGCCGCGCAACCCCATCGTGCTGGCCGGCGTGGTCGACATCGCGCACCGCTCCGGCAACCTCGAGATGGCCGTGCGCCACCTGCGCCGCGGCCTGGAGATGGTGCCCGGCGACGTACAACTGCGCCGCCTGCTCGCACGCGACCTGAGCGACCAAGGCAACCACGCCGAGGCACTGCAGACCTGGGGCGCGCTCATCGACGAGAACCCGCAGGACGCCGAAGCCCGCCTGGGCCGCGTGAAGACCTACATCGCCGCCGGCAACCCGGCGCGCGCCGTGGCCGACACCACCGCCCTGCTGGAGATCGCGCCCGGCGATTCCGTGGTGGCCTACTACACGGCCATCGCCCACGGCGTGACGCCGCCGCACCAGCCGCCGGAACTGCAGCGCGGCCTCTTCGACAGCCTGGCGAGCCTCTACGACCGCCACATGGTCGCGGGCCTCAAATACAAGCTGCCCAAGATCGCGGGCGAGAAGATCCTGGCGCGCTTCCCCGACAAGCACCTCAACCTGCTCGACCTGGGCTGCGGCACCGGTCTGCTGGGCGTATGCCTGGGCCGCATCGACGGCTTCCTCATCGGCGTGGACATCTCGCTGAAGATGATCGAGCAGGCCGCGCGCCACAACGTGTACGACCGCTTCCACCACGCGAACCTGCTCGATGCGCTGCGCGACACGCCGTCCGACACCTACGACGTGGTGGCCGCGCTCGACGTGTTCATCTATGCGGGCGACCTGGCCGACACCGTGCCCGATGCGCACCGCCTGCTGGTGGCGCACGGCGACTTCATGTTCTCGTGCGAGACCGCGCCCGAGGACGGCCCCGACCTCGTGCTGCAGGCCAGCGGCCGCTACGCGCACAAGCGCAGCCATGCCAAGGCCGTGTGCCAGGCCGCGGGTTTCAAGACCATCGAGATCGAAGACCTCGTGCTGCGCTACGAGAACAACGAGCCCGTGCAGGGCTTCCTGGTGACGGCGCGCAAGGGCGCCTGACACGCACCGGCCATTCATTCATTCGTCGCCGCGGGCCCGCGCAGGAGCGCGCGGCAGACGCATGCGCTCCGGGCGGAGCCCTCCCGGAGCGCATGCCGGGAAGGGCGCGGGCCGCGGTCGATGGGGGATGAAGCAACGAAATGCATGGATTAACCATCACTTCATTTGCAGAGGCAATAGCGGGCCCTACGATGTGGCCGCTCATTGCACTCAGGAGGTTTCATGGTGAAGGCTCCGGCCGCTGCGCCCCGCGCGGTCCGAGGCAACGAGAACGCCCAGCTTCACGCACCATGACGACCAAGCACAGCCACAGGCCCGCCCGGCATTCCCGGCACCGGCAGTCCGCCCGTCCCACCGGCGTCGTTCCCGCCAACGTCCAGGACGCCTTGAAAGAGGCGATGCGCGCGGAAAATGTGCCCGAGGGGGATTTCGACGATCTGCTGTGGATCCTGGCGCAGGAGTCGAGCGGCGTCGTCGGCACGCGCAATCCGAAATCCACGGCCCGCGGCCTCTTTCAGCTCCTGCAGGCACAGTACGGCCTGAACCCGAACGGAGAGCGGTCCTTCGGCAACGCCGTGGAGGAATGCCAGGGAGGCATCCGCTATATCTATGGGCGCTACCACTCGGCCAAGCGGGCCCGGATGTTCTGGGAAAAGCACCACTGGTATTGACCATGAGAAAAGCATTTGCGCTGTTCTTCATCGCGATGGTCCCGGTCGCCATGACCTGGGCCGCAGATACCGGCACGCCGACGTTCGCGGAGTGCCCCGTGGCCGTTTCCCCGCCTGCACGGCGCGCGCCGGTGGATCTGGCCACCGCCGAGAGCCGCGCCTATGCATCCCAGCTCAGACGTGCCGCCAAGGGACCCGTGAACTTCGCCGGGCACTACGTACTGGCCACCTGGGGCTGCGGCGCAGGCTGCGTCACGGGAGGCGCCATCGATGCCCGCAGTGGCAGCGTCACCCTTCTGCCCTTCACGGTATCCGACTGGCCCCTCGACGTGACCGAGCCCCTGGCCTTCCGCAAGAACAGCTGCATCCTGGTGGTGCAAGGCAGCAGGAATGAAGCGGGCGGCGGCACGCATTTCTACGCGTTTCGCCAGGGCGAATTCCAATGGCTGAAGTCGCTTCCCCGGTAACCGGCAACTCCCAGGCCGCCGGCCGCTGACAGCCGCGGGGAGGCCCCGTGCATGGGCTCGCCATGGCCTGCCGCCGCGGCCCCGCACGAGTCTGCAGAGCCGCTCTGCACGGGCGCTCAGAACCCCAGCGCGTGCGGCAGCCAGGTGGAGATCGCGGGCACGAAGGTGAGCAGGGCCAGCACGATCAGGTGCGCCACGAGGAACGGCGGCAGTTCGCGCGTGAGCGCGGCGAGCGGCACCTTGGTAGCGACCGAGGTCACGAACAGCAGGCCGCCCACGGGCGGGGTGATCATGCCCAGCGTCAGGTTCACGATCACCACCATCGCGAAGTGGATCGGGTCGATGCCGAGCGCGCTCGCGATGGGCGCGAGGATGGGCACGAGGATCATCACGCCCGGCAGCGGCTCCATGAAGATGCCGAAGAGCAGCAGCAGGATGTTGACCGCGATGAGGAAGGTGACGGGCGACAGGTCCCAGCCCACGATGGTCTGCGCGAGCTGCTGCGGAATGCCCTCGATGGTGAGCACCCAGGCGAAGGCGGCGGAGGCCGCCACGACCAGCAGCACCGAGGCCGTGAGCAGCGCCGAGCGCGCCGCGATGTGCGGCAGCGCCTTCCACTCCAGCGTGCGGTAGATCCACTTGCCGCACACGAGCGCGTAGCACACCGCCACCACCGACGCCTCGGTGGGCGTGAAGATGCCGAAGCGGATACCCACGAGGATCAGCACCACCAGCATGAGCGCGGGAATGGCCCGCACGCTGTTGGAGACCATCTCGCGCCCGGTGGGGCGCGGCTCGCGCGAGCGGTAGTCGCGGCGCACGCAGACGCGCCAGTTGACCACCGCCATGGCCAGCGCGATCAGGATGCCGGGCGCGAAGCCCGCGATGAAGAGTGCGCCCACGGAGACCTGCTCGTCCTGCAGCGCGTAGATGATCATGATGATCGAGGGTGGGATGATCGGCCCCACGATGGCCGTGCTGGCCGTGAGCGCGGCCGCATAGGCGCGCGAGTAGCCGGCCTTGTCCATCATCTTCACCATCATCGAGCCCGGGCCGGCCGCATCGGCCAGCGCCGAGCCGGAGATGCCCGAGAACAGCGTGAGCGAGAGGATGTTGGCGTGCCCCAGGCCCCCGCGCAGGTGGCCCACGAACTGCGCGGCGAAGCGCAGCAGCACCACGGTGAGCGCGCCGCCCGACATGATCTCGGCCGCGAGGATGAAGAACGGCACGGCCATGAGCGGAAAGCTGTCGATGCCGGTGAACATCTCCTTGAAGACGATCAGCTGCGGGTAGCGCCCGCCCACGAAGACGGCGATGGATGCCGACATCGCGAGCGCGAAGGCGACGGGAAAGCCCAGCGCCATCAGCACGATGGCGGAAACGAAAAGGGTGATGGCCATGGTGTCAGGTCCTTGTGCCGGCCATCAGAGCGAGGCCGCCGATTCGGCGTCCATCTCGTCGGATTCCACGTAGCGCCCGTCCCGGACATAGCCGCGCGCCATGAACGCCAGGTGCACGAACAGCAGCAGGAAACCCGCGGGCATGGCCGAGTAGATCCAGGCGAACGGGATGTCGGTGGCCGGCGTCGTCTGGAAACGCGTGGCCCAGACGTACTGCACCGAGAACCATGCCATGGCGAGGAAGAACGCGCCCAGCGCCGCCACGATCAGGCCGCGCAGCACCCGCGCGCCGCGCTCGCCCAGCACGTGGTGCAGGTTGTCGATCGCCACGTGCCCTCCGAAGCGCAGCACCAGCCCCGCGCCGAGGAAGGTGCCCCAGATCATCAAGTGCCGCGCCACCTCTTCGGCCCAGACGATGGAGTCTCCCGTGGTGTAGCGCAGCACCACGTTGGCGAAGACGATGCAGGCCATGGCCAGCAGCAGGAAGATCAGCAGCCAGCGGTTGCAGGCCACCAGGGCGCGCTCGAAGCGTCGGAACATGGGCTTGGGAGGGAAAGGAGAAAGGGTGGGGGCACGGGGCGGCGCCAGACGGCGATGCCCGGGCGGGCCGGGCATCGATCGCTTCGGCCCTGCCGCCGCCGCGCTGCGCGGCGGCGGCAGGGCCCTGGCCGGGCTTACTTGGCGCCGGTGATCTGGTCGAGCGTCTTCTGGCCGAACTTGGCTGCGTACTGCTTGTAGGCGGGCTCCAGCGCCTTCTGGAACGCGGCCTTGTCCACCGATTCCACGACCTGCATGCCGGCGGCCTTGACCTCGGCGAGGCCCTTCTGCTCGACGTCGTCCACGAACTTGCGCGATGCCTGCGCGCCGGCCTTGGCGCCCTGCGTGAAGGCGGCCTTCTGCGCATCGTTCAGGCCGGACCAGAAGTTGGGCGAGACGATGAGCGCCATGGGCGCATAGACGTGCCCGGTGAGCGAGAGGTACTTCTGCACCTGGGGCAGCTTGGCGGAGACGATCACCGACATCGGGTTCTCCTGCCCGTCGATCGTGCCCTGCTGCAGCGCGCCGATCACCTCGGGCCACGACATCGGCGTGGGCGATGCGCCCAGCGTGCGGAACGCGGTGATGTGCACGGGGTTTTCCGTCACGCGGATCTTGAGCCCCTTCAGGTCGGCCGGGGTCTTCACCGGGTGCTTGTTGTTCGTGAGATGGCGAAAGCCCTGTTCGCCCCAGGCCAGCGCGATCAGCCCACGCGCCTTGAACTTGCCCAGCAGCTCCTGGCCGAAGGCGCCGTCGAGCACGCCGCGCGCATGGGCCGTGTCGCGGAACAGGAAGGGAATGTCCACCACGCCCACGTCGGGCACGAAGTTGCTCAGGGCGCCCGTGGAGACGATCACCGCCTCCACCGTGCCGAGCTGAAGGCCTTCGATGAGCTCGCGCTCGCCGCCCAGCGCGCTGGAGGGAAACTGCTTGAACTTGAAGGCCCCGTTCGTGCCCTTCTCCACCGTGTCCGCCCAGGCCTGGGCTGCGGCGCCGTAGTGCGAATTCACGGCCAGGGCATAGCCAAGCTTCACTTCCCTGGCCTGCTGCGCATGCGCTGCGCCCGCCGGCAGGCCTGCCAGGACAGCGACCGCGGCAGCAGCCGCCAGGCAGTGCCGCCGCCGGGCGATCGGGGCAGGGGAAGAAGACACGGAAGGGGCGAGAGCGGAATCGGCAGCGATGCGCATGGTGCAGTCCGGTGAAAAAGGGAAAGGGCCCGGGGCGGGCGAGAAGGCATGAAGCGCCCGGAGGCGGCCGGCGATTATGGCCACCGCTGCACCTGCGCCGAAAGCGGGAATGCCCTGAATGCGCCCTTTACGCGCAGGCCGCACCGCATCGTGGGACGCGGCGCGGCCGGCGGCGGCACCTCAATCCATGCTGACTTTCGCCTCTTTCACCAATGCGGCGAACCGCGCCGTCTCTGCGCGGATCTTCTGTGCCAACTGGTCGCTGCTGCCCGGAGTCGGCTCGGCGCCGATGTCTTCCATGCGCTTGCGGAACTCGGCCGACTGGATGATCCGGACCATCTCGGTGTTGAGCCGCGCCACCACGTCGGCAGGCGTGCCGACCGGTGCGAGCACGCCGAACCAGGTGCCGATGTCGAAGCCCTTCAGCCCCGCCTCGTCCAGCGTGGGCACGTCCGGCAGCGCGGTGGAGCGCTGCGCGGTGGTGATCGCCAGCGCGCGCAGCTTGCCCGCGCGGATGTGCTGCAGCACGGGCGTGACGGTGTCGAATGACAGGGTGATCTGCCCGCTCAGCAGGTCCACCGCCATCGGGCCGCTGCCCTTGTAGGGGACATGTGTCATCGACGTGCCGGTGAGGTGCGAGAACTGCGTGCCGATGAGGTGCTGGGCCGTGCCGTTGCCATTGGAGCCGTAAGTGAGCTTGCCGGGCTGCGCCTTCATCAGCGCCACCAGCTCGGCCACGTTGGTGGCCGGCACCGCGGGATGGACCACCAACACGTTGGGCACGGTGGCGATGGCCCCCACCGCCACCAGATCGCGCTGGAAGTCGTAGGGCAGCTTGCGGTAGACGCTGCCCGCGATGGTGTGGTGGACCGCGCCGATCAGCAGCGTATGGCCGTCCGGCCGGGCCTTGGCCACGTAGTCGGCCCCGAGCGTGGCCCCCGCACCCGGTTTGTTCTCGACGATGACCGGCTGGCCCAGCGCCTGCGACAACCTGTCGCCGAGCGCGCGGGCCAGCACGTCCGTGGTGCCGCCGGCCGGGAACGGCACGATCAGGCTGAGGGGCCGCGACGGCCAGGACTGCGCCCCAGCGGTGCCCGGCAGGGCCAGCGTGCAGGCCAGGGCTGCGAGGATGGCCAGGGCCGGGCGGCGCCGGAGCGGGAGTGCGGAAGGGTGGGCCATCGTGTCTCCTTGGGTCGTTGTGGTTGCTTCGTCTGCGGCCGCACGCCCGGCGGCCAGATTCGCGCCGCTGCATCGCCCGGTCGCGTCCGGAGCGTGCAGCGGACTGCACTGCGCAGCCCGGTCCAGGCCCCGCGTCGGCACGGCGCCCGCGCTGTGGCGCCGTACGGTTCGGTCCGGGAGCGGTCGTCAGGCCGCGCGGCGCAGGGCCCCGGCCTGCAGCCGGTCGCACACGGCGGCCGTCACCTGCGCGGTGGTGGCGCTGCCGCCCAGATCGCGCGTGTGCAGGGCCGGGTCGGCCGTCACCTGCTCCACCGCGGCCATGAGCCGCGCGGCCGCTGCGGCTTCGCCCAGGTGCTCCAGCAGCATCACGCAGGACCAGAAGGTGCCGACCGGGTTGGCCAGCCCCTGCCCCATGATGTCGAAGGCCGAGCCGTGAATGGGCTCGAACATCGAGGGGTAGCGCCGCTCCGGATCGATGTTGCCCGTGGGCGCGATGCCCAGGCTGCCCGCCAGCGCCGCGGCCAGGTCGCTCAGGATGTCGGCGTGCAGGTTGGTGGCAACGATGGTGTCGAGCGTGCGCGGGCGGTTGACCATGCGCGCGGTGGCGGCGTCCACGAGCTCCTTGTCCCACGACACCTCGGGGAATTCGCGCGAGACCTGCAGCGCGATCTCGTCCCACATCACCATCGCGTGGCGCTGCGCATTGCTCTTGGTGACCACGGTGAGCTGGCGGCGGGGCCGCGATCGGGCGAGCTGGAAGGCAAAACGCATGATGCGCTCCACGCCCGCGCGGGTCATCATCGAGACATCGGTGGCGGCTTCGAGCGGATGGCCCTGGTGCACGCGCCCGCCCACGCCGGCGTATTCGCCCTCGGAATTCTCGCGAACGATCACCCAGTCCAGATCGGCCGGACCGCAGCGCTTGAGCGGCGCGTCGATGCCCGGCAGGATGCGCGTGGGCCGCACGTTGGCGTACTGGTCGAATCCCTGGCAGATCTTGAGGCGCAGGCCCCAGAGCGTCACGTGGTCGGGGATGTGCGGGTCGCCCGCGGACCCGAAGAGGATCGCGTCCTGCCCCTTCAGCGCCGCGAGCCCGTCGGCCGGCATCATCTCGCCATGGGCGCGGTACCAGTCGCCGCCCCAGCCGAAATCCTCGAACTCGAAGCGGAACGCTTCGCCGGAAGCGGCCAGCGCCTCCAGCACCTGCCGGCCCGCGGGCACGACCTCCTTGCCGATGCCGTCTCCGGGAATGGTGGCGATTCTGTAGGTCTTCATTGGGGGCTCCGGCTTCAGTGCAATGCGAATGCGGTGTGCGATGGAGCAGACTCTAGGGCGCACGGCGCTCCGCTTTCCGGTGCGAAACTCAACCCATTGTTGAATGCAGGTTAACGATGAAACCCACTGGCGCCACCGGCATCCTGCCCGCAGAACTGGGCTTTTTCTCGACCCTCGCGGGCAGCGGATCGCTCAGCGCGGCGGCGCGTGAACTGGGCATCTCCACGGCCGCCGTGAGCAAGCGGCTCTCGCAGATGGAGGCGCGCACGGGCGTGGCGCTGGTCAGCCGCAGCACGCGGCGCATGGGCCTCACCCCCGAAGGCGAGGTGTTCCTGGAGCACGCGCGCCGCATCCTCGCGGACATCGACGGGCTCAACGAACTGCTGGGCCAGGCGCGCAGCAGCCCGCGCGGCCTGCTGCGCGTGAACGCGACGCTGGGTTTCGGCCGCATGCACATCGCGCCCCTGATCTCCCGCTTCGCGCGCCGGCATCCCGGCGTGGAAATCCAGCTGCAGCTCTCGGTGCATCCACCCGCGCTCACCGAAGATGCCTACGACGTCTGCATCCGCTTCGGCGAGCCGCCCGAGGCGCGCGTGATCGCGCGGCGCCTGGCGGTCAACCGGCGCATCCTCTGCGCGGCGCCCGCCTACCTGCGGCAGCACGGCACGCCCCGCGCCCCGCGCGATCTGGAGCAGCACCACTGCATCGGCATCCGGCAGGGCGACGAGGCCTACGGCCTCTGGCGCCTCAGCACGGGCCGCGGCGTGCGCCTGCGCACCGAATCCGTGAAGACCCACGGTCCGCTCACCACCAACGACGGCGAGATCGCCGTGCGCTGGGCGCTGGAGGGGCACGGCATCCTGCTGCGTGCCGAGTGGGACGTGAACCGCTACCTGCACAGCGGCCGCCTTGTGCAGGTGCTGCCGCAGTACGACACCCCGGCGGCCGACATCTACGCGGTCTACCCGCAGCGCCACCGGCTCTCCAGCCGCGTGCGCACCTTCGTGGACCATCTGGCCGAGGCCTTCGGGCAGGCGGGGGATGCATTGCGCGCGCCGCCCGGCGCGGGTTGAAGCCCAGGTGCAGGGTGCAGGCACACCTGCCCTGCCCGCACGGCCGGGGCACGCAGCGGCTCAACTCACCAGCCGCGACGACTTGGGCACGTGGGCGATGAGGAACTCCATCTGGTCGGCCAGGATGCGCCGGTTGCGCAGGATGAAGTCTTCCCAGAGGCTGGGCACGTAGGGCGTGTAGAGCAGCGGCATGTGCGCCTGCTCGGGCGTGCGCGGGCCCTTGCGGTGGTTGCAGGCGCGGCAGGCGGTGACCACGTTCATCCAGTGGTCCACGCCGTTGCGCGCGAACGGCACGATGTGCTCGCGCGTGAGGTCTTCTTCGTGGAAATGCCCGCCGCAGTAGGCGCAGACGTTGCGGTCGCGTGCGAAGAGCTTGCTGTTGGTGAGCGCGGGCTTCAGTTCGAACGGGTTGATGTTGGGAACGCCCTTGGTGCCGACGATGCTGTTGACCTCGATCACCGACTGCTCGCCCGTGAGCGCGTTGTGGCCGCCGCGGAACACGGCGATGGGCGCGCCGGACTCCCAGCGCACCTCGCCCGCGGCATAGTGGGTGACCGCCTGTTCGAGCGAAATCCAGGATTGCGGCAGCCCTTGGGCCGACAGCTTCAAGACCTTCACAACATCCTCCTGCAACGCGACAAGATTCGGAACGCTGATGTCTCGCGGGCGGTGGGGGGCCTCCCGTGCCGCACAATATACTCCCATTTCATGACAGATTGGCGTCCAGCGCTTGATGCACCTGCGCTGCGCGCTATCAAAAAAATAGCATTCCGATGAAGATCTTCCGAGGCCTCCACCACCCCGGCATCGCTGCGGCCTGCGCGGTCACCATCGGCAACTTCGACGGGGTGCACCGCGGGCACCAGGCCATGCTGGCCCTGCTGAGCAGCGAAGCCGCGCACCGCGGCGTGGAGAGCTGCGTGCTCACCTTCGAGCCGCATCCACGCGACTATTTCGCCGGGGCACTGCAGCGCCCCGAACTCGCGCCCGCGCGCATCGGCACGCTGCGCGACAAGCTGGAAGAGCTGGCCCGCTGCGGCGTGCAGCAGACGGTGGTGCTGCCGTTCAACGAGCGCCTGGCGCGCCAGGCACCCCAGGCCTTCATCGACGATGTGCTGGTGGACGGTTTGAATGCCCGCTACGTGCTGGTGGGCGACGATTTCCGCTTCGGCGCGCAGCGCGCGGGCGACTACCCCATGCTCGATGCCGCGGGCCGTGCCCGGGGCTTCGACGTCGCGCGCATGAACAGCTATGAAGTGCATGGCCTGCGCGTCTCCAGCTCGGCCGTGCGCGATGCCCTCGCCCGGGGCGACATGGGCGGCGCGGCCGCCCTGCTGGGGCGGCCCTACGCCATCAGTGGGCACGTGGTGCACGGGCGCAAGCTCGGCCGTGCGCTGGGCGCGAGCGCCGAGGGCGCGGGCGACGGTTTCCGCACGCTCAATCTGCGCTTCGCGCACTGGAAGCCCGCTGCCAGCGGCATCTTCGCAGTGCACGTGCACGGCCTGTCGGAGCAGCCGCTGCCCGGCGTGGCCAACCTGGGCGTGCGGCCCTCGCTCGACCCGTCCGACGTGAACGGCGGCCGCGTGCTGCTGGAGACGCATTGCCTGGAGTGGCCCGCCCACCTGGGGGCCGAAGGGGCCTACGGTAAAATCGTCCGCGTGGAACTCCTGCACAAACTGCACGACGAGCTGAAATACGACAGCCTCGACGCCCTCACCGCCGGCATCGCCAGGGATTGCGATGACGCGCGGGCATTCTTCGCGTCCACCCCGGCCGCCAGCTACACGGAAACCCGTCGCCAGACCACGCGCGACCGAATTTGACGCGGCGCGGGCCCGGCGCCCGCATTGGCCGCCGTCCCTCCCCACCGCTCCGCGCGCCGCCCGGCGCAGCCCCGTTCCCACCCTTCCCGTCCTGGCGGCCCCGGCCCCTCGCCGGCAGCCCTGCACCCTAGCCCAGCCATGTCCGACACCACGAATTCCGCCACCGAAACCAGCCCCGGCACCGACTACCGCGCCACGCTGAACCTGCCCGACACCCCCTTCCCCATGCGCGGCGACCTGCCCAAGCGCGAGCCGGGCTGGGTGAAGGAATGGGAAGACAAGGGCCTGTACAAGCGCCTGCGCGACGCACGCTGCGGCGCGCCGAAGTTCATCCTGCACGACGGCCCGCCCTACGCCAACGGCCAGATCCACATGGGCCACGCGGTGAACAAGATCCTGAAGGACATGATCACCAAGGCACGGCAGCTCGAAGGCTTCGACGCGCTCTACGTGCCGGGCTGGGACTGCCACGGCCTGCCGATCGAGAACGCCATCGAGAAGAAGCATGGCCGCAGCCTCTCGCGCGACGACATGCAGGCCAGGAGCCGCGCCTACGCCACCGAGCAGATCGCGCAGCAGATGGGCGACTTCCAGCGCCTGGGCGTGCTCGGCGAATGGGACAACCCCTACAAGACGATGAACTTCGCCAACGAGGCGGGCGAGATCCGTGCGTTCAAGCAGGTGATCGAGCGCGGCTTCGTGTACCGGGGCCTCAAGCCGGTGTACTGGTGCTTCGACTGCGGCTCGTCGCTCGCCGAGTTCGAGATCGAATACCAGGACAAGAAGAGCACCACGCTGGACGTGGCCTTCAAGGCCCACGACCCGGCGGCGCTCGCCGCCGCTTTCGGCCTGCCGGCGCTGGCACGCGATGCCTTCGTGGTGATCTGGACCACCACGGCCTGGACCATCCCCGCCAACCAGGCGCTGAACCTGAACCCCGAAATCCGCTTCGCACTGGTGGAGACCGAGCGCGGCCTGCTGGTGCTGGCCGAGCCGCTGGTCGAAGCATGCCTGCAGCGCTGGGGCCTGGAAGGCCGCGTGCTCGCCACCACGCCCGGCGAGAAGCTCGGCGGCCTGGAGTTCGAGCACCCGCTCCACGACGTGCACGCAGGCTACCGCCGCCTGTCGCCCGTGTTCCTGGCCGATTACGCCACGGCCGACGACGGCACGGGTATCGTGCATTCCTCCCCCGCCTACGGGCTGGAGGATTTCAACTCCTGCCGCGCCAACGGCATGGCGCTGGACGACATCCTGAACCCAGTGCAGGGCAATGGCACCTACGCGGCCGACTTCCCGCTCTTCGGCGGCCAGCACATCTGGAAGGCCGTGCCGGTCATCATCGAGGCCCTGCGGGATGCCGGCCGCCTGCTGGCCACGAAGGACATCGTCCACAGCTACCCGCACTGCTGGCGCCACAAGACGCCCGTGATCTACCGCGCGGCCGCGCAGTGGTTCATCCGCATGGACGAAGGCGAAGGCGTGTTCACCAAGGACAAGGCGCCCAAGACGCTGCGGCAGACGGCGCTGGAGGCCATCGAGCACACGGGCTTCTACCCCGAGAACGGCAAGGCCCGCCTGCACGACATGATCGCCAACCGGCCCGACTGGTGCATCTCGCGCCAGCGCAGCTGGGGCGTGCCGATCCCGTTCTTCCTGCACAAGGACTCGGGCGAACTGCACCCGCGCACGATGGAGATCCTCGACCAGGCCGCGGACATCGTCGAGCGCGGCGGCATCGAGGCCTGGAGCCGGGTGACGCCCGAGGAGATCCTCGGCGCCGCCGACGCCGCCTGCTACACCAAGAGCACCGACATCCTGGAGGTGTGGTTCGACTCCGGCTCCACCTTCTTCCACGTGCTGCGCGGCACGCACCCCGGCGTGCACCACGACAGCGGCCCCGAAGCCGACCTCTACCTCGAAGGCCACGACCAGCACCGCGGCTGGTTCCACTCGTCGCTGCTGCTGGCCTGCGCGCTCTACGGCCGCGCGCCGTACAAGGGCCTGTTGACGCACGGCTTCACGGTGGACAGCCAGGGCCGCAAGATGAGCAAGTCGCTCGGCAACGGCATCGACCCGCAGGAGATCAACAAGAAGCTGGGCGCCGAGATCATCCGCCTGTGGGTGGCCGCCAGCGACTACTCGGGCGACATCGCGGGCGACGACAAGATCCTGGCCCGCGTGGTCGATGCCTACCGCCGCATCCGCAACACGCTGCGCTTCCTGCTGGCCAACGTGAGCGACTTCGACCCCGCCCGCGACGCAGTGCCGTTCGACCAGATGCTGGAGATCGACCGCTACGCCCTCACGCGCGCCGCGCAGTTCCAGGCCGAGGTGCTCGCCCACTACCAGGTCTACGAGTTCCACCCGGTGGTGGCCAAGCTGCAGCTGTACTGCTCGGAAGACCTGGGCGGCTTCTACCTCGACGTGCTCAAGGACCGGCTCTACACCACCGCGCCCAAGAGCCTCGCGCGGCGCAGCGCGCAGACCGCGCTGCACCAGATCACGCACGCCATGCTGCGCTGGATGGCGCCGTTCCTCTCGTTCACCGCCGAAGAGGCCTGGAAGGTGTTCGGCGCGTCCGACAGCATCTTCCTGGAAACCTACGCCACGATCCCGAGCGCCGACGAAGGCCTGGGTGCCAAGTGGGCGCGCATCCGCGAGCTGCGCGATGCCGTCAACAAGGAGATCGAAACCCTGCGTGCGGCCGGCCAGGTGGGCTCGTCGCTGCAGGCGGTCGTCACCTTGACGGTGCCGCCGGAGGACCACGCGCTGCTGGCGAGCCTGGGCGACGACCTGAAGTTCGTCTTCATCACATCCGCTATCGAATTAGTAGCAGGAAATTCAATGAATATCGCGGCACGGACCAGTTCTGACACCAAATGCGAGCGCTGCTGGCATTACCGCGCGGACGTCGGCCACGATGCGGCCCACCCCACGCTGTGCGGCCGCTGCACCAGCAACCTGTTCGGTGCCGGCGAGCACCGGGAGCACGCATGATGGCGGCGCGCGGCAACAGCCTGTCGTCCCGCGGCGGAGCCCTCTGGCCGTGGCTGGCCTGGGCGCTGCTGATCCTAGTGGCCGACCAGTTCACCAAGACGCTGATCCTGGGCTACTACCGGCTGGGCGATGCGACCTACGTGACCAGCTTCTTCAACATCGTGCGGGCCCACAACACCGGCGCCGCGTTCTCGTTCCTGGCGGACGCGGGCGGCTGGCAGCGCTGGGTGTTCACCGGCATCGGCGTGGCGGCCGCGCTCTTCATCGTGTGGCAGCTGCGCGCGCATCCGGGGCAACGGCTGTTCTGCTTCTCGCTCTCCAGCATCCTGGGCGGCGCGATCGGCAACGTGGTCGACCGCATGATGCACGGCTACGTGGTGGACTTCCTCGACTTCCACGCCCGGGGCTGGCACTTCCCGGCCTTCAACCTGGCGGATTCGGCGATCACCATTGGGGCGGTGTGCCTGATCCTCGACGAACTGCTGCGGGTGCGCAAAACCTCCTGAGGCCTGGACCGGCCCCGGCGAAGCACTCCTGACCGGGAGGTCCGGTCAGGGTCCCTTGTCGCGAAGCCGATGGCCTGCGGCGTGGAGCAGCTCCGGGGCTTCGCCCTGGGCCGCCTTGATCCCCAGGCCCGGGGTCATCGTACGCGCCACGCCCACGGCCAGCACGTCGTTGAGCACCTCGCGCCGCGCCATCTGCTGACTGCGAGGAGCCGCTAGCGCTTTTGGGGGGACGCCGACTCTGGAAGCCTTCGGCGCAACGACAGTGCGCGCGAGCTTTTTTTGCACGCGCAATTCGAAGCCCCGGCTGATCACGGACATCGCAGAGTAGGTCAGGCGAGGAGCGGTGCGGAAGTCTGGCGGGATCGCCAGGCGCTCCTGCATGAATCTCGCTTGCAGTGCGTCGCCCGCATTCGACAGCAGCGCATCCATCTGCGCTCTCGCGGCCAAGCCGGAAACATGAGAAAAGTTGAAGTAGGAGTTGGTAAGGCCAGGCTGCTCCGATAGCTGGCCATCCGAAGCGAATACAGCCGGCCCCTCCATCCAGGCATCCATCACCAGGGCAAAGTCGAGCCGAGGGTTCCCTTCCCTACGCCACTCGGCCCATACATGACCTATCTTTGACGAGGTCACCTGGTACAGCGCTTCACCCGGTTGCACGTGAGGCGTATGCGCCATGACGCTGAGAGCGGCACGGCCATCACAGTTGGCAGCCCGTGCGAGCAGCGCACCCGCGGCACGTGCCAGGGTCACATTCCAGTGGGCGTCGCGCTCCAGGTGACTGGCCATATTGATCCCGGCTTCGGTGCTGCGCGAGCTTTCACCCGCCGTGCGCTCGACATCGGCTGCCGCATTGCCACGGCCCATGGGCAGCGATTGGCGAATGGCATCGACCGTCAGATTGGCCTGCCGCAGCCGGGCGAGATCCTCGCCGTCCACCACCCGGCCATCGATCGCACGGGCCATGACATAAGGGCGCAGCCGAGCATCGTTCTGCCGATAGACCTCTTCGGCGCCCACAGGTATGGGTTGCCGGGGTGCCACGTGGGTCGACGAAGACGAGCGCGTACGAAGTGCGCCAGCCTGCGGTGAAGCAACAGCAGCAGCCAGGGCTTGATGGCCCCCCCTCGCCGACTCAGGAAGGCGCTCCTCCACTTGTGGCGGGCGTCGAACACTGCGTGAAGAGAGAGGCTGAACCATGGGAACTCCGGCTTCCAGTCGAGCCGACTGGTCTGTTCCCGGCAAGCATGCGGGACGAAGGGCTTTCGCCGTCCCGCGCTGCGAATGACCCACGCGCCTTGCGAAAAGTGGATGGCCCTCGATTTTTCCCTTGCCCTCTCGGGCGGCCAGCGGCAGCGCGTGGCCCTCGCCCGCGCGGTGGCGGCCCGGCCGCGTGCTGCTGCTCGACGAGCCGCTCACCGCACTCGACGCCAAGCTCAAGGAATCGCTGCGCGACGAACTGGCCGGGCTGCTGCGCCGCCTGCACATCACCGCCATCCACGTCACGCACGACCAGCAGGAAGCCCTGGCCATCGCCGACCGGCTGGCCGTGATGCAGGCCGGCCGCATCGTGCAGGTGGGCGATGGCGAAACGCTCTACCGCGCCCCGGTCCACCCGTTCGTGGCCACGTTCCTCGGCCGCGTGAACCACGTCTCGCCGGGCATGGATCTGCGCGCCGCGCGGCAGCAGGCCTACCTCACCGCGCTGCCGCCGGAGGCCTCGCAGCCCCACCGTGCCCATCTGCGCGAGCTGCTCGCGCCGCTCGGTGCCCTGCCGCTCTATCTGCTGCCCGGCAACCACGACGACCGCGGGCAACTGCGCGCGTGCTTTCCGGAACATGCCTACCTGGGCCAGGGCGGATTCGTGCAATACAGCGTGGCCGTGGGCGCGCTGCAACTCATCGCGCTCGACACGGTGGTGCCCGGCGCCAGCGAAGGCGGCCTGTGCGCGCAGCGGCTGGGCTGGCTGGAGCGTGAACTGCACGCGCAGCGCGAGCGGCCCGTCGTGATCGCCATGCACCACCCCCCGTTCCGCACGCTCATCGGCCACATGGACGCCATCGGCCTGCTCGAAGGCGCCGAGGCGCTGGAAGCCATCGTGGCCCGCCACCCGAACGTGGAACGCGTGGTCTGCGGCCACCTGCACCGGGCCATCCAGGTGCGCTTCGGCGGCACGCTGGCAGCCACCGTGCCCTCGCCCGCGCACCAGGTCTGCCTGGACCTTGCGCCCGATGCCGAATCGGCCTGGACGCTGGAGCCGCCCGGCTTTGCCTTGCATGCGCTGCCGCAGGGCGGGCGGCTGGTGAGCCATCTGGCGGCCAGCGGGCGGTACGAGGGGCCGTATCCGTTCCACGACGGGGGGCGGCTGATCGATTGACGATTCCGCCCGCCCGATTGCCTGGCGTGGAGGCAGCCCTCCAGCGCGGTTTCGCTCAGCGGTATTTCGAAAATATCTCGGATTTGGAGTAGCCCTCCTCATAGATCAGATGCTCCACGCCATTGCGCATGCGGGCCTTGATCTGGTTGATCGATGCCGCCAGCTCTTTGAAAAGCGCCTCCGGGTCCATTTCCGCAGCCTCTCTCCAAAGCTTGAGCCGAGCCCCCTCCGGACGGGTTGGAAGTGTCTCGTCGGCCAGCCGTTTCACGAGATCGGCGTGGCCTTGCAGCATCGCCTCCCTCGTATCGAGCACCTCTTCCAGTCTTTCGATTTTTCTCTGCATCGCGCGCACGTTGCCGACCAGGCCCAGCACGCCGCTGGTGGTGTATCCCATGTAGACGTCTTTGAGTGACAGGAGAGTGTGGGCCATGCCGTCACGTTGCGTGTTCGCCGCCTTCTCGGCAAGCTCCGATGGCGACTCGGGCGCGGCGGAGCCGGCAACCTCGGCGGTGGAAACCGTGGAACGGGCAGGCGAGCCGATCTCCGGTTCCGGTTCCGGTTCTGGCTCCGGTGACTCGAACCGGACTTGCGGAGCTTCGGCGTGGGTGGCCGACCCGGTTTCCACTTCCGTATCCGAGTCCGAGTCCGAAGCAAAGTCCATCAACGCATCGAAGAAAGTCTCCTCCAACCCGGAATCGGAGCGGGACTCGACTTCCGCAGCGGTGCCCAGCCTTGCCTGCATGCCATGCACCGCCGCCTCGGCCTCCTGGAACACCGCCTCCAGGTCGACCGATGCCGCCGGGTCCCACGCCTTGTGGTGCACCGGATCCAGGCGGTCACCCGCGTCTTTGATCCACTGGCGGATGACCGCCTGGCACCGCAGCGCCTCCGCCTTGCGCATGAGCATGTTCTGCAGATTCTTGACCTGCGCCTGCATGTCCGCACGGTTCTGGGCTGCGGACTTTTTGGCGTCGTCGGTATACCCTTTCGGCTCCTTGTGCATCGCCATGATGCCTTCGCTGGCCTGGTTGAACAGCGTGATCGTTTTCGCAGGCGGCTTTATCACGGTGGGCGTCGGCCGAAGGGGCTGCCCGACGGCCGCCTTCTCTGCGCGGGCCCGGGCCAGGTTCTCGGCATGCGTCGCCTTGGCCGCATCGCTGGTGTCGGGCTGGCGTCCGTTCCGCCGGGCCCCCGGCGGGGGAGACGACGACCGCAGGGGCTGCGCAGTGGCGGACTCCGAGGCCGGTTGCGGGTTGGCGGGCCTGCCGGAAATCGAAATGATCGTACCGGGCATGCGCGCCGACGTGCGCTGCGGCGCGGACTGGTTCTGGGGTTCCGGAGCAGAGCGCGTCTGCCTGGACGATGCGAGTTCGGTGATGGTGACCACGGCTTCTTCCCTTCCTCTGGGTGAATGAAAGGGCCCAGCGTAGAAACGCGCCTTTGCGGCCCTGCGGCATGCCCCGAAGCGACAGCCCGGCGAGCGAAGCGGGAGCCCTGCCGTGCAGCACCCAGGAGTGACCCGCCACCGCCCGCGGTTGCTGGCGGACTGCTATGGATTCAGGAGTATGCTGTCACCCCCGGAAGGCGGCGCGGGCCACAGCGCAGCCCCTGTCCGGCGAGACACCCGACGAACCCTCCATGAAGCACCTGTTGAATCTGCTGGCCGCCGTGGCCCTGCTGGTCTGGGGTACGCACCTCGTGCGTACCGGGGTGCTGCGCGTGTTCGGGGCCAACCTGCGCACGCTGCTGGCCCGCAGCATGGGCAACCGCTTTTCCGCGGCGCTCTCGGGCATCGGGGTCACGGCGCTGGTGCAGTCGAGCACGGCCACCTCGCTCATGACCTCGTCCTTCGTGGGCCAGGGGCTCATCACGCTGCCGGCCGCGCTCGCGGTGATGCGGGGGGCCGACATCGGCACCGCGCTCATGTCGGTGCTGTTCTCCACCGACCTGTCGTGGCTCTCGCCGCTCTTCATCTTCGTGGGCGTGGTGCTGTTCATCTCGCGGCAGGCCAGCACGGCCGGGCGCGTGGGGCGCGTGCTCATCGGCCTGGGCCTGATGCTGCTCGCGCTGGAGATGGTCGTGCAGGCGAGCGGCCCCATGCTCGCATCGCCCGTCATCCGCGCCATGCTCGGCTCGCTCAACAGCGACCTCGTACTGGAGGTGGTCATGGGCGCGGTGCTGGCGGTGATCGCCTATTCCAGCCTGGCCATCGTGCTGCTGATCTCGGCCATGGCGGCATCCCACGTGGTGCCGCTGGACGTGGCGCTGGGCCTGGTGCTGGGCGCCAACCTCGGCAGCGGCCTGCTGGCCGTGCTCACCACCGCCAAGTCGGCCGTGGAGGTGCGGCAGGTCACCGTGGGCAACCTGATGTTCAAGCTGATGGGCGTGGCGCTGGTGGCCCCCTTCACGGGCCTGTGGCTGCAGCACGTGCAGCCCCACATGCCGGGCGCGGCCCAGGGGGTGGTGCTGTTCCACCTGGCCTTCAACGTGCTCATCAGCCTGGGCTTCATCGCGTTCACGCAGTGGGTGGCCGTGGCCGTCACGCGCCTGCTGCCCAAGCCCGAAGGCCCGCAGAGCCGCAGGCCGCAGCACCTGGACCCGTCCGCCCTCTCCACGCCGTCGCTGGCCATCTCCTGCGCGGCGCGTGAGGCGCTCTACCAGGCGGACGTGGTGGAAACCATGCTGCTGGGCGTGCTCGACGTGATCCGCAAGAACGACCTGCAGCTGGCCGAGCGCCTGCGCAAGATGGACGACGAGGTGGACGAGCTGTATTCGTCCATCAAGTACTACCTCACCAAGATCTCCCGCGAGGCGCTGGGCGAGGAAGAGAGCCGGCGCTGGACCGACATCATCAGCTTCACGATCAACATGGAGCAAGTGGGCGACATCATCGAGCGCGTGCTCACCGACATCGAGGAAAAGAAGATCAGGAAGGGCCGGCAGTTCTCCGAAGCCGGCATGGCCGAGATCGCCGAACTGCACGGCCGGCTCGTCAACAACCTGCGCCTGGGCATGAGCGTTTTCCTGAACGGCAACGTGCGCGATGCGCAGCGCCTGCTGGAAGAAAAGGCACGCTTCCGCGACCTGGAGCGCGCGTATGCGGCCACCCACCTGGTGCGCCTGTCCGACAAGACCGTGCAGAGCATGGAGACCAGTTCGCTGCACATCGACCTCATCAGCGACCTGAAGCGCGTCAACTCGCACATCTGCTCCATCGCCTACCCCATTCTCGACTCGGCAGGCGCGCTGGCCCCGAGCCGGCTGCGCAGCGCGCAGGAAATCCCGAGCGGCGAGGCCGGCCGGAGCTGACCGGCATCGGCGGCGGCCATGCAGCCCGACAGCGCCGGCCCGCAAGCCCCCGCGTTTGCCATGCCGGCGCCAAGCCCCTACCCTGGCGGATCCGATGGCCTTCTTGCCATCCCTCCCACCCACCGACCAGGAGCGCCCATGCCCAGCACACCACGCAAGCCCGCCAGCGACGAGCCGGAAGTCACCCAGGAAAACGACGTACCGCTGGACGGTACCGATCCGGACGGCGAGGCGATGATGAAGGAAGTCCGCAACGACCGCCTGGAAGTGCAGCCCGGCGAGGAAGAGAAAGACGACGGTCGGGGCCAGCAGCAGCAGCAGCAGCAGTAGAGCGGCTCAGCCGAAGTCCGCCACCAGCATCTGGCGGGCGCTCTGCACGAACGCAGACTCGCCCGGGCGCGGCGGCAGCACCATGAAGCGTGCCTGCGGCAGGGCCGGCAGCCCCCGCGCGGCCGGCACCACCTGCACGCCTTCGCACAGCGCCGATGCGTTGAGGCACGCCACGCCCAGCCCGGCAGCCAGCGCGGATTGCAGCCCGGCCACCCCCGACGCGGCCAGCACGACGGCAAACGGAATGCGGCGGCGCCGCAGCAGCGCCACGGTGAACTGGTGCAGCGCGCAGGTGTCCGGCAGGGCCAGCAGGCGCAGGGGCGCATCGCCGGCAGGCGGTGCCGCCTGCGGCAGCGCGGCAGCGCCCATCCACTGCAGCGGTTCGCGCCGCAGCACATGGCCACGGGGCGCCGCGGCGCGGCCGCCGCCGGTGCCGGAAGGCAGGCGCATCGTCAGGCCGACGTCGAACGCGCCGCGGGCATAGCCCGCTTCGATGTCGCCGCTCTTCTGCACTGTCACCTGCAGGCGTACGCCCGGGTGGCGGGCCTGCGTGCGGGCCAGCAGGCCCGCCACCTCGGCGGGCCGGAAATAGTCCGTCACCCCCAGCCGCAGCGTGCCCTGCAGCGCCGCGCCGCGCAGGTCCAGCCAGGCCGCCTCGCTCATCGCCAGCAGCTGCCGCGCATGCTGCAACAGGCGCAGCCCGGCCGCCGTGGGCGCCACGCCGGCCTTGGAACGCACCAGCAGCGCCTGGCCCGCGTGCTGCTCCAGCTTGCGCAACTGCTCGCTCACGGCGGACTGCGACAGGGAGACCTGGGGCGCACCCGCCGCCAGGCTGCCCGCATCGGTCACCGCCACGAAGGTCCTGAGCTGCTCCAGATTGAAAGGGCGCATGGCTTTTTCCATCCAACGGTTTCATCGATGCATGACTGCCGATCATCCCGCTTTTCCGCCGGCATGAGAAGCCGAAGAATCAGCGCATCGCTTTTTTCTTTCCGTCCTTCTTTCATTTCCCAGGAGACCGCCATGCCCTACACCGTGATCCACCTCAGCGGCGAGGCCGATGCGCTGCTGGCCCGCCGCGCAGCCGATACCGTCGCGGAACTCACCCAGCGCGTGCTGGGCAAACAGTTGCCCGTGATCGCCACCACCGTGCAGTTCATCCCGGCCGCGCAATGGTTCGTGGGCGGCGCATCGCTGGCAGAGCTGAACCAGAGCGCCTTCCACCTCGACATCAGCATCACCGACGAGACCAACACCAAGGCCGAGAAAGCGCGCTACGTGCGCGAGGTCCACGCGGCCTTCTCCGCCCTGCTGGAGCGCCTGCACCCCGTCAGCTACATCCACCTCATCGACGCACGCGCGGCCGCCTACGGCTACGGCGGGCGCACGCAGGAGTGGCGCCACCAGCAGGCGGGCGTGTAGGAGGGGCAAAAAAACGCGCCGGAGAAGACCGGGTGCGGCCGGTGGTCGAACGCGGCATCGCCGGCAGTGCCGCCGGCCTTCCGCTATGGTCTGGGGTCTTCCCACTCCCCGACTCCCCCACACCATGACCACCAACGTCCTCGCCTACGGCGCACAGTCCGCCACCACCCCGCTCGCACCGCTCACCATCGAGCGGCGCACCCCGGGCGACCTCGACGTCGCCATCGACATCCTGTATTGCGGCGTCTGCCACTCCGACCTGCACACCGCGCGCGGCGAGTGGGCGGGCACCCGCTTTCCGAGCGTGCCGGGCCACGAGATCGTGGGCCGCGTAACGGCCGTGGGGCCGCTGGTGACCAGGTTCCGCGCGGGCGACCTCGTCGGCGTGGGCTGCATGGTGGACAGCTGCCAGCACTGCGCGCCCTGCGCGGAAGGCCTGGAGCAATACTGCGACAACGGCTTCACCGGCACCTACAACGGCCCCGAGCAGGGCACCGGCGCCAACACCTTCGGCGGCTATTCGGCCCAGGTGGTCGTGCGCGAGAACTTCGTGCTCAAGATCACGCACGCCGCAGACTCCCTGGCCGCCGTGGCCCCGCTGCTGTGCGCGGGCATCACCACCTATTCGCCGCTGCGCCAGTGGAACGCCGGCCCGGGCAAGAAAGTGGGCATCGTCGGCCTGGGCGGGCTGGGCCACATGGGCGTGAAGATCGCCGCGGCCATGGGCGCGCACGTGGTGCTGTTCACCACCTCCGACTCCAAGCGGGAGGATGCGAAACGCCTGGGCGCGCACGAGGTGGTGGTGTCGAAGAACGCCGCTGAAATGGCCGCCCACGCCAACAGCTTCGACCTCATCGTGAACACCGTCGCGGCCCCGCACGACCTGGAAGCCTTCCTGGCCCTGCTCAAGCTCGATGGCACCATGACCCTCGTGGGCGCGCCCGCCAGCCCGCACCCCTCGCCCAACGTGTTCAGCCTCATCATGAAGCGCCGCCGCCTGGCGGGATCGCTCATCGGCGGCATCCGCGAAACGCAGGAAATGCTCGACTTCTGCGCCGAGCACGGCATCGTCTCGGACATCGAGACCATCCGCATGGACGAGATCAACGAAGCCTACGACCGCATGCTCAAGAGCGACGTGCGCTACCGCTTCGTGATCGACATGGGCACGCTGCGAGCGGCCGCCTGAGCCGGATTCTCTTTCGCGGCCCTCCGGTGCCTCGGCACCGGGGCGGCCTGCGGCAGGCGCTGCACCGTGCCGGACCTCTTTGTCGGGCATCGGCCATACCGCGCACATCGCGCAACGCGCCGATGGACGAAGCACCGACCCAATGAACGAACGAACCAACGAACCAACGGACAGGCGACCATGGAACTCGGTACCCTCATCCTCTACGCGAAGGACATGCAGCGCACCGCCCGCTTCTACAGCGAACACTTCGGCTACGAAACCAGCGGCGAGGTGCATGACGGTCTCATCGAACTCCGCCCGGCCGCGGGAGGGGCCGAGATACTGATCCACCAGGCGGCCAAGAGCCTGAAGCTGGGGTCTGCCGCCATCAAGCTGTCGTTCTCGGTGCGCGACGTGCCGCAGTTCGTGGAAGCGGCGAGGGAACGCGGGCTCGTCTTTGGTGCTGTGCACCAGGCGAATGGATATGCATTTGCCAATGCCAAAGACCCGGATGGGAATTCCGTCAGTGTTTCGAGTCGGAGGTTTCGTGGGTGATGTTTTGGGGTGCAACACAAATGCTGGACTTGCTCTTACGCATGCGTGGTACAGGCTGGTTGCTGTCGCTCAGCACGCAATCGTTGTACGACTGCTGCGAGCAAGAGCAGTCGATGAAGAGCATCACCAGGCGCTTTCGCAAACGTCAAGAATTGATGCAGACAGGGTGCTCACTCGCAGAACGTATCCACCACCTTGCAAAGTCAGCGAGATGCGCATGCGATAAGTTCACATGCGACAGTGCCCGTCCGGTATTGGAAATGCCGTTCGGTTGCCGTGTGATCAGCGCCGTGTGCACAGTCGGCCCCAGATCAGCCAGATTGGGGAGGTAGTCGTCGACCAGCGCCACACGTCCCAGCATCGACACGGCAGCCTTTTTGGAATTTCCAGCGGCATCGCTGCCGCCAGTCGCAATCACCCCTTCTATCGGAAAACCCAAGTCCCTCAGCTTGCGAAGCCGCGCGTTTTCAAATCGGGGTTGTAATGCCGAGACACAAACGAGCGAGCAGCCCGCATCACTCAGTGAGAAGCAGGCCTCCAGTGCCGTCGCGACTGGCTAACTGGGACCAGAACTGTTCGTCGAAAGAAGCCCTGAAGATCTCCAGTCGAGGCCCACTGAGCATCTCCACCGACCACCTGTCCATGGCCAAGTAAGCGTTTGGGTCACGTTCTGCCGGCAGCACGCCGAAGACTTCTCCCCACAATTTCGCGTAGGCTGCGTTGTAGTCCAGCAGCACCCCATCGGCGTCCAGCGCAATGACCGGCTTGCTCAAGGATGTTGGGGCCATGGATACACAGTCTCCAAGGGTGTGAGAAGCGCTGAGCTATCGTCTTGAGCGTTCGACCTTTGGCTTCTGACAAAGGGTGTCATATCAATAACATCCAGAAGCTCATCACTGGCGAGCTTCTGCAATGCAAGCCCACGCAACCCCAGTTGTATGGCTCTGCGGCTTTCCTTGCTTCCCGATGGTGAATGATCCGGGTCCCACTGGCTCCTGATTTCCGATTCTGCAACTGCAGATCGCCATAGGTCCACATTTGCGTGTATCTCTGGATCGAACGTCGACTGAACTGCCGTCATCAAAAGACTGTCGAAGAACGTGCGACGCAAACGAAGGCCGAGGACATACTCTTGGCCCTCTTTCGTGGCCCAAGCGGATCGGTACATCATCCAAAGGAAATTCGGCTTTATCCAGCTCATGCGCGTGAAGCTGAAATCCGGCCCGCCGAACCTGCCGTTGCGGATCGCGAATTCGGCAATGGAAGGTCTGTAGGCTTGATATGCCACGACAGTGTGTGCGTCGTAGTGAGCGAGGACATGACGGCCTTCCGCAGGCCACTCCCGGCGTTGCTCTTGGTACGCTTTGGTCTCAAGTTTCATTGGAGTGCCCATCACCCGAGCACAGACACATAGCTGCTTGGTACTTGGTCGGCCAGCCACACACCGTTGGCTGCCAAGAAAAAGATCAAACCATCTTCGGCCATGCGCTGAGCATCGATCGACAACAAGACTGGATTGCCATAGCGACTCCCTACGGCTATCGCAACAGCTTGATCCTCAGTCATATGGACATGGTGGCGTTGCCGCTTGGTCAAGCCCTCAGTGAGTATGGAATCCAAGAAGCGCTGCGCTGTACCGTGGTAGAGAACAGCGGGCGGGACCGCTGCGGCCAGGCCCAGCTCAACATCTATCGAATGACCTTGGTTGGCACGAATTCGCGTTCCGTCAGCATTCAGCGCAAAACGCTGCTTGTCACTTGTTTCGACCACCGTTTGCAGGAGCTCACGCGAGAGGGGTCTCTTGTGCAGTGCAGCCTTTGAAAGCAGCTCGTTGATGTCGGCCCAACCGGCGGAGTCCAGAGCCAAGCCAATCGCCTGCGGCTCGTGTCTAAGGACCAAGCTCAGGAATTTGCTAACGGAGGTAAGAGACTGCGGGGAACGCTCCATGGTATTTCTCCTTGTTATTGTTTTTTCACGAATAAGTTGCATTGGGCAACTTATTTGGTTGTATAGTACAACTATATAGCGCTCAGGGTCAACCATGGATTCAGAAAAACAATCGCCTGCACTGGAATTCCCCCGGCCTTTGGTGACGGTGGATATCGTGATCTTTTCCGTCCTTGAGGGTGCTCTGCAGGTGGTGCTGGTCAAGCGGCCAGGCGACCAGAGTGAGCCTTTTCCCAACCGATGGGCGCTTCCGGGAGGGTTTATCGATGTCGGCAAGGATGCAAGCTTGCTTGACTGCGCCCTGCGCAAACTGCGAGAAAAGACAGGGGTGGACGCCTCCTACCTAGAGCAACTGGGAAGCTGGGGCGATTCTCAGCGGGATCCCCGGGGATGGTCCGTGACAAACGCGTTTTTCGCATTAATGCCAGGGCGTGAACTTGCGCTTACGAAAGGCGCAAACGCCGCTCATGTGGAGTGGGTTGATGCGGAAGCTGCGCTGCGCAAGCGAATGGCGTTTGATCACAGCGAGATTCTGAGTTCCGCGCTCGCTCGTCTCAGAAGCAAGGTGGAATACACATCGCTGCCTGCATTTCTGCTTGATGAGCCCTTCACACTTCCACAACTGCAGCAAATGTACGAAATCGTTCTGGGGCGCCCAGTCGACAAGAGTGCCTTCCGCAAACGCATGTTGGACGGAGGGTTCCTGGCAGAAGCGGGCATGGTGATCGGAGGACTCGGCCGTCCCGCAATGGGGTACAGGTTGGTAGACCGTTCGCATGCGACCCATTTTCCTCGCACTTTCAGTCCGCGAGATGCAGCGCCTGAGTCCGAGTAAGCAGCGGGAACGTTGAGGTAGTCGGAAAAACTCTGCCAAATCCACACGTCGTGTGAATCCGTTTGCCCCTGGATTGAACCAATGATGAACAACTTAACTGAGACTGATCGATATCGTGGATGCCTGCTAGGCCTGGCTTGTGGCGATGCAGTCGGAACGACTGTGGAGTTCATGCCACGAGGAACATTCCAACCCGTCGCAGACATGGTAGGCGGCGGTCCTTTCGGCTTGAAACCCGGGGAGTGGACGGATGACACATCCATGGCATTGTGTCTTGCCCACAGCCTCGTTTACCGCAGTGGATTTGATGCGGTAGATCAGATGAATCGTTACTGCAATTGGCGCAGTGTCGGATACATGAGCAGCAACGGTCGGTGCTTTGACATCGGGATGACAGTGGCCGCTGCGTTGGACCGCTTTCTCCTAAATGGTGATCCTTATGCCGGAAGTCCGGATCCACGGACCGCCGGCAACGGAGCTCTCATGCGGCTTGCCCCTGTGCCTATGTACTTCCGCGAAAGTGCTGAAGCTGTTTTGAAGTTCGCCGGAGAAAGCACCCGAACTACCCATGGAGCACGCGAGGCCATAGAGTGCTCCAAGGTGTTTGGACTGCAGGTGCGCGCAGCCCTTCTGGGCAGATCGAAGGACGAGGTTCTGGCGGCCGGGCTCTGCGAAAATCTATGTGCGACCGTTGAAGCCATTGCTTTGGGTGGATATCGCCCTAAGTCCCAAGACGAAGTCCGGGGCTCGGGATACTGCGTGCAGGCCTTGGAAGCCGCCCTGTGGTGCTTTGCGATGACCGAGACGTTAGAGGCAGCAGTGCTACTTGCGGCAAATCTTGGAGATGACGCAGACACGACTGCGGCAATTTGCGGCCAGCTGGCAGGCGCTTTCTATGGTGCGTCGAGCATTCCTTCTAATTGGTTGGAGCGGTTGGCAATGCGGACCGAAATTGTTGCGATCGCTGATCAACTGCTCTTAGAGCGGTTCCGTTGAGAGCGGCGAGCTCGACGTTCCTGGAGCGACGAGCGGTCTGAGAGAAGTTGATATTGCGAATGCACGTTCCCTCCACCACCCGTCCTCACCGCTCCTCCCCCACCTCCCCCCGCCGCGCATATCGCTGCGCCAGCACCGCGCACACCATCAGCTGCATCTGGTGGAACACCATCAGCGGCAGGACCAGCGCGCCCACAGCGTGCGAGGCGAACAGCACCTTGGCCATGGGCACGCCGCTCGCCAAGCTCTTCTTGGAGCCGCAGAAGACGATGGTGATCTCGTCCTCCTTCGAGAAGCCCAGGCGGCGGCTGATCCAGGTGGTGGCCGTGAGGGCGATGGCCAGGACCACGGCGCTGACGAACACCAGCCCGGCCAGCGCCGGCAGGGGGATCTCTTTCCACAGGCCCTCGATCACGGCGGCGCTGAAGGCCGTGTAGACGACGAGCAGGATGGAGCCCTGGTCCACGAACTTGAGCACCGGCGCGTGGCGCTGCACGAAGCCGGCGATCCAGGGCCGCAGCAGGTGGCCCGAGACGAAAGGCACAAACAGCTGCAGCGTGATGCGCCCGATGTTCGCGAGCGTGTCGTGCCCGCCGCCACCGCCCATGCCGGCCGCCCCGTGCGCGGCCGGCACGCCGGGCATCAGCAGGCCCACGAGCAGCGGGGTGATGACGATGCCCAGCAGCGTGGAGCCCGAGGCGCTGCAGATCGCGGCGGGCATGTTGCCGCGCGCCATGGCCGTGAAGGCGATGGCCGACTGCACGGTGGCGGGCAGCACGCACAGGAAGATCACGCCCAGGTACAGCTCGGGCGTGACGAGCGGCTGCAGCACGGGCCGCAGGGCCCAGCCGATCAGCGGAAACAGCACGAAGGTGGATGCCACCACCACGAGGTGCAGGCGCCAGTGCGACAGGCCCGCCACGATGGCCTGCCGCGACAGCTTGGCGCCGTGCAGGAAGAACAGCAGCGCCACGGCCGCCGTGGTGGCGATCTCGAAGCCCTGGGCGACGCGCCCCGAGGCGGGCAGCAGGCTGGCCAGCGCCACGACGGCGAGCAGCGCGAGGGTGAAGTTGTCGGGGAGGAAGCGGGAGCGGGCCATGGCGGAGCTGCAGCGATCGGACAAAACTGCATTATTGACCCGCCGGGGTACGCCCCACGGGCCGGGGCCTGCCCGCGCCATCCGCTCATCCGCAGGCCGCAGCCACTATCCATCGCGTGCGGATCGCTGGAGTGGCACCGCCGGTGACGATGGCGAGCTTGCCTTGCAGATCTTTCATGGAGGTGTCCCCTTGCATGTGAACCCGACCGGCGGGCCGCGCGGCACATTCCGGTGGTTTCGCAGCACCGGGCTGCTTGGACTCCATGGTGCGGGGAAGGCCCAGGATCGCCCTATCCGGCTCGCGCACCGGCTATCCGGCGCGTGCGGGTATCGACGGGGGGTAGGGGATCGGTCGAACCCCGGGCCACGTGAGCCGTGGCGCACCACGATGGGGGTGCGCCTGCCCGATCGGCGGGCCGGGCAGGCCCGCGCCGAGATTCCGGGGCGGTGGTGCCCGGCGGCGGCATCCCTGCGGCGATGCGTGGCGAGGCACGATGCCATGCCCGGCGAGGGGCAAGGGCATCGCGCAGGACGCTCATCGCCCTTCGGTCGGTCCGGGTATCTGCCCCATGGTCATGCTGTGGAAGAAAGCCGGGTCTTGCACCGGCCGTGCGGATGCCTGCGGCCTCTGCGCAGCCCAGCCTTCGCCGCCAAGCGGAGGCGCCGATGGGCGCGGTTGCGCAGGGGCGCGCCTGGCTTGCTCTCTGCGCGGCGGAGGGGTGTATCCAGCCTCGGCGCGAGCCGCGAGATTCGCGGTGGCGATATGCAGCAGCTCGAAGGCATCGAACGAGATACGTCCGGGGATATTGGCCGCTTTATCCCGGAGCGCTTCGTACTCGGCGTTCAAACGTGGATTGGCGCTCAGCTGCTGCGCGACTTGCTCGTGGGTGTAGGCGTGCGCATTGGCTTTTGCCCTGAGTCTGCTGCCGATCTGGCGATCCACTTCCTCGCCAGTCTGTCTCACGGGAGCCCTGTTCCCTTGCGCAAACATGTCGACCTGAATCGCCAGCGCCTCAGCGTTGAGGACCAACGGATCGTAGAGCTGCTTGGCGACCGACCAGTCCATCGTGGACCGGCCGCCGTGCTCCGCGCGCATGTCAGCCATCGGTGGGCGCACATGCCCCTCCGCCCTGCGGCCCCCCGGCTCATTGCGGGGTGCCGACATGCCGTGTGCATTCGCGGGCCGATGGCTGGAACCGCGCGCCGGGGAATGGGATGCAGAGGCCCCGCCTTCGGCGCGCGGAGAGTGCGATGGACGGCCCTGGGGAGAGATGCGCCTGGCCGGTGCCTCGTGCGCGGGCGCCTGCGCTTCGGACTGCCCACGAAACGTGAGATTGGTGGAGGCGATGTGCACCAACTCGGCCGTGCGGTATTTGAATCCAGCGCCTTGCTCGGCCACTATGTTTTTGAGGCGCGCGAACTCCCGGCCGAGTGCGGGGCTGCTATCGAGCATCAGTGCGATGTGCTCGCGTGGCATGTTTTTGGCATCCGCGCGCTCCGCCATCTCCATCTCGATCGTTTCCTGGATCTCTGCGTTGTCTAGCACGAAGGCATGGTTGTTGATCGGCATATCGTCCATCATCCTTTTCATCACCTTCGCGCGCTCCGCATTGATCACGCCCGGATCGTAGAGTTGCGAAGCCACGCGCCAGGGCAGCGCCGGGCTGGTGCTGATATTCGCTGCACGGAGTGCATCGAGTTCTGCCCTCGGTCGCCCGATCTGCCCGGCGGCCGCCCCTGCCGGCCGGGATGGCGGCATGCCATGCGCGGGCCGATGGCTGGAGCCGCGCTGGGGGGACGTGCTGTTCGTGCCTTGCGTGCTCGACGAACTGTTGCCGAATGCGCGCTTGATATGGTTGATGCCTAACATGGGGCCGCCTGCTGAAGGGTGTGGATCGTGGAGGTCCAATCTACCCGGCCCCGCTGCGCGCGACGGAGCCGATGCCGAAGCCCCGTGCAGCCACCCGAACCCGTGCATGCCATCGGCCGGCGCCGCGCCTCACCAGCCGTAGAACCCCGCCAGCACCAGCGCCGCCTCCGGCGTGAATTCGCCGCGCTCCAGGCGTGCGTGGACCTCGGCCGTGGCCAGCAGATCGAACCGTTCCACTTCGCCGTCCTGGTTCACCGGCACCATGCCCTCGGGCACGGTGGAGTGGAACCAGTCGATGCGCTCGACCATGTAGCCGGCGCCCTCGCCGTCGTCGCTGGGGCGCGAGAAATCCACGGGGCCGCCGTGCGCCACGCCCTGCAGCGCGGCGATGTGCAGGCCCGCCTCTTCCCAGGTCTCGCGGGCCAGGGCGGATTCGACGGTGTCCTGCGCGCTGACCATGCCGCCCATGAGCGTGTCCCAGCGGCCCGGGTGGCTGGGCTTGGTCAGGGCACGCTGCTGCACCCACAGGCGGCCGTCGGGCGCGCTGGCGACCAGGTGCACGGCCCGGGTGGCGATGCCCAGGGCGCGCACGGCGCCGCGCTCCACGGTGCCGATGCGCTCGCCGGCCGCGTTGCAGACGGCCAGCTGCTCGTCGCGCCAGGGGCCGCAGCGGCCCGCGCGCCGCAGGGCCGCGGCCAGCAGCGCCAGGGCCGCCGTGGCATCGTCGTCCGCGCAGTCCAAGTGCCAGGCCGGGGCACCCATATGCTCACTTTTTAATAGCAAACTATTGAATGAATCCGGCGGCATGGAGGCGATTTCATCCAAAACCCCCTCGGCCACCGTGCCCACGGCCTGCCCGGCCACGGCGAAGGGCAGGCGCGGCGCCGCCGGGGGCCGGCAGGCCAGCGCACGGGCCGCCGGCACCCAGGCGGGCACGCCGGGCCGCGTCATGCCAGCGTGAGGACGGTGGAGCCGGTGGTCTTGCGCGCTTCGAGGTCGCGGTGCGCCTGCTGCACGTCGCGCAGGGCATAGCGCTGCGCGATGTGGATGGCCACGTCGCCGCTCTGCACCACGGCGAAGAGGTCGTCGGCCATGGCCTGGGTGGCCTCGCGCGTGGCGATGTGCGTGAACAGCGTCTGGCGCGTCACGTAGAGCGACCCCTTGGCGCCCAGCAGCCCGGGCGCGAACGCCGGCGCCGGGCCGGACGCGTTGCCGAAGGTGGCCATCAGGCCGAAGGGGCGCAGGCAGTCGAGCGACTTCTCCCAGGTGTCCTTGCCCACGGAGTCGTAGACCACCTTGACGCCGCGGCCGCCCGTGATGTCCTTCACGCGCGCGGCGAAGTCCTCGGTGCGGTAGTTGATGGCGTGCGCGGCGCCGTTGGCCAGCGCCAGCTGGCATTTCTCGTCGCTGCCGGCGGTGCCGATGAGCTGCAGGCCGAGCGCCTTCGCCCACTGGCAGGCGATCAGGCCCACGCCGCCCGCGGCCGCGTGGAAGAGCACGTGGTCGCCCGGCTGCAGGCCCTCGGCGGGCAGCGTCTTCTTGAGCAGGTACTGCGCCGTGAGGCCCTTGAGCATCATGGCCGCGCCGGTCTCGAAGTCGATGGCATCGGGCAGCCGGCACACGCATCGGGCGGGCATCACGCGCGCCTCGGCGTAGCTGCCCGGGGGCGCGCTCGCGTAGGCGGCACGGTCGCCGGGCGCGAGGTGAGTGACGCCCTCGCCCACGGCTTCCACGATGCCCGCGCCTTCCATGCCGATGGTGGCCGGCATGGGCAGCGGGTAAAGGCCCGTGCGGTGGTACACGTCGATGAAGTTCAGCCCCACGGCATGGTGGCGGATGCGGATCTCGCCGGGGCCGGGGTCGCCCACGGGCACGTCGGTCAGGTGCAGTTCTTCGGGGCCGCCATGCTGGCGGATCTGGACGGCAAGGCTCATGCGGCGTCTCCTGCGATCAAAGAGCGGGGGATGGGAAGGCGGGACTCTCGGAAGGCCCGTGAAAACGGAATGGCCGCACGCGGCGGCCGGCCTGCATCCTGCCACGGATCCCCGAAGCCCGCAGGCCGGTACATTCCCAAGCCATGACACAAAGACTCTCGCCCGGCACGGTGGCCATGCTGGTCGCCGCGCCGCTGCTGTGGGCCGGCAATGCGGTCACGGGCCGCCTCGTGCACACGCTGATCTCGCCGCTCGCGCTGAACTTCCTGCGCTGGACCCTGGCCTTCCTCGTGCTGCTGCCGATCGCCTACCGCGTGCTGCGCCCGGACAGCGCCCTGTGGCCGCACTGGCGCCGCTATGCGGTGCTGGGGCTGCTGGGCATCGGCTGCTACAACGCGCTGCAGTACCTGGCGCTGCAGACCTCCACCCCGCTCAACGTCACGCTGGTGGGCTCGGGCCTGCCGGTGTGGATGCTGGCCGTGGGCACGCTGTGCTTCGGGATGCGCGTGACGCGCGCGCAGGTGGCGGGCGCGCTGCTCTCGGTGGCCGGCGTGCTGGTGGTGCTCAGCCGCGGCGAATGGGCGCAGCTGCTGGCGCTGCGGCTGGTGCCGGGCGACATCTACATGGTGCTGGCCACCATCGCGTGGGCGTTCTACAGCTGGCTGCTGGTGCGCACCGCCGAGCCCACGGCACTGCGCGGCGACTGGGCCGCGTTCCTCATGGCGCAGATGGCGTTCGGCCTGGCGTGGTCGGGGGCGTTCGCCGCGGGCGAATGGGGCCTGGGCCTCACCCATGCCACCTGGGGCTGGCCGCTGGCGGCCGCCCTCGCCTTCATCGCCCTGGGCCCCGCCCTGCTCGCCTACCGCTGCTGGGGCATGGGCGTGCAGCGCGCGGGCCCGGCCGTGGCGGGGTTCTTCATCAACCTCACGCCGCTCTTCGCCGCGCTGCTGTCGGCGCTGGTGCTGGGCGAGCTGCCGCACCTCTACCACGGCGCGGCATTCGTGCTGATCGTGGCCGGCATCGTGGTGTCGTCGCGGGGGCGCTGACGCGGCACGGGCGCCGCACGGAAGCCTTTTCCGTTCAGGCCACGAAGAGCAGCAGCGCCGCCGCCAGCACCAGCACCACAGGCACGACCCGCTGCCGCCCGCGCGAGGCCTTCACCGCCACGAGTGCCTGCGCAAGCACAATCGCCACGAAGAGCCCGGCGGCTACCATCCGGCCACCGGAGGCTCCGCCCTCGATGCTTCCCGCAGGAAGGGACGGGTCCATTGCATACAGGACGTCGTATTTGTCACCCGAGACCAGGAACATCGCCAGCAGCCCGGCGGCACAGGCGATGTGGATGCATAGACGCAGATACCTGTGCATGGATCACCGAAGCAATTGAGTGAAACGGTCCCAGAACTTCACGATGAAGTTTCCATAACTCGTGTTTTTCCTGATCTGGTCGAGCGTCAGACCGATTCCACGGTTGTAACGGGCGCCGATGATTCGGACCTGTTCCTGTCCCAGGGGCGCAGAAAATCCATCGTGGGCAGCCAACTGGCTGAGATGCTTGGCAACCACTTCGATATTGAACACGTCTTTCTCCAGGCACGCGGCCAGCCCTCGGGCTTGGCTGGATGTCATATCAGCAGGATTGAGTCCCATGGTTTCGGCAGCCGCGCGAATCTGGATGCTGACGGCACCGAACGATGTCTTGTTGGGATGGTTGGTGATGGCCTGTTTGTCGGCCCACGGAGGCCCGCTCCAATCGAACGATCTGATCTCGAAGGCTACCCGGTCGATGAAACTCGGATCGCCCCCGACTTCGATCCAGCACACACCCGCCAATAACTCTGGCGGCAATTGGTACTTCTTCGACTCATTCAAGATCAACTGCTTGTTGTGCCCGACCCAGGCATCTTTGAACTTCTGAATGTAGGCACGACCGCCACCCCACCGTGCAGGAACAAGCTTCCATGCGAACAGGTCGATGAGGTTCCACCCCGGCGAGCCGTTCGAGACATTGCAAACCGTAGTACCCACGCCAGTGCTTCTCCCTCGTCTTTTGCTGCCCATTCCAGGCACTGGCTCTGCGAACACTTCGTGCATGGAAACTTCGACTCAAGATTCTGGCAGCGGGTAGCCATGGATGAGTTTTCGGATCCTCTCAGATAGCAACAAGCCGTTTCGGCGTTACACCGCCGCGCCGCCGGCCCGTTCGCCGTACTGCGCCTGCAGCTCCTCCACCGGCATCGGCCGCGCGAAGAGGTAGCCCTGGAACAGGTCGCAGCCGTAGCGCTCCAGGAAGGCGCGTTGGTCCTCGGTCTCCACACCCTCGGCGATGACTTCGAGCTCCAGGTTGCGGGCCATGCCGATGATGGTTTGCACGATCACGTCGTCGGTGGGCCGCGCGCCGAGGTTGCGCACGAACGACTGGTCGATCTTGAGCTGGTGCAGCGGCAGCCGCGTGAGGTAGGCGAGCGACGAGTACCCGGTGCCGAAATCGTCCACCGAGAAGCGCACGCCCTTGGTGCGCAGCAGGTGCATCTTGGCGACGGAGTCGTCCACGTTGTCGAGCACGAGCGATTCGGTCAGCTCCAGCTCCAGCAGATGCGGCCGCACGCCCGCATGGTGCAGCGCATCGACCACGCTGGCCACGAAGTCGGGGTGTCGGAACTGCCGCGCGCTGACGTTCACGGCGATGTGCACGTGGGCCAGGCGCGGGTCGCGGCTCCAGGCGGCGAGTTGCGCGCAGGCGGTGCGCAGCACCCATTGGCCGATGGGCACGATGAGTTCGCTTTCTTCGGCCACGGCGATGAAGTGGCCCGGCGAGAGCAGCCCGCGCTCCGGGTGCTGCCAGCGCAGCAGGCCCTCCGCGCCGATCACCTTGCCCGACCGGGAGAACTGCGGCTGGTAATACAGCACGAACTGGTTGGCGGCGATGGCGGCCTGCAGGTCGGACTCGAGCTGCGCGCGCTGGCTGATGACGACCTGCATCTGCGGGTCGAAGAAGCACAGCGCGTTGCCGCGCTGCGCCTTGACCTGGTACATGGCGATGTCGGCCTGCTTGAGCAGGTCGGCCGCGGTCTGCCGCGCATCGCCGAACACGGTCGCGCCGATGCTGCAGGTGTTGTGGTGTACCTGCTGGTGCAGCTGGTAGGGCTGCGCGATGGCGTGCAGGATCTTCTCGCCGATGCGGCGCGCGAGCGACGCGGCCTCGTCCCGGTCGTGCGAGAGGTCGCACAGCATGACCACGAACTCGTCGCCGCCGAGCCGGGCCACCGTGTCGGCCGCGCGCACGCAGCCGCGCAGGCGCACGGCGACCTGCTGCAGCAGCATGTCGCCCACCTCGTGGCCCTGGGTGTCGTTGAGCGTCTTGAAATGGTCGAGGTCGAGGAACAGCAGCGCGCCGAACTGCCGCGAGCGCTGCGCCGTGGCCAGCGCCTGGTGGAGCCGGTCGAGCAGCAGGCGCCGGTTGGGCAGGCCCGTGAGCAGGTCGTAGAACGCCAGGCTTTCGATCTCGGCACTCGCGCGGCGCAGCTCGGTCACGTCGTGGTAGGTGATCATGAGCCCGCCCTCGGGCGTGGAGCGCTCGGTGATCTGGATGAAGTGGCCGTTGGGCAGCATCTGCTCGTGCGTGCCGCGCGGGTTGCGCTGCTGCAGCAGGCGCTGCTCGACCCATTCGCGCCGGCCGGCTTCGTCGGCCTCGGGCAGGTGGTAGCGCACCGTCGCTTCCAGCACGTCGCGGAAGGGCAGGCCCACCACCATCATGTCCTTGAGCCACGGGAAGATTTCCTCGAAGCGCCGGTTCCACTGCAGCACGCGGTAGCGCGGGTCCAGCAGCACGAAGCCGCTGACGATGGAGCCCAGCGCCTGCTCCAGCGTGGCCTTGGAGCGCGCGATGTCGTTGCGCGCGCGGTTCATGCGGCCGAGGTAGGCCATGGCGAAACCGCCCGCCGCCAGCACGGTGGCGGCCAGCAGCGCGGCGACGGCCACGATGGCGTTGCGCTCCACGCGCCAGCGCGCGAGCGCCGCCGCCTCGGGCAGGCTCGACGAGACCCAGAGCCCCGGGTAGAGGATGGGCCGCGCCACCACCAGCGCGGGCACGCCGGACAGCCGCGCGGGCTGGCCCCACGCGCTCGTCGCGGCGGTGTCGTCGCCCAGGGGCGACACGCGCGCGCGGCCCCGCGCCTCGCCCCGGCTCGACGAGCCGATGATCAGATCGCCCCGGCCGCGCTCGAAGGTCACCTCCAGCCCGGGGATGTCGGCGCCCTGCGCCAGCACCGCCACCAGCATGCTCACGGGCACCTGCAGCACGGCGACCAGCCGCTCGCCGTCCTCGGAGCGGATGGGCCGCGCGGCATACAGCACCCGCTCCGAACTCGCGAAGCTGACCGTGGGCGCGCTGAGCGCCAGCGTGGGCACGCTCTGCGACATGACCTCGTCGAAGAAGCCCGTGGGCAGCTCGGTGGGCACGCGCGCGCCGATGGCATCCGACGATGCGACCACCGTGCGCCGCGCATCCAGCAGCACCACCGTGCGCACCAGGATGTTCTGCCGGGCCGCGTTGCGCAGCAGCTGCCCGACGAAGGCCGGGTCGGGCCGGGGCTCGCGCACGCGCCACAGGTCGATCATGTCGTCGGTGCTTGCGAGCAGCACGTCCAGGCCGAGCAGCGCGCGGTTCAGCGCGGCTTCGGCGCCGGCCGAGAAGCGCGTCACCTGCGCTTCGCTCTCGGCCAGGGCCGCATGCCGCGCATTGAGGATGAGGCCGCCCGCGGCGGCCACGAGCCCGAGCACGAACATCGCCATCGCGATGAACACGGCCCCCCGCAGGCGCAGCGACATGGCCGGCATCACGGGCCCCTCGTGGCGGGAATGCCGCGTGCCGGCCCGAGGGTGGCGTTCCAGACTTCGGCGCAGTTGCCGCTGCAGCGGCGCAGCCAGTTGGGCAGCACGGCCTCGCGCAGCAGGCGCTGGCGGCGCGCCTCGTCGGCATCCGACACGGGCACCACCACCATCGAGCCCTTCTCGCCGCGCGTGCACGAGGCCGCGCCGCTGTTGCAGGCCACGCCCTCGGCGGTCTCGGTCTCGGCGTCGCGCCAGACGGCTTCTTCCAGCTTGGGCAGCTCGCGCAGCAGCAGGGCCCGCAGGTCCTGCGGCATGGCATTCCAGGCCTCGTCGTTGGCACCGAAGAACGACAGGCCCCAGGTGATCGGCAGCGGATACAGGTAGCGGGTCATGCGGTGCAGACCGAGCGTGTTGCCCGACATCGTGCCGGTGACCGCGCACTCGCTGTCGCCCGCCTGCAGGCTCGCCACGATCTGCCCGAAGCCCGTGTAGACCGGAATGCCGCCCAGCGCGGCGATGAAGTCGGCCTGGGCCGCGGACGAGACGCGCACGCGGCGCCCCACCAGGTCGGACAGCCCCGACAGCGACTTCTGGCAGAAGAGCACCTGCGCCGGGTAGACGTACACGGCCAGCATCTCGAAATGGTGGCGCTCGCGCAGGGCCGCCTGCAGGTAGGGACGAAACGCCTGCACAGCGGAGCGCAGGTCGGCCAGCGTCGGGTTGAGGCCGGGCAGGTCCGGGGCGGTGTACTGCGGGTATTGCGCGGTGAGCGAACTCATGAGCACCGTGCCCAGGGGCACCACGCCCAGCTCGATGAGGCGCAGCATCTCGATGCCGGGCACGCCCGCGCGGTCGAAGGGCACGATGGAGGCGCTGAACCGCCCTCCGCTCAGCCGCGGCAGGTCCTGGGTCCAGAAGGGCGCCTCGCGCTTGGCGTACTGGGACAGCGCGCCCAGGTTGCCCACGATGCGCAGGCGGTACGGCGCACCGGTGCCGGCCCCGGCGGGCCGCGCGCCGGCAGCGCTCGCACCATCGGGGCGCACGGGGGCGGCGGCCGCGGAAGCAGCTCCGGCCCGGGCCGGGGACTGCACCGGCCCGGGCCCGTGCGAGGCAGCCTGGGCTGGTACGGGTGCGGGGACCGCGGCCTGCAGGCCGCCCGCCGCCAGGGCCAGCGCCAGCGCCAGCAGGGCCCACCGAACGATGGCGCCCGGCCGCAGGCTGGCGTGCGGGCGGCAATGGATGGACACGCGGGCGTGGGGCGCCCGGATTTTCGGTGCCAAATGAGGTTCCTCCCTGTAGCAACGGTTTTTTACCATTTCGCAGGCCTTTGACAAATGCTCGGAACCGCCATGTCTGCATCCTGCTGGACCGTGCCAGGGCTCAGTTCCGCAGGATTCCGGTACCCCCCGGGGTAAACACCCCCCGCTCCGGATCGAAATCCCACCGCGTGAGACGCCTCTCGCCCGAGGCCGGACCGTCCAGGGTGAGCAGGCTGTTGGGCGCATCGGCGCGCAAACGCACCGAAACGGCCGTGCCGGCGTGCGCGGCCCACAGGCCCGGCAGCACCTCGCGCAGGGCGGGCTCGTGCGCATGGCCCGACAGCAGCAGGTCTGCGCCGGCGTTGCGCCAGCACGCGAGCGCTTCGCCGGCGCGGTGCGGCCGGTGGTCTCCATCCGCCGTGTGCCGGGCCACCAGCGGGTGGTGGGTGACGACGATGCGCCAGCGGTCCGGCGGCGCGGCGGCCAGGCGCTGCGCCACGGCCCCGATCTGGGCCTGCGACAGGCTGCCGCGCTGGTGCCGCCAGGCCCGCGTGGTGTTGACGCCGACCACGAAGAACCCGCCCGTGTCGCACACGGGCTCCAGGTCATTGCCCCACCAGCGGGCATACCGCCGGTAGGCCCGGCCGAGCCGCTCCCACCAGGCGAAGAGCGGCAGGTCGTGGTTGCCGGGCAACACGACCGTGCGCGGGGCCTGCAGCGCGGTGATGAAGGCATGCGCCTCGGCGAACTGCCGGGCCGTGGCGCGCTGCGTGAGATCGCCCGACACCACCACCACCGCAACCTGCAGCTCGCGCGCCAGCGCATGCACCGCCGCGCAGACACGCGGGTCGTGCGCGCCGAAGTGCAGGTCGGACAGGTGCATCAGTACGCCCATGGTCCGCCGCACGCTTTCGGGTTCAGGAGGCGACCGCTGCCAGCCCGGGCGCGGTGCCGGGCACCGGCAGGGCACCGGGAGGGTCGGGGTCCGGCTCGGGAGGCGGTTCCGCCCGGGCGGGCGCGGCCTGCACGGCGGCGCCTTCGTCGTCCTTCGCGGTGGCCGTGGGCGCCACCAGCCAGAGCGGCCGGTCTTCCACGCGGAAGCGCAGCGGCGGGGGCATCCATTCGCGCTCGCCGTCGAACGCCACCTTCACCTGCAGCGGGCGCCAGCTCGCGGGCTCGACCTCCATCTCGGAGCACGCCAGGCTGATCACCGCTTCGTCGCGGTCGAGCTGGCCGATGGCGGCATGCCACACGGTGCGCGCGGTGGCCCAGCGGTCCTGCGGCTTGAGCAGCAGCACCGCGAGGTGGTCGCCCTCGGCCACGTCGCGCGCCTGCGGGATGCCCAGGCGTTCGAGCTGCAGCGGGTTGTTGCCCACGAAGAGGGTGGAGGCGAAGAACTCCTCGCGCACCAGCGCATCGGCGCCGCGGTGCGCGCGCAGAGACACCCGCCAGCGCCGTGCCGACGCCGGGCGAAAGAAGCTCCACACCGCCGACACCACCGCCACCCAGCGCGACCGGCCAAACCGGCGCGAGGCGAGTTCGCGCTGCTCCAGCAGGCGCGGGTACAGGCCCACCGCGGCGTTGACGAGGAACATGCGCTCGTTCACGTAGCCCACGCGCACGGGCCGCATGTCGCCGCGGCGCTGCGCCTGCAGGATGTCCGCGGCCGCCTGCGACAGGTCCAGCGAGAGGCTCTGCTCCCGCGCGAAATAGTTGAAGGTGCCGGCGGGGATCACGCCCATCGGCACCTCGTGGCGCCAGGCGGCCGTGGCCACCGCATTGATGGTGCCGTCGCCACCGCAGGCCACCACGATGCCGCCCGACAGCAGCGCGGCGCGCGCCGCCTCGTCGGCCGCCTGGACGATGCCGGCGCGCTGCGCGGGCACATGCCACTGCACGGCGTGCTGGCGCAGCGGCTCCAGCGCCTCCAGCCGGGCACGCAGTTGGGAATGGTCCGCGCCGGGCCTGTGGGGCACCACCAGGTGCACGGGCCCGGGCGCGTTGGGGGGAGTCGGCGGTGCGTGGGGCGGCATGGGTGCGGGCAGGCGTGGAAAGGAGCGTTGCGGTGTGCGTTGCAAGGGGACCGGCGGGCCTGAAGCCCACGGGCCCGGCCGGGGTGGCGCGGTGCCGGCGGCAGGATAACCGCGGCGCGGCCGCCCCGCAGCATTCGGCCCATTCTGTGGGGGCGCATGGCCGCGCCGCATCGGAGGGCAGGCGCAGGCCGTGTCGGCGCGGGCCGACAGCCGGGCCGCCGGCCAAGGCGCGGCGGGCTCCCCGCGGCCGGCAATCTCCCATGCCGCGCCGGGTCTTGGAAACGCCGGCCGGCACGGCATGTCAACATGCGCGCCTTCCGATCACCCCACTGCCGAGCCCGAGCGACCCGATGCCCCGCTGCCCCCACCGATCCGAACGCGCCCTCCACCCGCCAGCCATCCATCCCGGCACGGCCCGGCAGCCCGCCTGCAGCGCGCGGCACGCGGCCACTCCGCCCGCGGGGGCACCGGCATGACGGACCCGCAATCCTGGGCCGCCTGGGCCGGCACGCACCCGGTGGCCGTCTGGGGCGCCGGGCTGGCATTGGCGCTGGCCATCGCGGCAGGCACATGGGGCGCGGCCCGCGCGGCGGCGCCCCGCTGCGCGCCCTGGTTCACGCGCTGGTCCGAGCCGCGCCATGCGGTGCCCCGCCTGCTCGTGGCGATGGGTGCCTCGGCCCTGCTACTGTGGGCCTGCGCCGAGCTGCTGGGAGAAATCGCGCAGGAATGGGCCGCCCCCACCGCCTGGGCCCGCCTGGACCAGGTGCTGGCGGCCACGCTGCGCGACCAGGCCGGCGTGCCCACGCTCACGCTGTTCGCCCGCCTCACCCATGCGGGCGACAAGGAGGTGCTCACCGTCCTGGCCATCGGCGTGGCGATCGCGCTCTGGTGGCGGCGCCACCGGCTGCTGGCCGCGGGATGGGTGGCGGCCCTGGCCGGCAACGGCCTGCTCACGCGGGGCTTCAAGCACGCGTTCGAGCGCGTGCGGCCCGAGCACACGCACGGCGTTTCCTCGGCCGACGGCTTCAGTTTTCCGAGCGGGCACAGCAGCAGCGCCCTGGTGGCCTACGGCATGCTGGCCTATCTGGCGCTGCGCCTGCTGCCGCCGCGCTGGCACCTGCCCGCGCTGCTGGCGGCCGTGGCGGTGGCCTTCACCGTGGGCTGGAGCCGCGTGGTGCTCCAGGTGCACTACGCGAGCGACGTGCTCGCGGGCTGGGTGACCGGCGGCGTGTGGCTGGCGTGCAGCGTGATGGTCATGAACGGCGTGGGGCACTGGCACCGCGGCCGTTCCGCCGCATTGCCCGCCTGAATGCCGGGGCCTTTCAGCGCCGGCGGCGGTCTGCGCGCTCGGCGGCCAGCGAGGCGGCGAACACCGCGATCCCGCCCAGGCCCAGCAGCACGCCCACCCAGCCCGTCGATGTCCAGCCCAGGCCGGCCGTGATCGCCACGCCGCCCAGCCAGGCCCCGAGCGCGTTGGCGCAGTTGAAGGCCGAGTGGTTGAGCGCTGCCGCCAGGGTCTGCGCGTCGCCGGCCACGTCCATGAGCCGGATCTGCAGCGCCGGGCCGATGGCCACGATGGTGCCGATCAGGAACGTGGCCAGCGCCGCCGTCGCCACATGGTGCGCGGCGAACACGAAGCCCCCCAGCACCACGACGGACCACACCAGCAGACCGCCGATGGTGCGCATCAGCGAGCGGTCGGCCAGCCGCGCGCCCACGAGGTTGCCGGCCACCATGCCGGCCCCGAACAGCGCCAGCACCAGCGGCACGCCGGCGACGGGCAGGCCCGCCACCTCGGTGAGCGTGGGCTTGATGTAGCTGAAGACCGAGAACATGCCGCCGAAGCCGATGGCGCCGATGCCCAGCGTGAGCCACACCTGCTTGCGCCGCAGCGCCCCCAGTTCGCGCCACGGGCTCGCGGCCGCGTCGGGCGGGATGTAGGGCACGCCGCGGCGCACCATGGCCATGGCCAGCACCGCGATCGCGCCCACGAAGACGAAGGCCGCGCGCCACCCGAAATGCTGGCCCAGCGCCGCCGCCACGGGCACGCCGGCCAGCGTGGCGCCGGTGAGCCCCAGCATCACCATGCCCACGGCGCTGGCACGCCGGCCCGGCGGTGCGAGCGACGCCGCCACCAGCGCGGCCACCCCGAAATACGTGCCGTGGGGCAGCCCGGTGATGAAGCGCAGCAGGTTGAGCGAGACATACCCCGGCGCGAGCGCCGAGGCGAAGTTGCCCAGCGCGTAGACGGCCATGAGCGCGATGAGCAGCGCGCGCCGCCCCCACCGCGCGGCGAGCACGGCCAGCACCGGCGCGCCGATCACCACGCCGAGCGCATAGGCGCTGATCACGTGGCCGGCCTGCGGGATCGTCACGCCGATGTCGCGCGCCACCTCGGGCAGCAGGCCCATGATGACGAACTCGCCGGTGCCGATGGAAAAGCCCCCCACGCCCAGGCCGATCAGCGCCGCCGCCATGCCCCCGCGCGGGGCCTGCGCGGCCGCGTCCGGCGCGCTGGCCAGGGCGTCGCCGGGGATCGCCGAAGGCCCGCTCATCGGGAGCCTCCCGCGCCGAGGTGGCAGGAAACCGGGGGAAGGCAGGCGGGCATCGTCAGCGGCATGGGGCGGGCAAATCAGGGTAAACCCGGATTCTGCCAAACGCCCCTGCCGCCTGCAGCGCCCGCCCGGCCGCCCCCGCGCCGCGTGGGGTCGGCCGCCCGAGGGAACCCCCGGAGGCCACCGCCGGCGCGGTGCCGCCATGATGGACGCCATGCACACGCCACCGCCCCACACTGCCGCCGCACCACCCTCCCCCACCGCCGCGCCCGCCGGGGCAGGGGCATTCCAGGACATCCGTCTGGTCGTCTTCGACGTGTTCGGCACGGTGGTGGACTGGCACGGCAGCATCGTGCGCGAACTGGCGGTGCTGGCGCCGCAGGTGGACGGCGATGCCTTCGCGCGGGCCTGGCGCGAGGGTTACCAGCCAGCGATGCAGCGCGTGCGCGGCGGCGAGCGCGGCTGGGTGGCGCTGGACACGCTGCACCGCGAGATCCTCGACGGCCTGCTGCCCCGCTTCGGACTGGAGCACCTGGCCGAGGACGAGCGCCGGCATCTCAACCGCGTGTGGCACCGGCTGGCGCCCTGGCCCGACAGCGTGGACGGCCTGCAGCGGCTGCGCCAGCGCTTCATGGTGAGCCCGCTCTCCAACGGCAACCTGGGGCTGCTGGCGCACATGGCCAAGGCCGCGGGCCTGCCCTGGGACTGCATCCTGTCCGCCGAGGTGTTCCGCGCCTACAAGCCCGACCCGGCCGTGTACCGCGGCGCGGCCGAGGTCTTCGGGCTGCCGCCGGAGGCGGTGCTGATGGCCGCGGCCCACCACGAAGACCTGGAAGCCGCGCGCGCCTGCGGCCTGCGCACGGCCTATATCGAACGCCCGCATGAATTCGGCGCCGCGCGGCCGAAGGACGTCTCGCCCCGGCCCGGCAACCCCCTGCACTGCGCCACCATCGGCGCTCTCGCGGACGCACTGGGCTGTCCCGCCTGACAGGCGGGCGGCCGCCGCTACATGCCCAGCGCGCGCCGCAGGTCCGCGCCGACCGGCGTGCACAGCACGGCCAGCGCCGCGGCATTGACCACGACGGTCACCCAGAACACGGCGCGGAATTCGGCCTTGGCGGATTTGTGCCGCAGGAACTGCTGCGCGAGCAGTGCGCCGGGCCAGCCGCCGGCCAGGGCCAGCAGGTGCAGCGTGCTCTCGCGCGTGCGCCAGCCGCCGTTCATGGCGGATGCCTTGTCCACCGCATAGGCCAGGAAGGACACGCCGCTCATCCCGGCATACAGGCCGAACATCCACAGCGGGACCGGTGCGAAGAGCGACAGCACGGCCCAGTACACGGCGAAGGCCGGCAGCACCCAGAGGGTGCCCTTTCCCGGCCCGCCCTGCCGGCCTGCCTGGCCCCTGCCGGAGCGCGCCGTGCCCCGGCGCGGGGGCACGGGTGCGCCAGAACTGCGTGCCCGTGAGGATGGCGAGGACGGCGAAGGCGGGGCCGCGGCGCGCGGTGCGCCCGCAGGCCCGACGCGGCACGCGCGCTTGCGGCCCTGCGGACCGGGCTCCACGGCAAAGCTCACACGCTGCCCGGCCTGCGGCCTCTCCGCGCGCGCCATGAACGCCCTGGCGTGCACGAACACCGGATCGCCGCCGGCCGACGGCTCGATGAAGCCGAAGCCGCGCGCGTCGTTCCAGGAGGCGATGACGCCTTCGAACCGCAGGGGTTCCACGCGCCCTACCCGCCCGCGACCATGCCCTGCACGAAGCGCCGCACCTGGGCGTCGAACTCCGCGCTGGTGGCCGTGAATTCCACGCCCGCCAGCACCTGCGGCCCCGTGGTGTTGAGCGTGACCACGCGCGCATACACGTCGCGCGCCTGGTACCGGGCGATGGGCAGGTCGAACGCCAGCCGCAGTTCGCCGTGCATCGGCACGGGCTCGTCCAGCTCCAGCAGCGCGCCGTGGTAGCCCATGTCGCGCACCGAGCACGGCACGGCGTGCGGCAGCACGGCGCCGTCCTGCACGCGCTGGCAGGTGCAGGGCAGGTTGGCCTCCACGCGCAGGCTGCGGCGGAATTCCTGGCGCGGCACCTTGAGCTTGCGGCCCGGCACGGCCACCAGTTCGCGCATGGAGAGCTGGCCCGAGCGGCCCTTCACGAAGACCTGCACCGGCGCCGACACCGAGGCCATCGTCCAGCAGCGCTGGTAGACCGCCTCGCTCACCAGCACCTGTCCGCGCAGCGCGAACGCGCGCAGCTGCGAGGCTTCCGCCACCACCTCGCCCAGCAGCAGCGGGGCCTGGCGGCCGCTGCCGGCCGGCGCCCCGTCGCCCACCAGAGCGGGGCCGCAGGCGATGCCGACGCCCACGTACACGGGCGGCAGGCGCTCGTTGCGGCAGGCCTCGTTGAGTTCCTTGAGCGCCATCTGCAGCGCCACCGCATACATGGCCGCACGCTGCACGCTGTCGTCGGCGCCCTCGCCGGGCCGGAACACCACGGCGGCGTTCTCGCCCGTCCAGTGCGCCAGCTCGCCGCCATAGGTGGCCAATGGGCCGTGCACGCAGGCCAGGATGCGCTCCATCCAGTCGCGGGACTGCGCCGGCGCAAGCGATGCGGCCGATTGCGCGAAATCCCGCACCCCCGCCTTCAGCAGTGTGATGTCGCGCTCCTGCAGCAGTGGCACGGCCGGGGCGGAGGGCGGGTCTTCGGAGCCTGGGGCGGAGGGCAAGGACATGGATGGGACAAAGAGGGCTGCGCGGGGCCGGGGGGTGTCTCTGGAGAGCGGCACGGTGGCGTCCGCGCCCGGTTGCCAGCATAGGGGTGCGGCCTTGCCGCGGTCAAGCCGGTCGCGCCGGCCCGCGCTGCGCCGCACCCTGTACTGCCCTGCCCTGCCCTGCCCTGCCGGCCTGTCTGCCCTCGGTCTGCCCGGCCCGCGCGGGGGCGCGGTTCAGATCGCCACGAGCTGGCGGATCCCGCGCGCCTGCATCTCGCTGCCGGGCCCGCGCGCGATCACCTCGCCGCGCTCCATCACCAGGTATTCGTCGGCCAGTTCCTCGGCGAAGTCGTAGTACTGCTCGCACAGCAGCACCGCCACCGGGTGCCCGTCCAGGCCCTCGTCGGCCAGGCGGCGGATGACGCGGCCGATGTCCTTGATGATGCTCGGCTGGATGCCCTCGGTGGGCTCGTCGAGGATCAGCAGGCGCGGGCTCGGCGCCAGCGCCCGCGCGATCGCCAGCTGCTGCTGCTGCCCGCCCGACAGGTCCCCGCCGCGGCGGCCCAGCATCTGCTGCAGCACGGGGAACAGCGTGTAGAGGTGCTCGGGCACCGGCGTGGAACCGCTCTTGTAGGCCAGGCCCATGCGCAGGTTCTCCTCCACCGTGAGTCGCCCGAAGATCTCGCGGCCCTGAGGGACGAAGCCGATGCCGGCGCGGGCGCGCTCGTAGGGAGTCCGGCCCTGGATGGGCTGGCCTTCCCAGACGATCTCGCCGCTCTTCACGGCGACCAGGCCCATGAGGCTCTTGAGCAGCGTGGTCTTGCCGACGCCGTTGCGGCCCAGGAGGACGGTGACCTTGCCCGGGGCGGCGGTGAGGCTCACGTCGCGGAGGATGTGGGAGCCGCCGTAGTACTGGTGGAGGTGGTGGACGGTGAGCATGGTTTTGGGGTCTTTTTGCTTCTATGCCGGCGGATTCACTGGATAGTTTGCTATTTTTTTTGTAGTTTATTGTTGGTTACGTTGCGCTTGGCGACCTGCGCCGTGGCGGGGTTTTGTTGTGGGTTTGCTTTCCGGGGCCGGGGTGTGCGCCCGGCCCCGGGAAACAAACCCAGAACAAAGACAAAAAAACATCACCGCCCCAGATAAACCTCGATCACCCTCTCATCCCCCTGCACCTCATCCAGCGTCCCCTCCGCCAGCACCGCCCCCTCGCACAGCACCGTCACCTTCTCCGAGATCGTCCGGATGAACGACATGTCGTGCTCCACCACCATCAGCGAATGCTTGCCTTTGAGCGAGAGGAACAGCTCCGCCGTGCGCGCCGTCTCCTCGTCGGTCATGCCCGCCACGGGCTCGTCGAGCAGCAGCAGCTTGGGGTCCTGCATGAGCAGCATGCCGATCTCCAGCCATTGCTTCTGGCCGTGGCTCAGTTCGCCGGCGCGGCGGGCGGGCTGGTGCGCGAGGTGGATGGTGTGCAGCACCTCGGCCAGGCGGTCCTTCTGCGCCGAGTCGAGGCGGAAGAACAGGGACGGGCCGACGCCCTTGTGGGTCTTGAGCGCGAGTTCGAGGTTCTCGAACACGCTGAGCTGCTCGAACACGGTGGGTTTCTGGAACTTGCGGCCGATGCCCAGTTGCGCGATGCCGGGCTCGTTGTGGCGCAGCAGGTCGATGGTGGAGCCGAAGAACACCGTGCCGCGGTCGGGCCGGGTCTTGCCGGTGATGATGTCCATCATCGTGGTCTTGCCCGCGCCGTTGGGGCCGATGATGCAGCGCAGCTCGCCCGGGGCGATGTCGAGGTTCAGGCCGTTGATGGCCTTGAAGCCGTCAAAGGCGACGTGCACGTCTTCCAGGTAGAGGATGCGGCCGTGGGCCACGTCCACTGCGCCGGGCACGGCCACGCGCGAGAAGCCCGCGGCGCGGCCGCCGGATGCGGTGTGGCCCGCGCCGGACGGCGTGGCAGCCGTGCGCCCGATGCGGCGCGCGCCTTCTTCCATGAGATCGGGGGTCATCGCGCAGCGCCTCCTTCTTCCTTGCGCAGGGCTTTCGCGATGCGGCTGCGCCAGCCGCCCGGCGAGCGCAGCAGCCCCACCACGCCCTGCGGCAGGAACAGCGTCACGGCGATGAACAGCGCCCCCAGGAAATACAGCCAGAACTCGGGCGCCGTGACGGTGAGCCAGCTCTTGGCGCCGTTGACGAGGAAGGCGCCCACGATGGGCCCGATGAGCGTGGCGCGCCCGCCCACGGCGGCCCAGACGGCGATCTCGATGGAGTTGGCGGCGCTCATCTCGCCGGGGTTGATGATGCCCACCTGCGGCACGTAGAGCGCGCCGGCCACGCCGCACATCATGGCGCTCACGGTCCAGATGGTCAGCTTGTAGGGCAGCGGCGAGTAGCCCGAGAACATCACGCGGCTCTCGGCGTCGCGGATGGCCTGCAGCACGCGGCCGAACTTGGAGCGCACCAGCCAGCGCCCCATGAGGAAGAAGCCCAGCAGCGCGAGCCCGGTGAGCACGAACAGCAGCATGCGCATGTTCTGCGTGGCCAGCGGCTGGCCCAGGATGCGCTTGAAGTCGGTGAAGCCGTTGTTGCCGCCGAAGCCGGTTTCGTTGCGGAAGAAGAGCAGCATGGCCGCGAAGGTCATGGCCTGCGTGATGATCGAGAAATACACGCCCTTGATGCGCGAGCGGAACGCGAAGTAGCCGAACACGAAGGCCACAGCGCCCGGCACCAGGGCCACCAGGACCAGCGTGGCGGCGAAGCTGTCCGAGAACGCCCAGTGCCAGGGCAGCTCCTTCCAGTCGAGGAACACCATGAAGTCGGGCAGGTCGCTCTTGTAGTTGCCGTCGCGGCCGATCTGGCGCATGAGGTACATGCCCATCACGTAGCCGCCCAGCGCGAAGAACAGGCCGTGGCCCAGGCTCAGGATGCCCGTGTAGCCCCAGATGAGGTCCATGGCCAGCGCGCAGATGGCGTAGCACATGATCTTGCCGAGCAGCGCCACGGCGTAGTCGGAGAGGTGGAAGGCGCTGCCGGCCGGCACGAGCAGGTTCAGCGCCGGCGCCACCGCGCAGACCGCGATCAGCGCGAAGGCGAAGGCCGACCAGCCGCCGCGCGTGAGCAGGGGTGCCGGGGTGGGCAGTGGGACAGGGGTCGGAGTGGTCATATTCTTTCAACGTTTCGCATCGCCAGCGGCCGCCGCGCAAGGGCCGCTCCGCCGCGCGGGCGGCGTTCCCGCTCCCGCAGGAGAGGGGTGGAGGGCGCAAAGCGGCACAGGGGGGTGTTCCATATCAGTCGGCCGTGCGCCCCTTGATGGCGAAGATGCCCTGCGGCCGCTTCTGGATGAAGACGATGATGAACACCAGCACCGCGATCTTGGCCAGCACGGCGCCCGCCCAGCCTTCGAGGAACTTGTTCAGCACGCCCAGGCCCAGTGCGGCGTACACGGTGCCCGCGAGCTGGCCCACGCCGCCCAGCACCACCACCATGAACGAATCCACGATGTAGCCCTGGCCCAGGTCGGGGCCCACGTTGCCCACCTGGCTCAACGCGCAGCCGGCCAGGCCGGCGATGCCCGAGCCCAGCGCGAAGGCATAGGTGTCGATGCGCGCGGTGTTCACGCCCATGCACGAGGCGATGGGCCGGTTCTGCGTCACGCCGCGCACGAACAGGCCCAGCCGCGTGCGCCCGATCAGGAACGCCACGCCGGCCAGCACCGCGAACGCGAAGCCCACGATCACGAGCCGGTTCCAGGGCAGCTGCAGGTTCTCCAGCACCTGCACGCCGCCGCTCATCCACGCGGGGTTCTCCACGCCCACGTTCTGCGCGCCGAAGACGGTGCGCACGAGCTGCTGCAGCATGAGGCTGATGCCCCAGGTGGCCAGCAGCGTCTCCAGCGGGCGGCCGTAGAGGAAGCGGATCACGCCGCGCTCCAGCAGCGCGCCCATGAGCGCCGAGGCCAGGAAGGCCACGGGCACCGCCGCGATCAGGTAGGCATCGAACGCGCCCGGCAGATAGCGCTGGAACAGCCCCTGCACCACGTAGGTGGCGTAGGCGCCGATCATCATCAGCTCGCCGTGCGCCATGTTGATCACGCCCATCAGGCCGTAGGTGATCGCCAGGCCCAGCGCCACCAGCAGCAGGATGGAGCCCAGGCTGATGCCCGAGAACAGCGCGCCCAGGCGCTCGCCCCACTGCAGGCGCGACTCCACGGACTTCAGGGCCGCTTCGATCGCCGCCTTCACCTTCGGGTCCTGCTCGCTGCGCAGCTGCTCCAGCAGCACCGTGCGCGTGGCGGGGTTGCCGCTGGCCGCCAGTGCCTGCGCGGCCAGCTGGCGCTGCGCCGCATCGCTGCCCGAGAGCTGGATGCGCGCGCGGATGGCTTCCAGCCGCGCCTTCAGGCCCGGCTCGCGCTCGGCCGCCAGCGCCTTGTCGATGAGCGGCAGGCGCGCCTCGTCCGCCTCGTCCTTCAGCGCCTCGATGGCCGCGCGGCGCTGCGCCGCATCGGGCGACAGCAGCTGCAGCGATGCGAGCGCGGTATCGAACTCGCCGCGCATGCGGTTGTTGTTGACGATGTCCTCCGCCTCCTCGGGCACCGGCACCTCCGCGCCCGTGACCGGGTCGGTGCCCCGGCCGTCCTTCACCACGATGGCGCGGCTGCCGGCGATCTTCACCGCATCGTCGGCCATGGCCCGCACGAAAGCCACCGTGGCTTCGTCCGGCGTGGCGATGGCCTGCTGCAGCGCGGCGATGCGCTCTTCGGTCTCGCCCGCAGCCATGGCCCGCGCCCCCTCGGCCGTGAGCGCATGCGCCTGCACGGCCGCACACAGCAGCAGGCAGGCGATCAGGCGATGGAAGGAAGAAAAAAGCATGGGAAAGAAACCCGCAACGGAACGTCAAAAAGAAGCAGAGCGGTGACCACACCCCAGACCAGCAGACGCCGCGGAACCGGCTCCGCCGGGCCGCTGGCGTCGTCCCCCCCTCCCACGCGCAGCGTGAGAGAGGGGGTGAAGGCGCGCAGCGCCTCAGGGGGGTGTTCACTTCTTCTCGGGTTCGTCCTTCTTCTTATCGTTGCCTTCGATGTACGGGCTCCACGGCTTGGCCTTCACGGGGCCGGGCGTCTTCCAGACCACGTTGAACTGGCCGTCGGCGCGGATCTCGCCGATGAACACGCTCTTGTGCAGATGGTGGTTCTTCTCGTCCATCTTGCTGACGATGCCGCTCGGCGCCTTGAAGGTCTGGCCGGCCATGGCGGCGGTCACCTTGTCCACATCGGTGCTCTTGGCCTTCTCCACGGCCTGCTTCCACATGTGGATGCCGATGTAGGTGGCCTCCATCGGGTCGTTGGTGAGCGGCTTGTCCTTATGGCCGGGAATGTTCTTCGCCTTGGCGTAGTCGCTCCACTTCTTGATGAACGCCGTGTTCTCGGGGTTCTTGATCGACATGAAGTAGTTCCACGCGGCCAGGTGGCCCACGAGCGGCTTGGTGTCCACGCCGCGCAGTTCCTCCTCGCCCACGCTGAAGGCGACGACCGGCACGTCCTTGGCCTTCAGGCCCGCGTTGCCCAGCTCCTTGTAGAAGGGCACGTTGGAGTCGCCGTTGATGGTGGAGACCACGGCCGTCTTGCCGCCCTGGCTGAACTTCTTGATGTCGGCCACGATGGTCTGGTAGTCGCTGTGGCCGAAGGGGGTGTACTTCTCGTCGATGTCCGAGTCCTTCACGCCCTTGGACTTCAGGTAGGCGCGCAGGATCTTGTTGGTGGTGCGCGGGTACACGTAGTCGGTGCCCAGCAGCACCCAGCGCTTGGCGGCGCCGCCGTCCTTGCCCATGAGGTAGTCCACCGCGGGGATGGCCTGCTGGTTGGGCGCGGCGCCCGTGTAGAACACGTTCTTGGAAAGCTCTTCGCCCTCGTACTGCACGGGGTAGAACAGCAGGCCGTTCATTTCCTCGACCACGGGCAGCACCGACTTGCGGCTCACCGAGGTCCAGCAGCCGAAGATCACCGAGACCTTGTCCTGGCCCAGCAGCTGCTTGGTCTTCTCGGCGAACAGCGGCCAGTTGGAGGCCGGGTCCACCACCACGGGTTCGAGCTTCTTGCCGAGCACGCCGCCCGCGGCGTTGATCTCGTCGATCGTCATCAGCACCGTGTCTTTCAGCACGGTCTCGGAGATGGCCATGGTGCCCGAGAGGCTGTGCAGCACCCCGACCTTGATGGTGTCGGCCGCCTGCGCGGGCAGTGCGGAGAGGCCGGCCAGGGCGGCTGCGGCGCACAGCGCCTGGAGAGTGAAGCGACGTTGCATGGTGGGCTCCGGGAAAGTGAGGAAGAAAAACGCGGGAGGAGGGAGAAATCAAGCCAGCGCAGTGGATCGATGGGCCCGATTCTGGAGAGCCGGCCCGTTGCGCGAAATACGCCAACGGGCGTATGCCGGCCGGCGCCCCCCGCCCGGGGCGCCGCGGTGCGCGCCGGCTCCCGACGCACCGACCGAACGCCCCTTCCCGCGTCCGGCCCGTACCCCGGCCCGCTTTTTTTGCCCCCGGACTCCCACGGAGTGGGATCAACGATGTGGTTTCCCACAATGGCCGGGAGAAAACCCTGCTTTACAGTGCCTCACCTTTTCGCTGCGGCTGCGCCGGGACAAGCGCACCCTGCCCCGTTTTCCTTCTGACCCAAGAGGCCTGCATGACCGCAACCGTACGGATCCCCGCCAAACTCCCCATCTACCGATCGCTCTACGTCCAGGTGCTCTTCGCCGTGGTCGTGGGCGTGCTGCTCGGGCACTTCTATCCCGAACTGGGCGAGAAGATGAAGCCCCTGGGCGACGGCTTCATCAAGCTGATCAAGATGATCATCGCGCCCATCATCTTCTGCACCGTGGTGGTCGGCATCGCCGGCATGGAAGACATGAAGAAGGTGGGCCGCACGGGCGGGCTGGCACTGCTCTACTTCGAGATCGTGAGCACCATCGCCCTGATCATCGGGCTCATCGTGGTGAACGTGCTCAAGCCCGGCGCGGGCATGAACGTCGATGCCGCGGCCATCGACACCAAGTCCATCGCGGCCTATACGGCGCCCGGCAAGATGGGCACCACCACCGACTTCTTCATGAACATCATCCCCACCACGGTGGTGGACGCCTTCGCCAAGGGCGAGATCCTGCAGGTGCTGCTGATCGCCGTGATGTTCGGCTTCGCGCTGCACCGCTTCGGCGGCCGCGGCACGCTGGTGTTCGATTTCATCGAGAAGACCTCGCACGTGCTGTTCACCATCGTGGGCTACATCATGAAGGTGGCTCCGATCGGCGCGTTCGGCGCCATGGCCTTCACCATCGGCAAGTACGGCGTGGGCTCGCTGCTCTCGCTGGGCAAGCTCATGGGCTCGTTCTACCTCACCTGCCTGCTGTTCGTGTTCGTCGTGCTGGGCCTGATCGCGCGCTTCCACGGCTTCTCGATCTGGAAGTTCGTGAAGTACATCAAGGAAGAGCTGCTCATCGTGCTGGGCACCTCGTCCAGCGAATCGGTGCTGCCGCGCATGATGGAGAAGATGGAAAACCTGGGCGCCAAGAAGACCACCGTGGGCCTCGTGATCCCCACCGGCTATTCGTTCAACCTGGACGGCACCTCGATCTACCTCACCATGGCGGCGGTGTTCATCGCGCAGGCCACCAACACGCCGCTGGACATCACGCACCAGATCACGCTGCTGCTGGTGCTGCTGCTCACCTCCAAGGGCGCGGCCGGCATCACGGGCAGCGGCTTCATCGTGCTGGCCGCCACGCTCTCCGCCGTGGGCCACGTGCCGGTGGCGGGCCTGGCGCTGATCCTGGGCATCGACCGCTTCATGTCGGAGGCGCGCGCGCTCACCAACCTGGTGGGCAACGGCGTGGCCACCATCGTCGTGGCCAAGTGGACGGGCGACCTCGACACCGAGCAGCTCCGCCACCGCCTGGACAACCCCGACTGGGTGGCCGCGCAGGAGCCCGAGGCGATCCTGGACGGCAAGACGGAGCGCATGGACACCTCGGGCAAGCACTGAGCCCGAAGCCACCGGCGCCCGACGGGCCCGGGCGCGCACTCCTCACAGAAGGCCGGCATCGCCGGCCTTTTTGTTGCCTGCCCACGGCACAGGGATGCTCCCTGCCCTGCGGGCAGGGCCCACAGACGCGGGCCGGCTGCGCCGCGGCAGGCGCAGGGGTGCTTCCTCGCTTCTCGAAAAGCACAAGGGCCGGCCCCGCGTTGCACGGGGCCGGCCCTTGGGGGGCACCCTCTCGGGCGCCCGGAACGGGACGGGTGAACCGTCCGTCGATTGATTACTGCTTCACGGCTTCGATCTGCGCCACGATGCGCACGTTCTTGGGGAAACCGTACTGCACGCCGTAGTCCAGGCCGAACTGGGTGCGGTCGATGGTGGTCTCGAAGTCGCCGCCGCACACTTCGCGCTTGAGCATCGGGCTCTGGTAGCAGGCGAACTGGTTGGCCTTGAAGGTCACGGGATGCGTCTGGCCCTTCAGGGTCAGGCTGCCGGCCACGGAGGTGAGCTTGTCGCCGTCGAAGGTGAACTTGTCGCCCACGAACTTGGCGGTGGGGTACTTGGCCGCGTCGAAGATGTCGGCGCTCAGCAGGTGCTTGTCGAAGGGGGGCGTGCCGGTGTTGATCGAAGCGATCTGGAAGGTGATGTCCACCTTGCCGGTCTTGGCGGCCTTGTCCAGCTCGATCGTGCCTTCCTTCTTGTCGAAGCGGCCGCGGTTCACGCTGGCGCCGAAGTGGCTGATCTCGAACGTGGCGAAGGTGTGCGTCGGCTCCACGGCATACGTGGCGGTCTGGGCCTGGGCAGCGCCGGCGAACAGGGTGGCCGCGGCGGCCAGGGCGAAGAGGGATTTACGCATGTCGATATCTCCGGTTGAAAAAGGATGGGAAAACGGAACGAAAAAAAGAAAGCAGCGGACAGGAAAGACGGGCCGCGGTCAGGCCGGGCCGGGCTTACAGCTTGCCCACGCCCGTGAGCGCGAGCTTGAATTTCACCTGCACCTCGTCGGCCACCATGGACGTGTCGGCCCACTCGTTCTCGCCGATCTTGAAGGCCAGCCGCTTGATGGCGAAGCTGCCCGTGGCGAGGGTGGTGGCGCCGGTCTGCGTGAGCGTGACCGGGGCGACGACATCCTGCGTGGCGCCCTTGACGCTCAGCTTGCCGGCCACCTCGAACTTGCCGGGGCCGGTGGACTTGATCGCCGTGGACTGGAACGTGGCCTGCGGGAACTTGCGCACGTTGAACCACGTGGGCTTGGGCAGCTCGGCGTCGGTTTCCTTCACGCCCAGCGTGGCGCTGCCGGTGTCCACCGTGATCGTGACCTTGCTGGTGGCCAGCTTGGCGGGGTCGAACGCGACCTGCGCGTCGAACTTCCTGAACTTGCCCTCGACGGGCACGCCCATCTGCTTGCTCACGAAAGCGATCTCGCTCTGCTCGGGCACGAGCTTTTGCTGCGCGAACGCGGGGGCACCCGCCAGCACGGCCGCGGAAGCCAGCGCCAGGCCGGCGAAAGTGGTCGAGGAAAACTTCATGGGGGCTCCGTTCGGATGGATCGGTCGAAGAGGCAGGGGAGAAAAAAGAGAAGTGCCAGCCACAGAGACAGACGGCTACCGGCGCGCCGCGTTCAGCCGCGGCCCGGCAACATGCGGCCGATGAGGCCGTCGCGGTCGATGAACTGGTGCTTCAGCGCAGCGGCCACGTGCAGCACGACCAGCACGGCCAGCGCATAGGCGGTGATCTCGTGCCAGGGCTTGATCGCCTCGGCCAGCTCGGGGCTCACGGGCACGAAGCTGGGCAGCGGCAACAGGCCCAGGAACACGATGGGGAAACCTGCCGCGGAACTGTAGGCCCAGCCCACCAGCGGCACGATGAAAAAGAGCGCGTACATGAGGTGGTGCGTGCCATGGTGCGCCACGCGCTGCCAGGCCGGCATGGCCGATTCCACGGCCGGGGGCAGCGCAGGCGGCCGGTGCGTGAGGCGCCACAGCACCCGCAGCACCGACAGCGCCAGGATGGTCACGCCCGCCCACTTGTGCCAGTTGTAGAACTTGAGCCGCTGGGGCGAGAACGGCAACCCCGTCATGTAGATCCCGAACCCGAAGATGGCCACGAGCGCCACCCCGAGGATCCAGTGCAGGGCGATGGCGGTGCCGCTGTAGCGGGCGGTGCGGGGCGTGGTCATGAAGGCGATGGCGTGGGTGTATCGGAAGGGGTTGCTGCAACGCAGCAGTAGGTTGCGCCGCAGTCTAGAGTGGTGAACCTGCGTGAAGTTTCAATGAAATTGATGCAGTGATTCAATTTTTGTGAATTGACCGCCCCCAGGGCAGGCCGGCGCACGCATGCGGCGTGAGTGTGCCGCACGCGGTGAAAGGTTTCATGCCCGGAGCAACTCTTCCCGCCGGCGCGCAGACTCCCGTCTCTTTCAGTCTCCTCGGAATGCCAGGGTTTTCCGGGACACTTTCGCCTCTTCCAGCAACGCCTGGAACCGTTCGATGGAGCGCAGGATCTCCACACGCTCCACCGTCGCGTAAAGCTCTTGGCGCACCGGCACGAGTTGCGTGCCCGTGTGAACCCTCCACTCCGTCGGCTGCCTCGCGGCAGCGGCCCTGGCCTCGGCCATCGCGCCGATGAGCGCATCCAGGCCGTTGGCTTCGTGAAAGTCGGCGTCTCCGTACAGATCGACATAGCTGCCGGTCGTCCGCTGCACGCGGGTGAACCACGGGTGAAGAAACCAGTAGCATCCGTCGCCGTCGAACTGGAGGCGCAGGTCGTACCGGCCGTCGGGCAAAAGGAAACCTATGTCCAGGGGCATCGGAGGGGCCAGGAAAGTGCAGAAGTCGGGCAGTGTCCGCCAGATGGAGGCTCCCGGGGACCGTGCAGAATCGGAGCCGGAGCGCGGGCAGCCGCCCGCCGCCCGCGCCATGCCACCTTCCACGACGGACCGAGCACCCCATGTCACCAGACCACCTGCCGGCCATTGCAGACTTGCGCCGCACGGCGCAATCCCTTGCGATGCTCGACGCGATCCTGTGCGCGGAATGGGAGTACCGGTACTACAGCTTCGATGCCTGCTGGGATGACGGCGAAGCAATGGCATCCATGCGCGACGGGTGCGGGGACGACTGGTTCGTGCTCTTCGACGGCTGCGGGGCCGCGATCAAAGGTTTTGCGCACGAACTCGCGGCAGGCTCCGACTGGCCGCGCGAGATCCAGCGCCAGGTGCCGGACTGCTTTTCTTCCTTCCTGGATGAACCCGCTTTCTCGATGCACCACGCCACGTTCTGCTACTGGCGACAGCAGGGCGATACCGGCTGGAGCAAGGTGTCCGGCTTCGGCGGGGAAGACGGCGCCCGCGACCTGCTTGAACTGCTCATCTCCGGCCCTTCGGGCTACGTCCGGTGGGCCGAAGCGTATTACGAGTGCCCGGTCCCGCAGCCTGTCGCCGCGGCCATCTTCTCCCACGAACCGCTCACCGATGCCGTCGTCCTGGCACTCAATCCGGACGCGGGCCTGGCTGCGGTGCGCGCCGAAGCCGGCGAGATCGGCTACCCGATCGCGGGCCGGCACACATCTTGACTTGAGCGTCTGCCGTGCCGGTCCATCGCGGATTGCCCGCAGCGACAGCGGGCATGGGAACGGTGCGCCCTGCCACCGCCCCCCCCGGAAGCCGTTACTTGCTGCAGGTGCCTGGCTGGGCCATGGCGAGCTTGGCGACATCGGCCTTGCCTTGCTCTTCGGCGATCGGCTCCACGTTCGCTCCGCTCACGAATGCGCCCATCTTGATGTATTGCCGGATGAAGTAGTTCTTGCCGGCCTCCATGAACACTTCCAGGACATTCGGCGAGAACTCCGATTCCGTCTCGATGGTGTGCTTCTTGCCGCCTTCGACCTGCGTGTAGAAGAACACGTCGGGCGCGCTTTCTCCCAGGCACTTGCCATCGACCTTGATGTCCTTCTTGACGGCCTTGCCGATGACACTGTTGCGGTAGACGTACAGGCCGGCGTTTCCGGGCGCTGGCTCGCTGAATTGCTTGGCCTTGTCGGAATCCGCCTGGCTGGCCATGTTGACGGAAGCGCAGCCGGTCAGCACCAGGGCGGAAATCGCCACCACGGCGATGTTGTAGTTGATTTTCATGGGGGTTAGGAACTTGGAACGTGAACAACGGAAGGCTCTCGGCGGAGCGCCGACATGCCTTCCAACCGCAACGCGACACAACGCGGCAGTGGCCGGGATTATGCCGCCTTGTTTCAACAAGTAACAGGCTCGAATGGGCATCTTGCCAGCCTGCTCCATCCGGCGCCGGCCCGGGCGCCGGCACCACCGCCCCCTGTCGGCCGTCAGCCCCCCGCGTCGATGCGCGCCAGCACCGCACCCACGGCCTGGTAGCTGCCCACCGCCACCCGCCCGGCGATGCGCCCGGCACGCGGCGCGGTGACCTGCATCTCCATCTTCATGGCTTCCATGACCGCGATCAGGTCGCCCTCGGCCACGGTGTCGCCCTCGGCCACCTTCCAGGCCTGCACGGTGCCGGCCACGGGGGCGGGCACGGCCCCCTCTCGCACGGCGGGCGCGGCCTGCGGGGCCGTGCCCGCGGCCGGCGCACTGCCTGCGCCGGCGGCCTGCAGGCCCTGCAGCAGCACGGCCGGCAATCCCAGGGCCACGCGGCGGCCGTCGATCTCGATGGCGGTGCGCACGAGGGCGGTGTCCTGCAACGGTTCGGCGCGCGCGGCGGCGGCCAGGGTGTCGGCGAAGTCGGTTTCGATCCAGCGGGTGTGCACGCGCAGGGTCTCGCCGTTGATGAAGTCCTCGTGCTCCATCACCGCGCGGTGGAAGGGCAGCACCGAGGCCACGCCTTCGATGCGGAATTCGCGCAGCGCGCGGCGTGCGCGGGCGATCGCCTGGGCACGGGTGGCGCCGCTGACGATGAGCTTGGCCATGAGCGAGTCGAAGGTGCCCGGCACGATGGAGCCGGCCTGCACGCCGGTGTCGAGCCGCACGCCCGGGCCCGAGGGCGGCTCGAACGCGGTCACGCCGCCCGGCGTGGGCAGGAAGCCGCGGCCCACGTCCTCCGCGTTGATGCGGAATTCGATGGAATGGCCCAGCGGCTCGGGGGTCTGCGTGGTGCGCAGCGGCAGCCCTTCGGCCACGCGGAACTGCTCCACGACCAGGTCGATGCCCGTGGTCTGCTCGGTCACGGGGTGCTCGACCTGCAGGCGCGTGTTGACCTCCAGGAACGAGATCGCGCCCGTGCCCGAGAGCAGAAATTCGACCGTGCCCGCGTTGGTGTAGCCGGCCGCCGCGCAGATGTCGCGCGCGGCGGTGTGGATGCGCTCGCGCTGCTCCGGCGTGAGGAAGGGCGCGGGGGCCTCTTCGACCAGCTTCTGGTTGCGCCGCTGCAGCGAACAGTCGCGCGTGCCCAGCACCACGACGTTGCCGTGCGTGTCGGCCAGCACCTGCGCCTCGATGTGGCGCGGGCGGTCGAGGAACTGCTCCACGAAGCATTCGCCGCGGCCGAAAGCGGCCGTGGCCTCGCGTACGGCGGAGGCGTAGAGGTCTTCCACCTCGTCCAGGCGCCACGCGATCTTCATGCCGCGTCCGCCGCCGCCGAAGGCCGCCTTGATGATGATCGGCAGGCCGTGCTGCTCGGCGAACGCGAGCACCTCCGACACGTCCTGCACCGGGCCGGCCGTGCCCTGCACCAGCGGCGCGCCCACCGTGAGCGCGATGCGGCGCGCCTCGACCTTGTCGCCCAGGCGCTCGATGGCCTCGGGCGGCGGGCCGATCCAGGTGAGGCCCGCGCCGATCACGGCGCGCGCGAAGCCCGCGTTCTCGGAGAGAAAGCCGTAGCCCGGGTGCACGGCGTCGGCGCCGCTCTTGCGCGCCACTTCCAGCAGCTTGTCGATGTGCAGGTAGGTGTCGGCCGGGCGGTCGCCGCCCAGGCCGTAGGCCTCGTCGGCCATGCGCACGTGCAGCGCATCGATGTCGGCATCGGCATAGACGGCGACGGAGCCGAGGCCGTAGTCGGCGCAGGCGCGCGCCACGCGGACGGCGATCTCGCCGCGGTTGGCAATCAAGACTTTTTTCATGGTGCTCAAGACCTCATGCTGGAAACGGCTGCCCGGGGCGCGGCGAGATCGCCGTCGCCTGCTGCGCAGGCCCGGCGATGTGGTGAAACAGCGGCTGCGCCACCGTTTTCGCTGCGGTTGGCAATCAAGACTTTTTTCATGGTGCTCAAGACCTCATGCTGGAAACGGCTGCCCGGGGCGCGGCGAGATCGCCGTCGCCTGCTGCGCAGGCCCGGCGATGTGGTGAAACAGCGGCCGCGCCGCCGTTTTCGCCGCGGTGGGCAATCAAGACTTTTTTCATGGTGAAGGGCTTTCTGGAATTTGGCAGTCGGTCACGCTGTGGGATCGGGCTGCAGCGGCGCGAAGGCCCCCACCGGCCGCAAGCGCACCCAGGCGTTCACGGGGATCTGGCCCGCGCGGTCCAGGTGGTAGGGGGCGATGGCGCCGATGACGGGGTAGCCGCCGGTGAGCGGGTGGTCGGCCAGGAACAGCACGGGCTGGCCGCTCGGGGGCACCTGGAGGGCGCCGGCCACGGTGCCTTCGCTGGGCAGCTCGCCCTGCACGGCGCGCGCGAGCGGGACCTCGCCGGCCAGGCGCAGGCCCACGCGGTTGGATTGCGGCGTGACCTGCCAGCGCTGGGCGGCCAGGCGCTCCAGGGCCTCGGGCGTGAACCAGTCGGTGCGCGGGCCGGGCACGACGTCGAGCACCACGTCCTCGCCGGGCACGGGCAGGCCTTCGGGCGGCAGCTCCGGGGCGCCGACGGCGGACAGGCCCGGGGACGCGGAAGGCGCGCGCACGGCCAGCACGTCGCCGGCAGCCACGGCCGGCGGGCCCACGCGGGCCAGCGTGTCGGTGGAGCAGCTGCCCAGCACGGGCGCCACGCCGAAGCCGCCGCGCACGGCCACGTAGCAGCGCGTGCCGGCCACGGGCTCGCCGATGGCGATCTCGTCGCCATCGGCCAGGGCCACGGGCGCGTAGCGCGGTGCCGGCCAGCGCCGGCCGTCCGCAGCGGTGACCTCCAGGGGCGCGTCGGCGCCGGTCACGGCGACCACCATGTCGCCCTGGCTGCGCAGCCGCAGGCCGCCGTTGACGGTTTCCAGGCAGGCGGCGTCCGAGGGGTTGCCCACGAGGCGGTTGGCGGCCTTGCACGCGGCCTGGTCCATGGCGCCGGAGGCCGAGACGCCCTGCCCCGCATGGCCGTGGCGGCCCAGGTCCTGGAACAGCGTCTGCAGGCCCGCGGCGCGCACGCGCAGCGCCGGGCCCTCCACGGCGGCCGCGGGGAGTGGTTCAAGGTGTTTTGGTGCCGATGCCGCCGATTCCATTGGATTGTTTGCTACAGAAACAGTAGCAATATCGACGAACTTCACGCGGAAGCCCGGCTGCAGCAGGGCCGGCACCTCGCGCGCCAGGTCCCACATCGCGAGCGGCGTGGTGCCCAGGATCTGCCAGCCGCCGGGGCTGGCCTGCGGGTAGATGCCGCTGAAGGTGCCCGCCAGCCCCACGGCGCCCGCGGGGATGCGGGTGCGTGGCGTGGCGCGGCGCGGCACGTCGAAGCTCGGGTGCCCGCCGGTCAGGTAGGCGAAGCCCGGCGCGAAGCCGGTGAAGGCCACGGTGTATTCGCTGCCCGTGTGGCGGCGCACCACTTCCTCGGGCGTGGTGCCGAGGATCTGCGCCACCTCGGCCAGGTCTTCGCCGTCGTAGCGCACGGGGATCTCGATCAGGGTATCGCCGCGCGCGGCGCGGCCGCTCACGTCGCGGCGCGCGATGGCGGCCACCAGCGCCGCCATGCTGCACGCGGCGGGGCGGAAGCGGATCAGCAGCGTGCGCGCGGCCGGCACCATTTCCTCGATGCCGGCGATGGGTTCGCGCCGCAGCGATTCGAGCAGCGCCAGGGTGGGCTCCAGGCCGTCCTGTTCGACGATCAGCGCGTCGAGGTTGGCGGGAAGAAAACGCAGGGTCATGGCGGTGGGGTCTCCGGCAGCCTCAGGCAGTGCTGCGCATCATCACTGCGCACCGGCGAAGGGCGCAATGGCCACGCCGGATTTTTCGAGGTGCGCGCGCACCCCGCGTGCGATGGCCACCGCGCCGGGGCTGTCGCCATGCACACAGATGGAGTCGGCGCCGATGCGCACGGTGCTGCCGTCGATGGCCTCCAGCGTGCCCTCCGCGACGAGCCGGAGCATGCGCTCGGCGATCTGCGCCGCATCGTGCAGCACGGCGCCCTTCTCGCGGCGCGAGACCAGCGCGCCGGCCGGCGTGTAGGCGCGGTCGGCGAAGGCCTCGGCCACCACGCGCAGCCCGGCGTCGCGCGCCCAGCCGATCAGCGGCGAGCCGGCCAGCGCCACCAGCACCAGGGCGGGGTCGGCCGCGCGCACGGCGGCGATCACGTCATCGGCCTGGCGGCGGTCGTGGGCGATGGTGTTGTAGAGCGCGCCGTGCGGCTTGACGTAGCGCACCGTGGTGCCGGCCACGCGCGCCAGCGCCTGCAGCGCGCCGATCTGGTAGATCACGTCGGCCTGCAGGTCGGCGCTCTCCACGTCCATGTTGCGGCGGCCGAAGCCGGCGAGGTCGGGGTAGGCCACATGGGCGCCCACCACCACGCCGCGCTCGACAGCGGCGCGCAGCGTGCGCAGGATGCCGGCGGCATCGCCCGCATGGAAGCCGCAGGCCACGTTGGCGCTGCTCACGATGTCCAGCATGGCGGCGTCGTCGCCCATGCGCCAGGCGCCCAGGCTTTCGCCGAGGTCGCTGTTCAGGTCCATTTGCATGGCAGGTCCTTGTGCGGGGCCGGGGCCCCGGATCGATGGTCGTGGGAAAAGTGCCCGCCGTCAGCGGAACATGAGGAAGTTGAGCAGCACCACGTTGGCCGCCAGCAGCAGCAGCGCGGTGGGCACCTGTGCGCGGATCACGGCGTTCTTGTCGGGCAGCTCCAGCAGCGCGGCGGGCACGATGTTGAAGTTGGCCGCCATGGGCGTGAGCAGCGTGCCGCAGTAGCCCGAGAGCATGCCGATGGCCGCCATCACGGCCGGATCGCCGTGGTACACGCCCACGAGGATCGGCACGCCCACGCCGCCGGTCATCACCGGGAAGGCCGCGAAGCCGTTGCCCATGATGATGGTGAAGAGCGCCATGCCGACCACGTACACCGCCACGGCGATGAAGCGCAGGTCCATGTTGATGTAGGTGGTGGTCACGTGCGCCACGGCCTTGCCCACGCCGGCGTCGGAGAACACCAGGCCCAGCATGCCCAGCATCTGCGGCAGCACCAGGGCCCAGCCCAGCGCGTCGGTGAGGCGGCGCGATTCGCGGATGCCCTGCGCGGGGGTCTCGCGCGTCAGCCAGCAGGCCAGCGCCAGCGACAGCACGCAGCCCACGCCCAGGCTCACCAGCGTGGTGTTCTTGGGGTCGAGCAGCGGCGCGCCGCCGATGGACAGGTGCTTGGCCGAGAGCGTGCCGATCATCGTGACCAGCGGGATGGCCAGCGCCGGGATGAAGAGCTTGTGGCCCAGGCGGCGCGCGCTCGCCGCGTAGTCGGCCGCGCTGCGCGGTTCGTGGCGGCCCGCGCCCACGCCGCCGAAGCCGGCGATCAGCGCCATGGCCACGGCGCCCACGCCCACCCAGAGGGGCGGCAGCAGGTCACCGACCAGGAAGACCAGCGCATAGAGCGCCCAGAACAGCGCGCTGGAGTAGCGCTTGGGGTGCGTGCGGTCGGCGAGCGTCATCGCCGCGGTGACCGCCAGGATGGCGCCCACCAGGAGGTAGAGGTGCTGGATCGTGAGCGTCATGGTCAGGCTCCGCGGGCGGTGTTGGGGGAAGCGTTTGCAGCAGCGGCGGCGGCGGCGCGGTTCTCGGCGGCCAGCTCGCGCTCCAGGGTGCGGTCCAGGCGGCGCAGGCGCCAGGCGTGGATGCAGAAGGCGCAGACGGCGGTCGGGATGCCCCAGAGCGCGACGTGCAGCGGCTCGACCTCGATGCCGGCCTCGCGCAGGAAGGTGGTCATCAGCACGATGGCGCCGAAGGCCACGAAGATGTCTTCGCCGAAGAACAGGCCCACGTTGTCGGTGGCGGCCGAGAAGGCGCGCAGCTTGTGGCGGATGCGCTCGGGCAGCGGGCCGTGGCGCGCCTCGGTGGCGCCTTCGGCCATAGGGGCGATCAGCGGACGCACCATCTGCGGGTGGCCGCCCAGGCTGGTGAGGCCGATGGCCGCCGTGAGCTGGCGCGCGGCCAGGTAGACGATCAGCAGGCGGCCGGCGGTGGCCGAGCGGATGCTGCCGATCCAGTTCTGCGCGTGCTGGCGCAGGCCGTGGCGCTCCAGCAACCCGATCACCGCGAGCGGCAGCAGGATGATGAGCGGCAGGTTGCGCGTCTTGATGAAGCCCGTGCCGATGGTCGCCAGGATCTTGTCGATCGGGAACCCGGCCGCGAAGGCCGTGGCGATGGCCGTGGCGATCACGACCAGCATGGGGTTAAAGCGCAGGATGAATCCCGCAATGATGATGGCCACTCCGATGAGCGGCCACAGGTTGACGGTGTTGGGCATGTGGATCCTTGGGGGCTGACGACCATGGCCCCGCCGCCTCCGGCGGGACTTCTCTCCTTGCCGCCGTGCCTGCCTGCGCGGGCCGTCGGCGACGCGAGACGACACGCAATTCGCATGCCAATCGATGAACACAATAGTTCACATTGATCGCCATGTTTTATTGTTTTGTTGAACAATCAATGCACCAAAAAAGCACAAAGACAATCAACTTGTCTCACGATTCGTAAATTTTGCCCAACGAAAGTGCCGGCAAAGCCCCGCGTAAACCCTTAGGGCGGGGCAGTTTCCATGGTGCTTTCCATCCGGCGGAAGGGAGCCCGACAGGGCTTGGGGTGAGGGGCTGCCGGATGCAGCGCATGGGCGAGCGGGGGCGGCGCCCCCTGTCGGCGGCCGGGCGGGTGCGGCGCGCCCCGGGCTGCGGCGTGGCGGGAGCGCGGCGGGAATCTGCTACAAAGCGGTCGTCTTTCCCCGGCCGGCGCGCCCTGCCACCGCGGCTGCCCCTGGCCCCCTGCTCCTCCTTCTTCCCCCCGCTTCCGGCATGACCAACGTCCTTCCCGCCAACGCCCAGACGCTCAACGAACGCATTGCCGAGCTGATCCGCCAGAAGATCGTGAAGGGGGAATACTCCCCGGGGCAGCGCCTCTCCGAGGCCGCCCTGAGCGAAAGCCTGGAGATCTCGCGCAACACGCTGCGCGAGGTGTTCCGCATGCTCACGCAGGAAGGGCTGGTCAAGCACGAGCCCAACCGCGGCGTGTCGGTGGCCGTGCCCAGCATCGCGTCGATCATCGACATCTACCGCGTGCGCCGGCTCATCGAATGCCAGGCGCTGGCGCAGGCCTACCCGCGCCACCCCGCCAAGCGGCACCTGCGCGATGCCGTGGACGAGGCGCTGCGCTGCCGCGACGCGGGCGACTGGCAGGGCGTGGGCACGGCCAACATGGAGTTCCACATGGCCGTGGTCGAGCTGGCCGACAGCGAGCGGCTCAACACTATGTTCTCCCACGTGCTGGCCGAGCTGCGGCTGGCCTTCGGGCTGCTGAACGACCCGGAGTTCCTGCACGCGCCCTACGTGGACATGAACGCGCGCATCCTGGCGCTGTTCGAGGCCGGCAAGCCGCAGGAGGCGGCGCAGGCGCTGAACGAATACCTGGTGAATTCCGAGCGCATCGTGCTGGCCGTGTATGCCCGGCGCATCTCGGACGCGGGGCTGGAGCGCGGCATCCGCTAGTGTCCTGTCCCATTAATTCATAGGCACGAAATCTGCGTTGCATGGGGCATCCTTGGAGGTGCCCCATGGCTAACGCATACACCCGCACAACGACCATCATCCTGACCGAGGCAGAGCGAGCAGAGTTGCTCTCCATGGCCAGGTCACGGTCATTGCCAGCGGCATTGGCATTGCGTGCGCGGATCGTTTTGGCTTGTGAAGGCCAGGACAAGGCCAGCACCGACGTTGCGCAAGCGTTGGGGATCAATCGGGCTACGGTAACGAGATGGCGTGGCCGCTACGCGCGTGATCGACTGCCCGGGCTGTATGACGAGTTGCGCCCTGGGCGACCGCGCACGGTGGACGATGAGCGGGTTGCCGAGCTGATCAACAAGACGTTGCACACCAAGCCGGCCAACGGCTCCACGCACTGGAGCACGCGCATGCTGGCTGGTGAGACGGGGATCAGCAAGAGCACGGTTGCGCGCTACCTGCAGGCTTTCCAGCTCAAGCCACATCGTGTGGAGAGCTTCAAGCTGTCCACCGATCCCTTGTTCATCGAGAAGCTGCGCGACGTGGTGGGCTTGTATCTCAATCCACCCGAGAACGCCCTGGTGCTTTGCGTGGACGAGAAGAGCCAGTGCCAGGCACTGGAGCGCACGCAACCGATGCTGCCGATGGGACTGGGCTATGTCGAAGGGGTCACCCATGACTACGTGCGCCATGGCACGACCACGCTGTTTGCGGCGCTGAACGTGCTCAACGGGGCGGTGCTGGCCAGCTGCAAGCCTCGCCACCGCCATCAGGAATTTCTATCGTTCCTGCGTGAAATCGACAAGGCCGTGCCGAAGGATCTGGACGTGCATTGCGTGGTGGACAACTACGCCAGCCACAAGCATCCAAAAGTGCGTGCATGGCTGGCGCAGCGCCCGCGTTGGCACATGCACTTTGTCCCGACCTACTCCAGTTGGCTCAACCAAGTTGAGCGCTTCTTCGGGATCATTACCGACAGGGCGATCCGGCGCGGCTCGTTCAAAAGCGTCAGGGAATTGACACACAAGATCGACAGCTTCGTCAGCCAATACAACCAGAGCTGCAAGCCGTTCACTTGGACTGCCACCGCCGATTCAATCCTTGAGAAGCTCGCCCGGCTCTGCGGGCGAATTACTGGGACAGGACACTAGCCGCCCGGCCGCGGCCGGTGGCCGCCACCGCGCACGCCGCGGGGGCCGTTGGATTCGCGCGCCAGCGCGGCGGGCGCGGGCTTGTCCGGGGGTCTGGGGAAGGCACCCCGCGCGCTACACTGCGGCCGGGGCATACGGCCCCGCTTTCCGCCCACCTTCCGCCCTCACCGCCGCCCCCCATGAGCACGCACGACAAGACCGCCGCCACCTACGGCACCGAAGACCTGCTGATCAGCCTGTGCAACTCCGTGACCCGCGTGCTGAGCGTGGCCACCCAGACGCAGCTGCACTACTCCGGCATGGTCCAGCGCATCAGCAAGACCTGCCTGCGCCCCGACATCGGCTGCTTCGTGCTGTTCGACGGCGGCTTCTCGGGCCTGGTCATCATCAACCTCTCGAAAGAGGCGGCGATGGAGATCTACCAGACCTACCTGCTCAGCATGGGCATGTCGGAGGGAGACCTCGCCACCTCCTACACCTCCGACGAGGTGGCCAACGTGATGGGCGAGCTGATGAACCAGGTGGTGGGCGACTTCACCGGCAAGGTGCGCCGCGAACTGCAGACGCACATCACGCAGAACCAGCCCAAGATGCTGGTGCTGAACAAGCAGGTGATGCTGAGCGTGGACGCCAACCTCGACCAGCCCGAGTCGCGCCGCGTGACCTTCTACACGGCCAAGAACCACATCTTCTACCTGGAACTGGCCATCGACCGCACCGAATTCGTGAAGCTCTACGACTTCGAGCCCCAGGAAGCGCCGGACCCCGACGCACTGCTGGCCCAGGCCGGCAAGGACGGCGCCGACGCCCCGGCCCCCGCCGCCGGCAGCAACACCGACAGCGACACGGACGACCTGCTCAAATCGCTGGGCATGTGACTGCCGCTGCAAGGCGCGATCGCATCCACGCGTGTGCCGGCGGGCGCCCGGGCAGGCGGCCCCGGTAGCCGCCGACCTCCCGGTCGGCCTCGGGATGCTTTCGCAAGTGCCCCGGCAGGGCCATGGGGCGGCGCTCGCCCGGGGCGGGGGCTGCAGGTATTCAGCGCAGGAATTTCTCCCATCGCACTGCACGACTTCTGCTCCAGCGCCACGCAGGGCCGCCTCAGGTGCCCCCGCATCGGCCATAGCGTTACCCACAGTCACCAAAAAAGCGTGACTCTTCTCTTTCCCTACCGCCTTTCCCGCCAGAATCCGGTCCCGTAAAAACGAGAAAACCCAGGCGGGGGGAGAGGCCAGTGAACGACATCGTCCGTGTGGACAGGGAGCGCACGCGCGCGGAACTCGAAAAGAAACTGCCGCCCAAGACCCAGCGCTTCCAGCTCGACGACATTCCGGGCGTGATGCGCTCGCGCCTGGGGTGGCCGGTGGCGGCGGCATTGATGGATCGGTGGTTCAGGGGAGCGGGGTTTGCGATGCCGGAGACCATCAAAAGTGGGCAGCGCCACCTGATCGATTTGGATTCAGCGCAACTGGAAGAGAACACGGTCACCATGCAATGGGCCTTGGGCTTTGCCCGGGTGCGGACTGCGGTGTCGGTGTTGCAGGCGCAATGGAATAGCCCTGCCGGAATACAGCGGCTACAAGGGCAGGCCACACTGCAGGCGATGGGACAAACCAGACCTTGGCGTTTTGGCGACCTGAACCAGCCGGCCAAGGTCTTGGACGACACCTGCCAAGTGAATCGTCTGAAAGTGGGCCGATTCGGGGATCCCATGGACGACTTCTACGGCGCCATGGGCGAAGCCACGCTCAAGATCGCGGTGTCTGGCCTGGTGACGCCCAAGGGGCGCGGCAAGGCCGCCATCGCCATCGATGAACTGGCCTTCTACCTGCGCGATTCCTATGACTTCACGGACGACTCCTTCCTGTCGCAGCCGCTGGGCTTCTGGGGGCCGCGTGGCGTGGAGCGCATCCCCCGGTCCGCCCTGGACATCCCCATCAACGAGCAATGGATGTATGCCGATGCCGACGATGCAAGCCGGCAGAGCTATCTGGTGCAGAACCGGCATTTCAGGCAGTGGCGCGCCCTGCATGGGCGGGGCGGGGACTTCATGATCGTCTCCGACGTACACCGCGTGCGCCTGCCTTTTCCGACCCGACTGGAGTGGTGATGAAACTGTCCAATCTCAAGAACGTGCCCTGCATCGTCTGGTGCCTGGGCCTGAACGCGCTATTCCTGGCGGTATGGGCTCTGGCGACGCCGAACTTTGTCGATGCCGAAAACAGCCCGCACCGGGTGTATCGCCTGGAATTCCACAAGGCATCCTTCCTGCAGCGCATCACCCACCCGCGCTTCAAGATGCCCTATGTGGTGCGGCTCTATCGCATCGAACCCAAGACCTTGCTGGGCCAGAGCGAAGTGGTCGATCTCTGGCTGAACGGTGAAATCAAATGGTATTTGGACCCGCCTGTTGACCTGAGCCGGGTACACGTAGGTCAGGATGTCACTTTTGAAAACATCCCCCCGGAATGCACGGAAGCGGCGCAGATACCGGGCTGCCCCAACACCAAGCCCTGAAGATCGCTCCTCGACATGCACCACGTGCGGGTTCCGCTCCCGATCCGACTGGAGTGGTGATGAAGCTTTCCAATCTCAAGAACGTGCCCTGCATCGTCTGGTGCCTGGGCCTGAACGCGCTATTCCTGGCGGTATGGGCTCTGGCGACGCCGAACTTTGTCGATGCCGAAAACAGCCCGCACCGGGTGTATCGCCTGGAATTCCACAAGGCATCCTTCCTGCAGCGCATCACCCACCCGCGCTTCAAGATGCCCTATGTGGTGCGGCTCTATCGCATCGAACCCAAGACCTTGCTGGGCCAGAGCGAAGTGGTCGATCTCTGGCTGAACGGTGAAATCAAATGGTATTTGGACCCGCCTGTTGACATGAACCGCGTACGCGTAGGCCGCGATGTGCTCTTCGAGAACATCCCGCCGGAATGCACGGAAGCGGCGCAGATACCAGGCTGCCCTCACACCAAGCCCTGAAGACCGCGCCCAACCAAGGTCGGGTGCCCCCCTGCGCCCCACGGCAGTTTGCTATTTAATTAATAGCAAACTATTCAATGAATCCGGCGACATGGAGCCTGAAACACCTGAAAGCGCTCGCTCCACGCCCGCCACGGCATCCCCGCCGGGCGGGCCCACGCGGCCTGCGCGCACTCCGGGGCCCCTCGGCCCGCCGCCGCCCTCCTCTCCCCACCGGTGCCTGCAGCGGCGCAACGCCCTCGCGGGCCACGCCGCGGCGACTCACTGCGGCGGCGCAGGCTCCGGCATGGGTTCCGAGTAGCCCGCCGGCCACGCGGGCGGCGCATCGCAGCAGGCCGGCTCCCAGCCGCGCAGGCGCGGCGTGTGGCCGATGCCGGGATTGAAGGTGTTCGTGGGGTCCAGCCGCCGGTAGAAATCGGCCAGCGCGGGCTTGGCCACGTAGAGGTGGCCCACGTTGTGCTCCGCCGGGTATTCGGCGCGGCGCGCGTCCAGCAGCGCCCACATGCGGTGTTCCATCGCGACCGGGTCCACGCCTTTCTTCACGATGTAGTCCTGGTGGAAGACGTGGCAGAAGAAGTGGCCGTAGTAGAGCTTGTGGACCACGTCGGCCTCCACGTCCGCCGGCAGCCGCTCGACCCATTCGCGGTCGTTGCGGCGCAGCGCCACGTCGAGCGCGACGATGTCCTCCACGCGGGCGCGGTGCGCCTCGCGGTAGCGGATCGCGGCGCCCGCGATGGCGAAGCGGTGCAGGAAGGCCCGGCGGCCCTCCTCCGCATCGCACTCGAAGAAGCCCCCCGTGGCGCTGCCCCCGAAGCGCTGCGCGAGAAAGTCGCGCGTGGCCTGCGCCGTGTCGTCCGAGACGCGCACCAGCAGGTGGTGCTCGTAGCGTTCGCGCATCTGCCGCATGCGCGGCGGCAGGTGGCTGGGCAGCCGGTCCGTGATCGCCTGGATCATCCGGTCGGTGACGCCGCGCAGCCCGAAGCGCTCGAAGAAGCCGTCGATGCGGCTCTTGAGCGCGAAGGCGGCCGGCACGCGGGCCGTGCCGAAACGGTCGATCACCAGGAAGGTGTCCTTGCCGTAGCGCTCGCCGATGTCGTAGGCCGTGCGGTGGATGTACTCGCCTGCGATGGGAAGGCGCGGCAGCCGCGTGAGCAGGTGGCGGCGCACGTCCGTGAGGTCTTCGGGCGCGTTGCTGCCGATGTAGAACACCGTGCTCGGCTCCCTGGGAAAGGTATCCAGCCGCACGGCGAACAGGCACAGCTTGCCGGCCGAGCCGGAGGCCTCGAACAGGCGCGAGGGGTCGGCATTGAAGCGCGCGGGCGTGTCCGCGTCCACGGCCCGCACGTGCTCGGCGTAGCGCGGATCGGAGGCGGCGCGCCCGGGGTCGTGGGCCACGTCGGCGGCCGTGTAGTCGCCGCTCTGCAGGCGCGTGAGGATCTCTTCGGGCGTGCTGCCCAGCGCGATGCCCAGGTGGTTGACCAGTTGCAGCGCGCCGTCCTCGCGCACCTGGGCGTAGAGCGCCAGCTCGGTGTAGGCCGGCCCGCGCCGCACGAGCGCGCCGCCCGAGTTGTTGCAGATGCCGCCCAGCACCGAGGCGCCGATGCACGACGAGCCGATCACCGAATGCGGCTCGCGCCCGAGGGGCGCCAGCACCTGTTCCAGCCGGTCGAGCGTGGCGCCCGGCAGGCAGACCACCTGCTCGCCCCCGCCCAGCACCTGCACGCCCGTGATGCGCAGCGTGTTGACCAGCACGATCTCGCGGTCGTAGCCCGTGCCGTCCGGCGTGGAGCCGCCCGTGAGGCCCGTGTTGGCCGCCTGCAGGATGACGATGCGGCCGGCCGCCACGGCGGCCTGCAGTACCCGCCACTGCTCCAGCAGCGTGCCGGGCCGCACCACGGCCAGCACCGGGCCCTCGCCCGTGCGGTGCCCGCGCCGGAAGCGGCGCGTGGCCTGGGGGTCGGTGAGCACGTGGGCCTTGCCCACGGCCGCGCGCAGTTGCGCGAGCAGCACGTCGCGCGGCACGGCGGGAGAAGAGGGAAGGGAAGTGTTCATGCAGAAAATCCTTCGTGCAGCGCAGCGCTCCGCCGCCGCCGACCCGAGGGCGGCAGCGGCGGTGGCGACGTTGGCTGCGGGAGGCCCGGGCGGGCCGTCAGGCCTTGACCAGCAGGTCGCCCGTGATGTCCGAGACCTTCGAGACGCTGGTGAGCGTCATCGCCACGCGCATCTCCTTTTCGAGCAGCTCCAGCAGGTGCTTCACGCCGGCTTCGCCGGCCGTGGCCAGCGCGTAGATGAAGGCGCGGCCGATCATCGCGGCGTCGGCGCCGAGCGCGATGGTGCGAACCACGTCCAGGCCGTTGCGGATGCCCGAGTCGGCCAGGATCTTGATCTGGCCCTTCACGGCATCGGCGATGGCCGGCAGCGCGTGCGCCGACGAGAGCACGCCGTCGAGCTGCCGCCCGCCGTGGTTGGAGACGATGATGCCGTCCGCGCCGAAGCGCACGGCGTCCTTGGCATCTTCCGGGTCGAGGATGCCCTTGATGAGCATCGGGCCCTTCCAGAAGGCACGGATCCACTCCAGGTCCTTCCACGAGATCGATGCATCGAAGTTCGCACCCAGGTAGCCCATGTAGTCGGCCAGGCCCGTGGGCTTGCCGAGGTAGGCCGAGATGTTGCCCAGGTCGTGCGGGCGGCCCAGCGCGCCCACGTCCCACGCCCAGCGCGGGTGCGTGAAGGCCTGCCAGTAGCGGCGCAGCTCGGCGTTGGGGCCGCTCATGCCGGAATGCGCGTCGCGGTAGCGCGCGCCGGGCACGGGCATGTCCACCGTGAAGACCAGCGCCGTGCAGCCGGCCGCCTGGGCGCGCTCCAGCGCGTTCTTCATGAAGCCGCGGTCCTTGAGCACGTAGAGCTGGAACCACATCGGCCGCTTCAGCCTGGGCGCCACCTCCTCGATGGGGCACACCGAGACGCTCGACAGGGTGAAGGGGATGCCGTGCGCATCGGCCGCGCGCGCGGCCTGCACCTCGCCGCGCCGCGCGAACATGCCCGTGAGCCCCACGGGCGCGAGCGCCACGGGCATCGACAGCTGCTCGCCGAACAGCTCGATGCGCGTGTCGAGCCGGCTCATGTCCTTGAGCACGCGCTGGCGCAGGGCCACCGCGGCCAGGTCCTCGACGTTGCGCCGCAGGGTCTGCTCGCCGTAGGCGCCGCCGTCGATGTAGTGGAAGAGGAAGGGAGGCAGGCGCTTGCGCGCGGCTTCGCGGTAATCGGCCGTGGAGGAAATGATCATGGTGGTGTGTCTCGTCAAGGGGGTGGCAGCAGCGGTGCGGGCGCCCCGCCCTGCGGCATCCGCGTGGAGCGCTCGCGGCGGGCGCGGTCTTCGTCCAGCCGCTGGATGGTGGTGCGGACGTGCTCCAGGTGGTCGCCGATGCACTGGCGCGCACGCTGGGGATCGCCGTCCAGGATGGCCTGCATGAGGCCCTGGTGCTGCTCGGTCAGCTCCTGCAGCGTCTGCGGCGCGCTGAGGCGGAACATGTCGTGCCGGTTGCGCTCCACGGTGGACAGCACCATCGTGAAGAGGCTGTGCATCACCTGCACCAGCACCAGGTTGTGCGAGGCCTCGGCGATCGCCAGGTGGAACTGCGCATCGGCACGCGCCGCCAGCTCGGCATGGCCGCTCTGCTGGTGCTGCACCATCACGTCGAAGCACCGCCGCAGGCGCTCCTTGTCCTGGGCCGTGGCGCGCTGCGCGGCCAGCCACGCGGTGCTGCTCTCCAGCGCATGGCGCGTCTCCAGCACGTCGTAGCGGTAGTGCGGATCGGAGTCGATGAGCCGGGCCAGCGGCGCCACGGCCGGCTGCAGCCACTCGGCGCCGGCCCCGGCGCCCGCCGCCTGCAGGTAGGTGCCGTCGCCGCGCCGGCTGGCCAGCACGCCCTGGCTCACGAGCCTCTGGATCGCCTCGCGGACCGAGGTGCGCGACACGCCCAGATCCTCCGCGAGCTGCCGCTCGGCCGGCAGCCGCTGCCCGGCCTGCAGCCCGCGCGACTGCACGAGTGCCAGCAGTTTTTCGACGACATGATCGGCCAGGCGCATTGAGTGGACTTTCAGAAGGGGTTCAGGTCTGTATGCCGGCAAGCAGCACGCGCGTCGCATGGAACTGGCGCGCCCTGCCCCATCCGGAGGCCGCGGAGCAGGCCAGGCCAGCAGACGCCGTGGAACCGGCTCCGCCGGGCCACCGGCGTCGTCCCCCTGCCCGCCGTGCGCAGCACGGCGAGAGCGGGGGGAAGCGGCGCAGCCGCTCAGGGGGGTGTTTCATCACCGCCCCGGGATCATCCACGGAAACACGTAGGCCTGCAGCGTCGTCATCACCCCGATGATCGCAGCGAAGACCAGGCTGTGCTTCACCGTGAAGCGGAACAGGTCGGATTCGCGCCCCGCCAGCCCCACGGCCGCGCAGGCGATGGCGATGGACTGCGGCGAGATCATCTTGCCCGTGACGCCGCCCGTCGTGTTGGCCGCCACCGTCAGCACCTGCGGCAGGCCCAGCTGCTGCGCCGTGGTGGCCTGCAGCGCGGCGAACAGCGCATTGGCCGACGTGTCGGAGCCGGTCAGGAAGACGCCGATCCAGCCGAGGAACGGCGAGAAGAAGGTGAACGCGTGGCCGGTGTGTGCCAGGGCCAGCGCGAGCGTGGCGGACAGGCCCGAATAGTTGGCGATGAACGCGAACGCCAGCACCATGCCGATGGAATAGATCGGCACGGCCAGCTCCTGGAAGGTCTCGCCCAGCGTGGCCACGGCCTTCGCGGGGGACAGGCGCGTGGAGGCGATGGTGATGAGGGCGGCGATCAGGATGGCCGTGCCCGTGGCGGACAGCCAGTTGAACGAATACACCGCGCCGTAGGGCACGGCGGAAGCCACCACCGGCGGCGTCTTCTCGATCAGGTTGTGCAGGAAGGGCACGGGCAGATTGACGACCGTGGAGGCCAGCGCACCCTGCGCCGCGAACAGCGCCTTGAAAGGCTTGAGGCTCCACAGCGTCACCACGGCGGTGAGGATGATGAACGGCGACCACGCCCTGAACACCGCGCCCGCCGTGAGCGGCACGCCGCTGGACACGCGCGCGGCGCCAGCGCCGGCACCGGCGGGGGTACGGGCCGCGCCCCGGGCGGCGGCACCGGTGGCCGCGGGCTCCGGCTCGAAGCGGAAGATGCGCCTGGGCTGCCAGACCTTCAGGAACAGCGTCAGCACCACCAGCGACACGATGGCCGAGGTGATGTCGGGCAGCTCGGGGCCGATGTAGTTGGCCGTGAGGAACTGCATGATGGCGAACGAGCCCCCGCCCACCAGCACGGCCGGCCAGGTCTCCTTCACGCCGCGCCAGCCGTCCATGATCGCCATGATCCAGAACAGCACGATCACCGTCATGAACGGCAGTTGCCGGCCAGCCATCTGGCCGATGGCGAATGCATCCACGCCCGACACCTGCCCCGCCACGATGATCGGAATGCCCATGGCGCCGAACGCCACCGGCGCCGTGTTCGCGATCAGGCACAGGCCCGCGGCATAGAGCGGCTTGAAGCCCAGCCCCACCAGCAGCGCGGCCGTGATGGCCACCGGCGCGCCGAAGCCGGCCGCGCCCTCCAGGAACGCGCCGAAGCAAAAGCCCACGAGGATGAGCTGCAGCCGCTGGTCCGGCGTGACCGACAGGATCGACGAGCGGATGACGTCGAACTGCCCCGTCGCCACCGAGATCTTGTAGAGGAACACCGCGGCCACGATGATCCAGGCGATCGGCCACAGGCCGTAGAAGAAGCCGTACACCGCCGAGGCCAGCGCGGCGCTCACGGGCATGCGGTAGAAGAGCAGCGCCACGCCCAGGGACAGCAGCACGGTGATGGTGCCGGCCTGGTAGCCCTTGAGCCGCAGCCGGGTCAGGGCCAGGAAGAAAAAGACGATGGGAATGAGCGCCACCAGCGCGGAAATCCAGATGTTTCCGGCGGGGTCGTAGTTCTGCTGCCAGAGGGGTTGCATGGCGAAGGTCGGACTGTGGTGAAGGGGCGGCAGGCGCCCGGGCAGCGCCCCCGGGAGCGGGCGACGGCCCGAACCCGAGGGAAACAACTCCGTTGCCGCTGGGTGCGTGAACGCGATCAATTGGTACGACCAATTCAAACCAATCAACGAAGCAGCGCGCATTCTGCGAGAGCATCGACTACCCACAACTCCGGGAAAACCCGACATTCCCAGCCAATCGTCCGTCATGGTCTTTAATTGGTACTACCAATAGAGTCGGTGCTGGCACGCCCATCCCGGTGCACCGGCCTCACCCTCCCACGGATTTGCGCACCATCAGCCAGAAGATCATGAGGAACGCCACCAGCGCCGGAATGCCCAGCACCACCCAGGCGATGAAGAAGCGCCACAGCTGCGCCCAGGCCCCCGGGTGGCCGGCCTCCGCGCGCACCGCGTGGTCGCGCATGCGCACCTGGATCCACACCACGGGCAGCCAGCAGGCCACCGCCAGCGCATAGAGGCCCAGCGATCGCGCGAGCCACGGCGTGCTCCACGGCAGGCCCATCAGGTGCACCAGCCACCAGCCGCTGAGCGGCTGCAGCACGGCGGTGGTGCCCGTGAACAGCCAGTCCGCGCGCACCACCCAGCGGGTCATGGGCACGATGAAGCGCAGGTCCCGGCCCAGCATCGCCACCAGCAGGTAGAACGCGGTGCCGATGCCGGTGCCGAACAGCACCGTGGAGGACAGGATGTGCAGCCACTTGGCGACGAAATACTCCATGGACGAACCCTTTCGTTGTTGACCGTTCCTGCGCGCGTTCGCAGCGCCCTCCGACACGCCGTGCCCCGCATGCGCGCCGATGATGGATCGCGCCGGGCCCGGCGGCCCGATGCGACCATCACTCCCCCACCTGCACGCACCGGAGCCCGCCCATGCCCATCGACTGGAAACGCACCCTGCGCGAAGGCGCCGTGGCCGGCAGCTGGGCCAGTGTGCTGTCCACGCTGGCCCTGCTGTGGGCGGGCCGGCGCCAGGCGCGCACCGCCCTCACGCCGGTCAATGCCGTGAGCCACTGGCTCTGGGGCGACCCGGCGCTGCGCGAGCACCGCCCCCGCCTCAGCCACACCCTGCCCGGCTATGCCATCCACCATGGCGCCTCCATGTTCTGGGCCGCCGCCAGCGCTGCCGCGCGCGATGCATCGGGCCGGCCGCCGGAGGCCACGTGGCCCGCGGTCTGCCGGCGCGCCGCCGTCACCTCCGCCATCGCCTGCACCGTGGATTTCCGGCTCACGCCGCACCGCTTCACGCCGGGCTTCGAGCACCACCTGGGCCGCGGCGCCATCGCCGCGGTGTACGTGGCCTTCGGCGCGGGCCTGGCCATCGGCACGGCGATCGCGCTGCGCACGCCGCCGCGCTGAACACGGCACGTGCGCCCTGGAGGCACGCAGCAAACGGCATGCCCGCGCCGCGTGCGATGTCCTACGGATTCCGGCCCGCGCCACCGACAGGCGCGCCGCGCCGATGGCTTTCAGATGGCGGCTGGCCGGCGCCTCCCGCCCCATCGGCGCAAGGCCCCTTTCCCAACCCATTCAGACGAGGAGAACGCCATGCCCCGAGCCGCCTGGAGCGACAAGCGCGAGCGCCAGTACGAACACATCAAGGACAGCCTGCAGGAGCGCGGCCGCGGAGAAAAAGCGGCCGAGCAGATTGCCGCGCGCACCGTGAACAAGGAACGCGCGCAGCACGGCGAAGCGAAGAAAGCCAACCCGAAGACGGTGCGCGACACGCCCGCACCCGTGCGCGGCGGCCAGCGCTCGCACACCGGCGCCCAGGGCCGCACGCGCGAGCAGCTCTACGAGGAAGCCCGCAGGAAAGGCATCGCGGGCCGATCGAAGATGAACAAGGCGGAGCTGGAGAAAGCCGTGGGGCGCTGAGCACAGGCCGGAACGAACGCGGATACCCGTGGCGGCATTCTGGCAATGCCAGCGCCGTCCATCGCGTGTCAGATCACATGTTCCGCGCAGTACTGCACCGTCCGATCCACCGCCCGCTCCAGCCGCTCGACAAGATCCGCCCGCGCTTGTTCGCTCTCGGCCAGGTCCAAGAGCGCCTCGTAGCCACCGGTGAAAGCAGCCTCTGCACGTCGGTCGGTGCTGCCGGGTGTATGCATGGGCTGCAAAGCGTGGGCCGTGGCCAGCACTTCCTCCGTCGAATGGCCGCCATTGAAGACCAGGGTCATCAACATGCCGAGATGAACGTTTTTCATCGAGAGTGAAGGCTCGTCCTTCGCAATATGCTGTGCCAGGAAAGACACCATGCCCGTCTGCCCCGAGAGTCCGTTCACCACCGTTTGGCCACGGGTGAGAGCGTCTTGCTCGAACAGGCTCAATTTTTCCGCATCGGGCACGCGCGAGTGCGTGTGGTCGGTCCCCGTTCCAGGATTCTCGATGGTGGACGCGTTCGGATGGTAGTGAAGCCAGATGCCGGGTTTTTGCGCAGTCAGGTCCAGCGGACTCCTTCCTGCCGGCTTTTGCGTCGACATGAAGTCCGAATAAAAATCCAGGCATCGCCTGTACCAATCGGGCTGGTCGATGTCACCGCGTTCGGATACATCGTTGATGGAATGAACGAAGCGCTGGGCCATGTGCATTACCTTGACCGCCTCGATTCCGCTCGATACGTCGGCCAAGCAGGCTGCGAGGGTGCCCATGGAAGGGGTACTCGCAAAAGCCAGCAACGACGGCGAATGCCCGAACCACGGACGAGCGCCCGAAGAGAGCTTGTCGATCAGTTCCGTCATCAGAGCGGCCCGGTCGCTGCTGTGCAACTCCAGCACCATGTCGAACATTCCCTGCCCCAAGGTCGCCGCGGCCTTGAGCAATGCAGGGGGTGGATTGCGCACCAAGTCTTCAACCAGGAAGGATTCGAAAGCGCGGCCGTACAGGTTGTCCGCCAGCTGAGCGACAGACACGGTCTTGGTCGCCTCCTCGGCCAACTTGGCGAACTGGTCCTGAATCAGCAGATCGTCGACAAGGCGCTGCGCGGCGCTGTGCAGGAAGGCGGATACCGCGCCCCGGTCGAATGATGAAGACAGAAAAAGAGCCTTGGCCTCTTTGCGCAACACGGCGTGGTCGTCACTGTCGTACAGGCTGAGCACGTGCATGGCGCGCACCAGCAGGTCTCGCTCGGGACGGGGCGCCTCTGCAGACGCATGGGCATTCGTCTTGACAGGGTCCTGGATCACAGCGGCTTCCAGGCGGTCGATCAACGCAGCGGGAATGGGGCGGTGGGGGCGCGTACTGAAACCCAGAATTTTTCCTAGGCTGTCGAACCGGACCGGTCCTGCCTCCGGGTCGGCCTCCGGCAGGAGGGAGGTGGCGATCCGAGGGTCGATGGTGGAGCCCAGCAGCTTGTCCATCCGGGAGAGATCGGATCGATCTGACGCCCGTACCGTTGACTGGCGGGGCCGTACGTCCTCTCTTTCGGGAAAGGGCGGCCGGCCCCTCGGCAGCAAGGGATTTTGCAAGGCATGCCGGGCTGGCACCGAATTCGCAGCAGCGGACGGCTTCACGGCATTCCCCGGAAGGGACACTAAAGGACGGGAAATCTTAGAGATCGTCATGGCTGCAGCCGGAGTGCTGCTGCCATTTCCCCATGCACCGCTACCGTACCGCCGCCGCCGCGCGAAACGACGTTTACGCTGCCGAAGCAGTTGGCCCCTTCGCCTGGCCTCAGCCCTCGAACTGCGGATGCGTCTGCCGGATGCGCGCCATCGCGATGGCGGCCGCGGCGGTGCGCGTCTCGGCCCCCAGCTTCACGTACACGCGCTCCAGGTGTTTCTTCACGGTGGCGGGGCTCGACCCGAGGATGTCGCCGATGTCGCGGTTGGTCTTGCCCTTCACGAGCCAGTAGAGCACCTCGGCCTCGCGCGCGGTGAGCCGGAAGCCCGCGGCCAGCGCGTCGAGCACGGCCGCGTCCGAGGTCTCGCGCATTACGATGAGCCAGTCGCCGCCGCCCTCGCCATCGCCCGTCTGCTGGTGCAGCGCGAAGGAGAGCCGCCGCGCGCCCTGCTCCACCACGAGGCGCGGCGGCTCCACGCGCTGCGCGGCCCAAAGCGCGACCTGCGGCAGCTGCGCGCGCAGCCAGCCGATGACGGCCGGCGGCGCCACGGCGGGGGCAGGCGCGGGCAGCGCCGCGGCGGGCCCCTCGCCCACGCCGCTGCCTCCGAAATACTGCCGCAGCAGCTCGCGCGCGAGCGCCGTCTGCCACATGAGCCGCCCGTCGCTCGCGCGCACGGTGATGCTGGCGTAGCCGAACGCGTCGAGCGCATTGCGGGCCTGGCCGGCCTGGCGCTGGGCCTGCCGCGCGCGGCGCGCGCCCTGCAGGTGCACGTTCATGCGCGCGAGCACCTCGCGCGGCTTGATCGGCTTGGTCACATAGTCCACTGCGCCCGCGGCCAGCGCCGCTTCCAGGTGCTCGGTCTCGGTGAGGCCGGTCATGAAGACGATGGGGATGTGCGCGGTGGCGGGCAGGCCCTTGAGGCGGCGCGCGACCTCGAAGCCGTCCATGCCGGGCATCACGGCATCCAGCAGCACCACGTCGGGCAGCGCCTGCGCGGCCCGCGTGAGCGCGGCCTCGCCGCTGGCGGCCACGAGCACGGTGTAGCCGGCCTCGTCGAGCGCATCGTGCAGCACGGCGAGGTTGTCGGGCACGTCGTCCACGATGAGCACGACATCGGCGAGCGACCGGTCGAGCGGCGCGGCCAGGCCCGGCATGGCGGGCGCGGGGATCGGCGCGGTCGCGCCGGGGACGGGGTGGGCGGTCATGGGGTCGGGGGCTCCGGTGCCTGCAGCCTGCGCGCGAGCGCCTCGAACTGGAACTGCCGCGCCAGCGCGCGGGCCTCTTCCACCCAGGCGGCGCAGCCGGGCTGCGCGGCTTCGATGGCGGCGAGCTGCTGCATCACGCCGCGGTAATAGCCCAGCTCCACGGCCTGCGCGAGCGGGGCCAGGGCCGCGGGATCGGGCGCCACGGGCGCGGCGGCCGGCGGGGCCGGCACGTGCGAGGGGGCTGGAGCCAGCGCCAGGGGCAAGGCGGCCCGCGGCGACGGCAACGGCGGCGGGAACGGCAACGGCGCGGCCTCGCCGGTCCATTCGAGCCGCAGGCGCCGCTCCAGCCAGTCGAGCAACTCGCTGTGGCGCACCGGCTTGACGAAGAAATCCTCGGGGCGGATGCCGGCGTCGTTCTCCAGCCCCTTGTCGAACGCGTTGGCCGAGACCACGGCCATGGGCGTGTGCGCATGGCCGGCCGCGCGCAGGCGGCGCAGCGTCTCCCAGCCATCGATGCCGGGCATGGCGAGGTCCATGAACACGGCATCGGGCCGCAGCCCCGCGGCGATGAGGTCGAGCGCGTCGTGCCCGCTGGCGGCCGTGCGCAGGGCAAAACCCAGCGGCTCCAGCACCTGCACGAGCAGTTCGCGGTCGGCCTCCTCGTTGTCCACCACCAGCAGCGTGCGGCGCGCGCCCGCGTAGCCACGCCGTGCGGGCCGCAGGGCGGCCGCGGCCGGCCCGCCCGTGCCGGCCGCGCCCGGGTGCAGCGCGGGCAGGAAGAGCCGCACGCGAAAGAGCGCGCCCGCGCCCGGCGTGCTCTGCACCTCCAGGTCGCCGCCCATGAGGCCCGTAAGCATCTTCGCGATGGTGAGGCCCAGGCCCGCGCCGGGCGTGCCGCCCGCATGGCTGGCCGCGCCGCGCGCGAAGGGCTCGAAGATGCTGGCGCGCTCGGCCTCGGTGAGGCCGGGGCCGCTGTCCTCCACCTCGATCAGCGCCAGCTCGCGCGCGTGGCGCACGCCCAGGCGCACGTGGCCCGCGGCGGTGAACTTGATCGCGTTGCCCAGCAGGTTGATGAGGATCTGCCGCACGCGCTGCTCGTCGGCGCGCACCCACTCGGGCAGCGTGCCGCGCACGTCGGCCTCGAAGCCCAGCCCCTTGGCGCGCGCCTGCGGCTCGAACATGTCGCACAGCTCGCGCACGAAGTCGGCGAAACGCATCGGCCGCGCCTGCAGCGTGAGCTTGCCGCTCTCGATGCGCGCGATGTCCAGCGTGCCCTCGATGAGCGAGAGCAGGTGCTCGCCGCCGCGCCGGATCACGCGCACGGCCTGCTGGCGGTGCGGCGGCACCGAGGCGTCCTCGCCCATGAGCTGCGCGTAGCCCAGGATGCTGTTGAGCGGCGTGCGCAGCTCGTGGCTGATGGCGCTGATGTAGCGGCTCTTGGCCTGGTTGGCCTGCTCGGCCAGGGCCCGTGCGTCCTCGGCCTGGGCGCGCGCATGCTCGGCCTGCGCGCGGGCGTCCTCGGCCACCTGCCGGGCTTCCTGCAGCGCCTCGTCGGTCTGGCGGTGCAGGTGGATCTCGCGCTGCAGCAGGTGCGTCTGGCGGTTCGATTCCTCCTGCGCCACCTTGCGGCTGGTGTGGGCCAGCACCAGCCACCACGCGACGATGCCCGAGATGACCAGCAGCGCCAGATAGGCCTTGAGCAGCCCCGAGCGCAGCGCCACCGCCCCCGCGCCCGAAGGCGCGAGCGCCTGCAGCTCCTGCCGGTAGAAGAGACCGAAGACCGCCGCCAGCAGCGGCGCGATCACCAGCATCAGCAGCAGGAAGTGCCCCAGCCCCGAATCCAGCAGCCGCCACGCGCCGCGCGGCAGCAGCCAGCGCAGCGCGGCGGCCCATTGCACGGCCAGGTGCGCGTGCGGCTTGCACATGTCGCCGCAGCGCGCATCCAGCGTGCAGCACAGCGAGCAGATCGCGCCGCGGTAGGCCGGGCAATGCGCCATGTCCGGCGCCTCGTATTCGCGCTCGCAGACCACGCAGCGCAGCATGGCGGGCAGTGCTGCCGTGGCCGTGCCCCCCGCCATGCCGGCGCCGCAACCCGCGCAGCCGGCCGTGCCGCAGGCCGGGGGCGCCGTCTCCGCGCGGGCCAGGTAGTAGCGCCCGCGCGTGGCCCAGGCGATGAGCGGCGCGGCCACGAAGGCCGTGACCATCGCGATCACGGCCGAGAACGCCTGCGCCAGCGGACCGAACAGCCCCAGGTGCGCGCCGATGGACAGCAGCGAGGCGAGCGCCATCGCGCCCACGCCCACGGGGTTGATGTCGTAGAGGTGCGCGCGCTTGAACTCGATGCCGGGCGGCGAGAGGCCCAGCGGCTTGTTCACCACGAGGTCGGCCACCACGGCCATCATCCAGGCGATCGCCACGTTGGAGTAGAGCCCGAGCACCTGCCCCAGTGCGGTGAACACGTTCATCTCCATCAGCATGAAGGCGATGAGCGTGTTGAACACCACCCACACCACGCGGCCCGGGTGGCTGTGCGTGAGGCGCGAGAAGAAGTTGCTCCACGCGAGCGAGCCCGCGTAGGCGTTGGTCACGTTGATCTTGATCTGCGAGACCACCACGAACAGTGCCGTGGCTGCCACCGCCCAGCCGTAGTGCGGGAACACGTACTCATAGGCCGCCAGGTACATCTGGTTGGGGTCCACCGCGCGGTCGGGCGGCACCATGTGGGTGATGGCCAGGTAGGCCAGCAGCGCACCGCCCAGCATCTTGAGCACGCCCAGCACCACCCAGCCCGGCCCGCCCGCCAGCACCCCCAGCCGCCAGCGCCAGCGGCCCGCCACGGCGGGCGGCGGCATGAAGCGCAGGTAGTCGGCCTGCTCGCCCATCTGGGTGATGAGCGCGATGCCCACGGTGAGCGCCGCACCAAAGAGGGGCAGGCTGAACCCGGCGCCCGCGCCCGATTCCCCGCCGTAGTGCACCACCCCCGCGAACGCACCAGGATCGCGCACCCACACGAAGGCGAACGGCACCACCAGCATCACCAGCCAGAGCGGCTGCGTCCACACCTGCAGCCGGCCGATGGCCGAGACGCCGTGCGTGACCAGCGGGATCACCACGAGCGCGCAGACGAGGTAGCCCCAGCGCGGCGGGATGTCCAGCGCCAGCTCCAGCGCATAGGCCATGACGGCGGCCTCAAGCGCGAAGAAGATGAAGGTGAAGGTGGCGTAGATGAGCGAGGTGACGGTGGAGCCGATGTAGCCGAAGCCCGCGCCGCGCGTGAGCAGGTCCATGTCCACGCCGTGGCGCGCGGCATAGACGCTGATCGGCCAGCCCGCCAGGAAGATGATGAGCCCCGTCGCCACGATGGCCCAGAACGCGTTGGCCCAGCCGTACTGCACCAGCAGCGTGGCGCCCACCGCCTCCAGCACCAGGAACGAGGCCGCGCCGAACGCCGTGTTGGCCACACGGAAGGACGACCAGCGCCGGAAGCGCTGCGGCGTGTAGCGCAGCGCGTAATCCTCCATGGTCTCGGTGGCCACCCAGCCGTTGTAGTCGCGGCGCACCTTCACCACCTGCTGGGGCACGGCGCCCAGGGGGTCGGCGGTGGGGGTCGGTGCGGTGGCGGGCGGCATGGGGCCGGCGCCGGGCTGCAGGTTCCATGCCACCCGGGCCGGTGCCGTTCGCCGGACGGCGTATGGACGGGCACAGCCCTTGCTGACTACCATGCGGCTATTCCGGGTCCGGGCCTGCGCCCGCTCCTTCCGCCCTCCTGCCGTTTTTCCAGCCCCGCCTGCGCCATGGAACTCACCCCCCGCGAAAAAGACAAGCTCCTGCTGTTCACCGCCGCCCTGCTCGCCGAGCGGCGGCGCGCGCGCGGGCTCAAGCTCAACTACCCGGAGGCCGTCGCCCTCATCAGCGCCGCGGTGCTGGAGGGCGCGCGCGACGGCAAGACCGTGGCCCAGCTCATGAGCGAGGGCCGCTCCGTGCTCACGCGGGACGACGTCATGGAAGGCGTGCCCGAAATGATCGCCGACATCCAGGTCGAAGCCACCTTCCCCGACGGCAGCAAGCTCGTCACCGTGCACCAGCCCATCGTCTGACCCCCTCCGCAGGTTTTGAACGAAAACCGCTCCATGCCGCCGGATCCATTGAAAAGATTGCTATGAAAAAAGAAGCAAACCACCACTCCACCACCGCCCTGCTGCTGCTCGCCACGCTGGCGGCGCCCACGCTGGCCCTCGCCCATGGCGGCGATGGCGCCGCGCACCTGCACGGCAGCGGGTTCCTGCAGGGCTTCGTGCACCCGTTCACGGGGCTGGACCACCTGGCCGCCATGCTGGCCGTGGGCGTCTGGAGCGCGCTCGCCGTGCGGCCCGTGTGGCTGGCGCCCGCGAGCTTCGTGGCGCTGCTGGCCGTGGGCGCCGCGGCCGGCTTCGCCGGGCTGGCGGTGCCGGGCGTGGAGCCCATGATCGCCGCCTCGCTGCTCGTGGTGGGCCTGCTGGTGGCCTGGCGGCGCGCGCTGCCCCTGGCGCTGGCCGCCGGCACCGCGGGCGCGTTCGCGTTCTTCCACGGCGCGGCGCACGGCCAGGAGCTGGCCGGCAGCGGCCAGTGGCTGGCGCTGGCCGGCATGGTGGCCGCCACGGCCCTGCTGCACGGCGCGGGCATCGCGCTCGGCCGGGCGGTGCTGCAGCGCCACCGGGCCCTCTCGCTGATCGCCGGCGGCGGCACGGCCCTGCTGGGCGCCGCGCTGCTCGTGCGCCTGGCCTGAACCGCGGCCCGCCGCTGCTCTCCACCGATTTCCCTGGACGCTGCATGACCCTCATCCCCGGCGAACTCCTCATCGACGACGGCGAACACCCCCTGAACGTGGGCCGCCGCACGCTCACCCTGGTTGTGCGCAACACGGCCGACCGGCCCATCCAGGTAGGGTCGCACTACCACTTCGCGGAAACCAACGGCGCGCTCGACTTCGACCGCGACGCCGCGCGCGGCATGCGCCTGCACATCGCGAGCGGCACGGCCGTGCGCTTCGAGCCGGGCCAGCAGCGCACGGTGGTGCTGGTCGATCTGGCGGGCGAGCGCATCGTGCACGGCTTCCGTGCGCTGGTGCAGGGGCCGCTGGGCGCCCCTGCGCATTCGACGGACACCCCCGCTCCTGCCGGAGACCGCTGACCATGGCCACGATCCACAAACGCGCCTATGCCGAGATGTTCGGCCCCACCGTGGGCGACCGCGTCCGCCTGGCCGACACGGGCCTGGTCGCCGAGGTCGAGGAGGACTACACCCTGCGTGCCGGCGCCTACGGCGAGGAGGTGAAGTTCGGCGGCGGCAAGACCATCCGCGACGGCATGGCGCAGAGCCAGCGCACGCGCCTCGAAGGCGCCATGGACACGGTGCTGACCAACGCGCTCATCATCGACCACTGGGGCATCGTGAAGGCCGACATCGGCCTCAAGGACGGCCGCATCGCGGCCATCGGCAAGGCCGGCAACCCCGACACGCAGCCCGGCGTGGAGATCGTCATCGGCCCGGGCACCGAGATCATCAGCTGCGAGGGTCAGATCGTCACCGCGGGCGGCATCGACAGCCACATCCACTTCATCTGCCCGCAGCAGATCGAGGAGGCGCTGGCCTCGGGCATCACCACCATGCTGGGCGGCGGCACGGGCCCGGCCACCGGCACGCTGGCCACCACCTGCACGCCCGGGCCGTGGCACATCGAACGCATGCTGCAGGCGGCCGACGCCTTCCCGATGAACATCGGCTTCCTGGGCAAGGGCAACGCCAGCCTGCCGGCCGCGCTGCACGAGCAGATCGAGGCCGGCGTGATCGGCCTCAAGCTGCACGAGGACTGGGGCACCACGCCCTCGGCCATCGGCAACTGCCTGGACGTGGCCGACGCCACCGACACGCAGGTGGCCATCCACTCCGACACGCTCAACGAGAGCGGTTTCGTCGAGAACACCATCGCCGCCGTGGCGGGCCGCGGCATCTGCGCCTTCCACACCGAAGGCGCGGGCGGCGGCCACGCGCCGGACATCCTGCGTGTGGTGGGCGAGGACAACTTTTTGCCTTCGTCCACCAACCCCACGATGCCCTACACGCGCAATACGCTCGACGAGCACGTGGACATGCTCATGGTGTGCCACCACCTCGACGCGGGCATCGCCGAAGACCTCGCCTTCGCGGAAAGCCGCATCCGCAAGGAGACCATCGCGGCCGAGGACATCCTGCACGACCTGGGCGCCATCAGCATGATGAGCAGCGACAGCCAGGCCATGGGCCGCGTGGGCGAGGTGATCCTGCGCACCTGGCAGACCGCCGACAAGATGAAGCAGCAGCGCGGCCCGCTGCCCGAGGACAGCGCGCGCAACGACAACCGGCGCATCCTGCGCTACGTGGCCAAGTACACGATCAACCCGGCCATCGCCCACGGCATCGGCCACGACGTGGGCAGCCTCGAAGTGGGCAAGTGGGCCGACATCGTCCTCTGGAAGCCGGCGTTCTTCGGCGTCAAGCCCGCGCTGGTGCTCAAGGGCGGCTGCATCGCGCTGGCCGCCATGGGCGACCCCAACGCCTCCATCCCCACGCCGCAGCCCGTGCACTACCGGCCGATGTTCGGCGCGTTCGGCGGCGCGGCGGCGCGGTCGTCGCTCACCTTCGTCTCGCAGGCGGCCCTGGCCGCGGGCGTGGGCGAGCGCTTCGGCCTGGCCAAGCCGCTCAGCGCCGTGCGCGGCATCCGCGGCGTGCGCAAGCAGCACATGGTGCACAACGCCTACATCCCGCGCATGGAGATCGACGCGCAGACCTACACCGTGCGCGCCGACGGACAATTGCTGACCTGCGAGCCGGCCACGCGGCTGCCGCTCGCGCAGCGCTACTTCCTCTTCTGACCTTTCTCTCCTTCCTCCCCCCGATGCTCCAGGTCTCCAAACTGCTGCCCCAGGGCCAGGGCCTCGCGCCCGTCCTCGCCAAACGCGCCGCCACCGTCGAACTCGACTGGGACGTGCGCCAGAAAAGCCGCTTCGCCGCCACCGACTCCACCGGGCGCGCGCTCGGCGTCTTCCTGCCGCGCGGCACCGTCGTGCGCGGCGGCGACGTGCTGGTGGCGGAGGACGGCACGCTGCTGCGCGTGGTCGCCGCACCGCAGCCCGTGCTGCGCATCACGCCCTGCAGCCAGCACGGCAGCGCCTTCGACCTCACACGCGCCGCCTACCACCTGGGTAACCGCCACGTGCCCATCGAGCTGCGCTCCGACCACCTGCAGATCGAACCCGACCACGTGCTGGCCGAGATGCTGCGCGCCATGCACCTCACCGTGACCGCGCAGCAGGCCGCGTTCGAGCCCGAGGGCGGCGCCTATGCCGCCGGGCACGGGCATGCGCACGATCACGGCCATGACCACGCACATGGCCACGGACACGACCCTGCGCACGGCGCGCAGGAGCCGCAGGATCATGGCCACGGTCATGGCCACGCCCATCCGCACCCCCACGGCCACTGAGCGCCCATGGCGCACGACGCACCCGCTCCACCGCCCGCATTGCCGGCCGCCAGCCTGCTGCAGCTGATCTGGCTGGCCTCGCCCGCGCTGCCCGTGGGCGGCTTCTCGTACTCCGAGGGCCTGGAGATCGCCGTCGAACGCGCGGGCGTCACCACCGAGGCCGCCGCCGCCGAGTGGCTGCAGGAGCAGTTGCACCTCACCCAGGCGCGGGGCGACATGGCCGTGGTGCACCAGGCCCTGGCCGCGTGGCGGGCCGGCGATGCGCAGCGCGTGCGCGCCCTCAACGACTGGGTGCGGCACACGCGGGAAACCAGCGAACTGCGCCTGCAGACCGAGCAGATGGGCCGCTCCCTGGCCGACTGGCTGCGCAACCAGCACCGGCACGCCGGGGATGCCGAGGCGCTGGCGGACGTCGCCCGGCTCGCCGCCCTGCCCCCTACCTATCCCGTGGCCTTCGCGCTGGCCGCGGCGCGCACCGAGGCCCGGTCCGACGACGTGCTGCTGGCCTATGCCTTCGGCTGGGCCGAGAACATGGTGCAGGCCGCCCTCAAGGCCGTGCCCCTGGGCCAGAGCGCGGGCCAGCGCATCCTCGCGCAGCTCGCCAGCACCCTGCCCCGGGCCGTGGCCCACGCCATCCAGTTGCCGGACGCCGACCGCCAGGCGTTCTCCCCCATGCTGGCCGTGCTCTCGGCACAGCACGAAACCCAATACTCCCGCCTCTTCCGCTCATGAACACGCCCCACGCACCCCACGCCGGCACCGGCCACCCCTCCGCGCTCCACCACGTTCCCCGCCGCACCAAGCGCCTGCCCCCGCTGCGCGTGGGCATCGGCGGCCCGGTCGGCTCGGGCAAGACCACCATTCTGGAAATGCTCTGCAAGGCGATGCGCGACCAATACGACCTCGTCGCCATCACCAACGACATCTACACCAAGGAAGACCAGCGCCTGCTCACCGTCAGCGGCGCCCTGCCGGCCGAACGCATCATGGGCGTGGAGACCGGCGGCTGCCCCCACACCGCCATCCGCGAAGACTGCTCCATCAACCTCGAAGCCATCGACCGCATGCTGGACCAGTACCCGGACGCGGACATCGTCTTCGTCGAAAGCGGCGGCGACAACCTGGCCGCCACCTTCAGCCCCGAGCTGAGCGACCTCACCCTCTACGTCATCGACGTCGCCGCCGGCGAGAAGATCCCCCGCAAGGGCGGCCCCGGCATCACCAAGAGCGACCTCTTCGTCATCAACAAGACCGACCTCGCGCCGCACGTGGGCGCCAACCTCGACGTGATGGAAGCCGACACCCGCCGCATGCGCGGCGCAAAACCCTTCGTGATGACCAACCTCAAGACCCTGCAGGGCCTGGACGAGGTGGTGGCCTTCATCGAACGCCAGGGCCTGCTGCAGGCGGGCTGACCGCCCAAGGGCCTTCGGCGGGCCGCTAGAATGCGGGTCGGTTTTGCGGAGACTTGGGTGAGTGGTTTAAACCAGCAGTCTTGAAAACTGCCGACGGGCAACCGTCCGTGAGTTCGAATCTCACAGTCTCCGCCAACCCTTGAGCCAACAGACGCCATCAGGGCGTCTTTTGTTTTGCGCCCCTCCATGGCCCGCCCACTGCCAGGAAACCAGAACAGAATGGGCGGGATCGACGCAATCCGGATGCGTGCAGCCGAACCTCCGAGCGAACCCCACCCCGTGCCGGGCGCTTCGTCGGCAGGCGCTACACGAAATCCGCATGGCCGCGCACTTGGGCGAGCAGGCGGATGTCTTCTCCCACCCGGTCGAGTGAGCGAACCTCCAGATCCAGGCCATCGGCCAGCGATTCGAGCGGGCCGAACTGGCTGATGCCGCGCCCGGCGCCCAGCAGCCGCGGAGCCTGGTACAGCAGCAGTTCATCGACCAGCCCCGCCGTGACCAGCGCACCGTTGAGTTCGGCACCGGCTTCCACGTGCAGTTCGTTGGCGCCGCGGCGCGCCAGATCCCGCAGCACGGCGCCCAGGTCCACCCGGTTCCCAGTACCGTCCGGCAGGTAGACCACGGTGGCGCCGTGCGCCGCCAACGCGGCCTCCCGCGGTGCGTGCGGCTGCGCGGCATAGACCACCACATCGCGGGCCTGGGCCCGCAGCACGGCGGCTTCGGGCGGCGTGCGCAAACGGCTGTCCACGATGGCGACCCACGGCTGGCGGGGCGTTTCGATGCCGCGCACGTCCAGACGGGGATCGTCGGCAAGCACCGTTCCCACGCCGGTCAGGATGGCGCAGGCCCGGGCTCTCCAGGCATGCACATCCCTGCGTGCCGGCTCGCCGGTGATCCACTGGCTCACGCCATTGGGCAGTGCCGTGATGCCGTCGATCGAAGCCGCCACCTTGAGCCGCACCCAGGGAGACCCGCGCACCATGCGGCTCAGGAAACCCAGATTCAGGGCTTTTGCAGCGGCTGCGCCCTGCCCCACTTCCACTGCGACGCCCGCGGCACGCAGGCGCTCGAAGCCCCGACCGCCCACCAGCGGGTTGGGATCGGGCATGGAGGCGACCACCTTGGCGATGCCGGCCTCCACCAGCGCATCGCAACAGGGGCCCGTGCGCCCCCGGTGGGAGCAGGGCTCCAGCGTGACGTACGCAGTCGCTCCCCGGGTGGAATGGCCCCGGGCCTGGGCATCCCGCAGCGCCATGATCTCCGCATGGGCCTCGCCCGCCCGCTGGGTGCTGCCCGTGCCCAGCACTTCGCCTTCTGCACTGGCGATCACACAACCCACCCGGGGGTTGGGCGACGTCCGGAAAAGACCTTCTTCCGCCTTTTGCAGCGCCAGCTCCATCCATTCGGAAGGGTTCGGAGCACTAGGAGCCACGGCCAACCCCCTCGGAAAACCCACCCATCGGCAGGTCCGGATGGAATGAACGGTTCGAACGGCGGCGCAGACGGTCGGCACCGGCCTCCCGTCGGTTAGCAATTTTTCGTAACATCTTCGGCATGAAAAGTCGTAGCTCCGCGCATATTCCCCCGCCCCGCACGCTCCGTTCCGGCGCCTCTGGCAAGGCGCGGGGCTTTTCGCTGATCGAAGTGCTGGTGGCCATCGTGGTGCTGTCGTTCGGAATGCTGGGAGTGGTGGGATTGCAGGCGTATGCCATCCAGGCCAACCGCGACGCCCGCCTGCAGGCACAGGCCGCGAACCTCGCCAGAGAGCTGGCTGAAATGATACGGGGCAACAAGGCGGTGGGCGCCAAGACCGCCACGTCGGACAACCCGTACCTGGTCAATCTATCGGGAACCATGGCCACGGCGCCCACTGAATATTGCCTGTCGGTCTCCAATGCCACCAATGGCTGCACCAGCGCAGCCGCGGTGGCCTCGGCGGAAATGACCGAATGGCTGGCCCGGTTGCGTGCAGAACTTCCGGGTGCGCGCGTGGTGGTGTGTTTCGACAGTGCTCCTTATGACAGCAATGGCAAGGGCCAATGGACCTGCACCAACAGCACCGATGGCATCGCCGTGATCAAGCTCGGCTGGACACGCAACACCACCAACCGCAGCGGGGCAAGCGGCACGGCGTTTTTTGAAACAGCGACCGACTCAGGCTCCGTGCCCTCCCTCATTTTTCCCGTGAGCAGCGGAAATTCGCAAGGCGACGTATGACCTTCTCCCATTCTTCCCGAAGGCCACGCATGACATCCCAGCGGTTCACCCTGCCGACCCGCCAACGCGGTCTGACCTTGATCGAGCTGATGGTGGCGATGACCATCAGTACCTTCGTGGCGCTGGCTGCCATCGCCGCGCTGATCATTTCCCGCCAAGGCTTCACCAGCGTGGATGCGGAATCGCAATTGCGCGACAACGCACGGTTTGCCACCGAACTGATCCAGCGGCTCGGCGTGCAGACGGGCTACAGGGACATCCAGTTTGCCGCCACGGTTGCCCCCCCCAACACCACGGGGCTGGCCGCCGATCCCGACCCCAACGTCTTCGGGCTCAACAACAGGTCCCGAACGGAAAGCAATGCATGGGACGAAGGCACCGCCTGGAGTTCCAGCGCAGCCGGTTATGGCAGCGATATCCTTGTATTGCGCTTTCAAGTCGCCGCGGCGCCGTGGTCGACGGCATCGTCTCCGGAGTCCGACAAGGCGGTCATCGATTGCTCAGGCAACACCATCGCAGCCGTGCCCACCGATCGGAACGACCGCATGTTGAGCATCCTGCATGTGGCCAGTGGGAGCGACGGTGATCTTTCGCTGATGTGTACTCGCAGCAACCCCGCCACAGGCTCTTTCGAGGCGCGGCCCCTGATCCGTGGCGTGGAGAACTTCCAGGTCCTCTACGGCGTCGACGGCATCGGGCCCGGCAATACCGCGGCCATTGCAGCAGCGTCGGTGGACTCGGTTCCGGAGCGCTATTTGCGGGCCGACCAGCTCACGGTCAGCGGCAACGATGCCGCCACCAAGGCGAACTGGCGCCAGGTTCGCAGCATCCGCATCGGCATGGTGCTGAGGGGAGCTCCGGGCTCTGCCGTGGACAACACCAGCCGAACGCTGTACCCGCTGGGAACGGCCGCGGCCACGGCATCCGGAGCGGTGGGGTCCGCCTTTGCGGTGGCGGCGGACCCTGGCACCGCAGCCTCAGGTCCGGCGGACGGTCGGTTGCGCCAGACGGTGACCTTCACGGTTCACTTGCGGAATGCACAAGTGGAGAAACGCGGATGACGAACAAAAGCAAAGCCAGGGGCGCCTCCCTGATCATCGTCATGCTGATCCTGATCGTGGTGTCCATCGTGGGCGTCGGCGGCATCCAGATCGCGACGCTGGCCGAGCGCGCGACCCGCAGCGACAGAGACAAGCAGATTGCCTGGCAAGCCACCGAGGCGGGCCTGCTGGACGCCGAATTCGACATCCTGGGCCTGCCTGCATCGTCGGGCAGCAAACGGGATTCGATCTTCAAGCTCAAGGCAACCGACGTCTCGAAATTCATTTCCAACTGCGGCAACTCCGGCAACTCCAGAGGGCTGTGCGCGTACAACCCGGCGACCAAGCCGGCCTGGCTGACGGTGGACTTCGAGGCCACCGGCAACAGCGCATCGACCACGCCCTTCGGGACCTTCACGGAACGCACGTTCCCTTCGGGCAGCGCAGGCATCCAGCCGGCCAAACCACCGCGCTACATCATCGAGCCCATCCCGGATCCGTCCTATTCGCGCACCGAAGGCCCGGAGAACATGAGGTACATCTACCGCGTGACGGTCATGGGGTTCGGTCCCAACGCAGACACGCAGACGATGCTGCAAATGATTTACAGAAACTGAGCCGATCATGTCACTGCACTCTTTGATGAAGCGCATCCCCAGGCCCCTGCATCGCGCAAGCACCTGGGCGGTGATATTGGGCGCACCGGTCGCCGCCATTTCGTTTCTGGCCTTTGGCGTGGGCCCCACGGCGCCGAGCATTCCCGTATTGCCGCTGTCGACGGAGCCGCTGTATGCCAACTCCACGGCGGACAAGCCCACCATGGCCTTGGCGCTTTCCGTCGAATATCCGACCGTGGGCGCGCAATACACGCCCAGCGGAAACATAGACAACACCTACTCGAACGCCAACGAATACCTCGGCTATTACGACGCGGAGTCCTGCTACAACTACAACGACAGCCCCACGGAAACCATTCCCACGGGCTTCACGCAATCGGATTACAAACGCTTCGTGCGTTCGGGCGCGGCCGCAAGCCGGAAGTGCACGAATGCTTTCAGCGGCAATTTTTTGAATTGGGCCACCAGCTCTGCCATCGACATGCTGCGGCTGGCGCTGTCGGGGGGCGACAGATACATCGACACCGATGGCCTCACGATCTTGCAGCGCGCCGTCATCCCGAACGGCGATCCTGTCTGCATGTGGAACACCACCAACTTCCCGGCCAAGCAACTGCCCAAGGACGGCGGCGGCGCAGGCACCTACTGGGGCGCCGTTCCAACGCGGATGGTGACGGCAGCCAACGGCAACGACATCTGGGTCGCCAACACGCTGAACCGTGTCTATTTCGGCACGTCCCGAACCGGTGACTGTGGATCCGGCCCCGCCAACTACACATTGAGCGGCCCTGCGGGCGCCAATGTCATGGAAACCCCCGTCCGCTCGGGCACTTCGCTTCCGAGCGGGGCAACCCAGTGCATCAACGGCGAAACCGGCACTTGCAGTTTCACCGGCATCAAGGAAGTCTGGTACGGCGTCAACAACAAGTGGGCGGTAGTGGCCGCCAGCGAAGGGCTGAAGTGCCCGAGCGGGTGCAACTCCGTACTGGGCGATCCCGCACCCGGCGTGGGCAAGAAGGTCTTCTACGTCAATTACAACGGCAGCTGGAGGCCGCCCCAGTCCTCGCTGAACAGCGACGGGTTCTTCTATTCCCGGGTCCAGGTCTGCGACTCGACCGGAACCACGTTGAATGACTCTCGCGATTACAACCTCTGCCGCCAGTATCCCAGCGGCAACTACAAACCTACCGGGGTGATCCAGAAGTACAGCGACCAATTGAGATTGGCAGCCTTTGGCTATCTGATGGACCCGACGGCCAGCTACAACAATGGCCGTTACGGCGGTGTCTTGCGCGCCCCGATGAAGTACGTCGGAACCAAGACCTACGATGAGCGCGGCCAGGACAACACCCCCAGCGGCGGGAACAGCGCGGCCGAATGGAACGCGACGACCGGTGTTTTCATCACCAACCCGGACAACTACACCAACAGCACTGCCGAACTCAATTTCGGGATCAGCGGTGTGATCAATTACCTGAACAAGTTCGGGCGCACGGGTCCTGTCCAGGGCCGGTACAAGACTTTCGACCCCGTCGGGGAACTGCATTACGAAACGCTTCGCTACCTGCAAGGGCTGGCTCCGAGCGCGGATGCTGTGAGCAACATGTCGACATCGATGTACGACGGTTACCCGGTGTACGCCACCTGGAACGACCCGTACGGGGGGAGCCGGTCTTCCACAGCGGATTATTCGTGCCTCAAAAGCAATATCGTGGTCATCGGCGACATCAATACGCACGACGGCAACAGGTTGCCCACTCCCAGCGCCTCCAACAACATCATCGACATCAATGCATGGCGAGGGGTGGTCCAGGCTTTCGAGAAGAACCAGACATCCGTTACCTACGTGGACGGAAGCGGTGCCACGCGTTCGGTCTCCAATTTCAACGGCACCAACAACAGCGTTCCTTCGGCCTCAGGCACCAGCCAGATCATGGGCTCGGCCTACTGGGCCCACACCCATGACATCCGTGGAACCAGTTGGACAGGCACCGGCGGCGCCGCCAAGCAACGCCCCGGTCTGCGCGTGAAGACGTTCCTCTTCGACGTGAACGAGTATGGCGACCAGAACAACGCCAACACGCGGCGCAACGCCAACCAGTTCTTCATGGCCGCAAAGTACGGCGGTTTCGAAAGCGACCCCTCCAATCCAGGATCAAAGCCCTACAACGTCCAAGGCAATCCATTCAAGGACCAGACGGGCACCAACAACAACAATGTCTGGCAAAAAACCAGCGATCCGGGCGAGGCCAGCACCTATTACCTGCAAAGCAGCGCCCGCGGTGTGCTGAACGCTTTCAATGACATTTTCAGCCGGGCAGCGACCTCCGCCCGGAGCATTGCAGGGGCCAGCGCGGCCTCGCCACGCATCAGCACCAGTTCTCCGACAGCCCTCTTCTCTGCAAGATTCGACACCAGCAACTGGAGCGGCGACGTGGTGGCAGAGCCTCTGTCCGTGGACAGCAGTGGCACGGTCACCGTTGGCTCCAGTTCATGGAGCGCAGCAGACCGGCTTTCCACCATGACTGCGCCAGCCACCAACCGCAATATCTACGTGGGAGATCCCTCCAGCACGGCCAGCCCGAAAGCCGTGAGCTTCACGTGGGCGACCATCGGCAGCACCTTGCAAGGGCAGTTGAACAGGGAAACACCCAGTTCTGCCGCCGACTCCCGGGGGCAGACGCGGCTGGATTTCCTGCGGGGAGATCGCTCTCGCGAAGGCAACCCGTTCCGCGTGAGAAGCTCGCTGCTGGGAGATATCGTCAACTCGGCAGTGGTCTATTCGGGCGCTCCGTCCGCGGCCTTCTCCGGCGCAGGCTACACCGCGTTTGCCAGCGCCAACGCCAACCGCACGAAAGCCGTGTTCGTGGGTGCCAACGACGGCATGCTGCACAGCTTCAATGCGGCGAACGGCAATGAACTGTTTGCCTACATCCCGAGCTGGATGGGCCCCAAGCTGTCCGCGTTGACCAGCACCAATTACGCCAACAACCACCAGAGCTATGTCGATGCCTCTCCAGTGATCCGGGAAGCGCAGGTGGCGTCGAACGGCACGGCGACAGACTGGAAGACAGTGCTGGTGTCGGGAACGGGTGCAGGAGGCCAAGGGGTCTTCGCGCTGGATGTATCCGACCCTGGGAGCTTCGACGCGACCAAGGTGATGTGGGAGTTCACCCAGAACGATGACGCCGACATGGGCTATGTCGTGGGACAACCCCAGATCCTGAAACTGCGCACCAATACCACCGGCACCCCCGTCTACCGCTGGTTCGCAGTGGTCGCGAGCGGTGTGAACAACTACGTCAAGGCAGACAGTGCCGGCAACTATGGCGACGGCAATCCGGCATTGTTCCTGCTGGCCTTGGACAAGCCCGTGGGCGATGCCTGGGCATCAGGGACGAATTACTACAAAGTCTCTCTCCCGGCCAACGCGACCCTGAGTGCAACGGCACCCACGGGCGCCATCAACTTCAGCGTTCTGTTCGGAGCCAATGCCGAAGTCACCAATATCTACGTCGGTGACCTGCATGGCCGGGTGTGGAAGCTGAACTTCAGCGGCGTCGCGGCCAGCAATTGGACGATGGCCAACCTGTCTGCGTACCGCAACGGCGGGCTCCCGGCGCCCTTGTTCATTGCGAAGACATCGGGCGGCAACGTTCAGCCGATCACGGCGGCGCCAGCCCTGTTCACCGGCCCGCTGGTGCAAGGGTTGGAAACCTTCTATGTCATGGTCGGTACGGGCAAGTTCCTGGAAACGGCAGACACCACCTCCACGCAGGTGAACACGATCTACGCGCTCTACGACGACGGGAACACCGGATCGGTCAGCAACACGGGGGCCATTGCCAGCAGGGCCCGGCTCAAACAGGGCTCCATCGACACGACCGCCAAGACCGTCACCGTTCCCGCCTTCACCTGGGGCAAGGCCACAAGCGACAGCGACTCGGCCAATCCACGCTCGGGCTGGTATGTGGATTTCGTCGGCACCGGCGAAAAGCTTGTCAGTGCCATCAGCAACCGCGGCAATTTGATCGCGTCTTTCAATACCATCATTCCCGGTGCATCCGGGAACCAGGGGGTTTGCAGCAACACGGGCGGTGGCGGCAACAGCTACACCATCAATGTGGGCACAGGGGCCGGAACCTACGTCCCCTCCCAGGTGGGGCTGTTGGGGCCGGGATTGCTGATCGAAAATGAATCACAGCAAACGCTGAGCGCTTTCGACAGCGCGGGGCAGCGGATCCGTACGACCACGCAGAAACGCATCAATATCGGCCAGAGCAGCGTGGCTGCCGGTGGAGAAGTGACCATCACGGAAATCATCGGGCGGCTCAGCTGGCGCCAGATCCACAACTACCAGGATTTGAAGAACACACCATGAAACACATCAAGAAAAGCCAGGGCTTCAGCCTGATCGAACTGATGATCGTGGTGGCCATCATCGGCCTGCTCGCTGCCGTTGCGTACCCTGCCTACACCGACTCCATACTCAAAGGGCGCCGGGCCCAGGGGCGTACGGCTCTGGCCGAACTACTGCAACAGCAGGAGCGGTACATGACCCAGAACAACTGCTACCTGAAGTTCACCAATACCACCGGTACCCTCAGCGCGACCACGTGTGCCGGCGGCACCTCCACGGATGTACCGTTCAAGGTGTTTTCCGGCGATACGCGCAGTTCTACGGCTTACTGGCTGTCGGCCAGGGAGTGCACCATCAACAACACCACTGCGGACATGAAGACCTGTGTGCTGGTGGAGGCCGTGCCCACCAAGACGGACTCAGATGTAGGAACACTTCAGCTGAACAGCTTCGGGCAAAAATCATGCACCGGCAACAAGAAACAACTGTGCTGGCCATGACCGGAATCGCACGCCGGTGTCGCGCTGGCGGCTTCACGCTCATCGAGCTGATGGTCACGCTCGGCATTGCGGCGATATTGCTGACCCTCGCGGCCCCCAATCTCTCGCAGTTCCAGAGAAACTCACAGTTGACCTCTGCCACCAACTCGCTGGTCGGCGCGCTCAATGCGGCCCGTGCCGAAGCGATGAAACGGGGCAAGAACACGTTCGTCGTTCCCACAGGCAATGGCAATGGCAATCAGTGGGCTTCGGGCTGGGTTGTCTTCGTGGACATCGACCGATCGCAGACGTATGGGGCAGGCAATGATTTCACCGTGTTGGAGCAAACCGCGCTGCCGGGCTTCATCACGGTCGCTGGAACTGGCACTGCCAATGAGTCTCCCGCCTATGTCATGTTCGACAGTTCGGGGTACCCTCGCCAGAAAGACGGAAGCTTCTCGAATCTGACCATCAATCTCTCCCGCTCCGATCTCTCGGGTGCCAACCAGATTGCAGAAACCCGAAGAATCAAGATTGTCGCTACCGGAAGAGTCACCACCTGCAGGCCCACCAGCAGCTCTGATACCACCTGCCCAGCCTCGGACAGCTGATCGATACCTCCTGCGGCCAGGATCGGTGGGAATGCCGCTGTGGTGGGAGCGGCATTCCCGGCGCACACTCACGGCTTGCGCGACTTCTCTGTTTTCTCTGCCGTCACCCCCACGTCGGGCGCCAATTGCTGCGCCATCTCGAGGTGGTGCTTCAGTGAGGGCAGCGTCTTTTCTGCAAATGCCTTGACCTCCGGATCACGGGCGTTGCGCGCGCCCTTCTCGAAAAGCGCGATGGTGTCCTTGTGTGCCTGCAGGCCCATGGTTTCCGCATAGCGCTTGTCGAAGTCGGCGCCATCGGCTGCGTTCAGCAACTTGAGCTTGGCCTCTTGCACCATCGACGGACCGTCCGGAACACGTACATTCTTCGAGGCGGCCAGCGCTTCCAGTTCCTGATTCACTTTGGTGTGGTCATCCACCATCTGTTGTGCAAATGCACGCAGCTTGGGGTTTTGTACCTTTTGCAGCGCTAGTTGGCTGCTCTTGACTTCGGCATGGCCGTTGTGGGCCGCATCCTTCAAGAAAGAGGTTTCGGCTTTTGACAGCCGCGATGCAGCTGTCTGGCTGGCCGCATTCTCCGCCGGCCTGGCCGCGCCGGCTCCCGTCTGCGCGGACGCCGCGGCGATATGGAGCGCACAGCCCACTGCGATAGCAGACAGCAGCAAATGACGATGGTTCATGACTTTCCTCCGATGGTGGTGAAAAAAACCGTACGGCTCTCAAAGTGGCGCCGCCGCGGGACTCCATCGTTCAGGGGCAAAGCGCATTCCTGTCGCCTCCCACCCTGCTGTCTCTCGACAAACGTGGCCCGCCCAACCGTTGATTTGAATTTTTTGCCGCTGCGCAATGAACGTCGGCACGCAGCAAAGCAGGGCATCGCGGCCTGGCTGCATGGCCCGCGTTCGCCTTCGGAGCAATGGCTTCAGGTCTGGGGTCCCGCAGCCACCCAGGAAAGGCATCCCAGGCCCATGCGGGAGTTGCTCACCAGCATGGCCCCCTGTGCATACAGCTGGCCGGCCCTTCCAGCAGCGTCCATGCGAACAGCCCAAAGGGCCCCGGACCGATCCGCCCAGACCACCCGGGCATCCACGGCCGCGAGCCGGTCCATGGCCGATGCAGCGGAGATTCCGGGCCTGAACAGCACCATCACTTCGCCGTTCTCACGGCCTGCCGGCTGCAGCGACATCAAAGCCGCGCCAGCTATCGCCAAGGTAACGGCCGCCACGCGCCCATGTCCGGCGCCGCGATTGCCACCTGCACCAGAACCCGGACCTTTTTCTGAACAGTCTTCTTCTGCGGGCCAGCAGCGGCGGTGCCAGCCGATCCACATCGGCAACACACCAAACAGCACCAGCCACGTTGCATCCCACGCCAGAGGCGTCGTGGATGCATCGCGAATGCGGTGCAGCCCCAAAAGCCAGTGGGAGAAAACAGCGTCCATCAGATGCCAGGACCCAAAACCCAAGAGAAAGAAACTCCAGAGACAACGTCCCCCATCTGGCAGGGCGAAGGACCGGCGCGACTTGCAGAGCTTCCAGAGCCCTGCCGCTGCGATGGCGTACATCAACGCGTGGAACACGCCGTCCGCCAGGATCTGCATCCGTATGTCCTGCAGTACCGGAGATCGCAGGCCGCTCAGGAGGTGGTGCCACTGCAGAACCTGGTGAAGCAGGATGCCGTCGAAGAATCCACCAGCACCGAACCCGAGGAATCCTCCGGCCCAGGCCAGTGCCTTCGCCGCGTCGTTGCCCGGCCGTATGGGCCTGCCCATGGTGGAGGAGTGCGCCACGGTCTACCGCTTGCGGTCGTCCGTTTCGCCGATCAGTGCCGCGCCCTGGCGGGAGGAGGGTTTGGCGCCGACGGGCTGGTCCCCGCCGTAGTCGAGCCCCAGGGCCCGCGCGGAACCCGAGGCATCCACCGACGCCAGAGGCCCCGTCTGGAGATGGTCCGAATGCTGGTCGCCCGGCCGGCGGCGTTCCCGATTGCCGTAGCTGCTTTCGTCCCCGCTCGCACCGAACCGCCGCCCGCCTTCGCCGGTAGCGAGGTTTTCAGCGCCCGCCGGAGTGGCCGTGTCCCTCGGATCGTTGCGCATGCCGTATTGGTCGAAATGGCCGGTGTCGCGCTGGCGATCCTGCTCAGGGGAAACCTTGTCCGATTTCATAAATTCTCCTGCATGTTCAGCACATCAACGCGAATGCTGGCGCCGATGCTCAAGGTAGTTGCGCACCGCCTCAGCCGAGTTGCCGACCGCCTCGACGGCCCTGCGCAATTCGAATTCATCGCAGTTCAGAACCGAGGCCCAATCCCGCACTTCGTAGTCTTCCGAAAGATTGATGAGGCGCCGATCGGCCCCGCCTGCCTGTGTCTTGTCGTCTGCCATACCACCAGCCTCCTGCGCCCTGTGAAAACGATGTCCCATGCTAGGAAATCGCCTTCGGGAAGCGGCGTAGGACAAGTGCTGCCGCTGCGGGGCGATGTGTCAACGGACCTTTACGGACAAGGCTGCATGCTTTCATGGCTTCGAGTCAGCCAAGCCCCGTGTTGCGGGACTGCCAGGCCGTCACCTGTCAAGCAGTCTGGGCTTTGAATGCAGCGGCGGACGTTCCCGGGCGGGTATCGCATTGGAATACCTGGGCCAACTGCTGCATCGCATTGCGTTTGCGCGCAGGGCTTTCTGCAGCGGTGCAATCTGAAGGGACCCAGACGTCGTAGCCGAGCATCCTGGCATCGGTAGCGCTCAGCATCACGCACATGTCGGCGGCCAGCCCCGCGATGATGATGCGCCGCGTGCCCATTTGCCGAAGCAGGTGCAGCAGTGGCGTGGACTGGAAGGCCGAATGGCACGGCTTCAGCAATGTCAGATCGCTTTGCTGGGGCGCCATCAGCCGGGCGAGTTCTCCACGCCGTCCCGGCAATTGCGCACATGCGCTCAGGATGTCGCGGAATTCGCTGTGCCACGTACCGTAGTTATCGTTGGCATAAACCGTGGGGATCCGGTGGGGCTGCAACTTTTTCCGTAACCGCAAAGTTGCACTTGCGGTGCGCAGTGCGCCGGGCAACAGGTCCTCGGCCGTCGGAAAATTCAACGGATTGATGACGTCCACAAGGAGAAGCACATCCCTGCTGCGGGGAAGCCGGGTGCGTTGGAGGGTGGCAGCGGAAGACACAGCGTTGCGGAGGCCATTGCTTGGGGCTTTCGAGCATTTCTTCCGGCCAGTCCCCGCCTCGTAGGAAAGCGCCGGGAGCCACCGGCTACCTGTTTCCTGCACACCTCACAGCCCAAGGCAGCCGACGGCCTCATCCTGCTCTTCATTTTTCAGCATCGGCGCCCCGTGCCTGCTGGATCACGATGCTTCCGTCGGCCTCGAGAAATGCCAGGCGGATGGAAGATTCCTCGCAATCGGCTTCACGCAGGGCTTTCTCCCAGTCGTTGCGCGAGATACGGTGGCGGCGCAATACGTTGTGGAACACGCGCCCGTCGCGCCCGACCAACACGGCCTCTCCTTCCAGCACGGCTTCCACCGTGCGGCTGCGGGCGCTCAGGAAACCAGCAACCACGTTCAGTGCGATCAACACTGCGCAGACCAGCAAGCCGCCGGGCAAGGACTGGTCTCCGCCGGTCATCGAATTGCTGGCAGCCTCGCTCAGCAACATGATCACGAGCAGGTCGAAGGGCGTGAACTGCCCCAGGGTCCGCTTGCCGGAAATGCGGAGCATCGCCAGCAATGCCACGTAGACCAGCACGCCTCTCAGCACCAGTTCGATCCAGTCGACTTCAAGGTTCCACACCGTCGCCTCCTCTGCGAAATGGACTGCATTGGTCCAGGCAGTCTTCGCTCGCCATGCCCGGCCGTGACTGGGCACTGTGTAGCCGTACCACCAGTCATGTGGGACAACCGTGCCCCCAGCGGCGCGATGGCGTGCCGAGCGCTATTGTCTGGGGCGGGGCCACGGGTGCTCCCCTGCGCTGCATGCCTGAGGCGGCGTAGGACAACGCCAGAGAGAGACAGCTGGGCGCTCGGCAGTACGGCGCGTGCGCCTACAGCGCAACCATGGAGCGCGGAAATCAGATCTCTGCCGTTTCTCCTTATAGTCGGCCAATGAGCAGCGAAAAGCCCCCCGTTACCGCCCCGAAGCGCACCTATGTGGCAGAAGGCGCTCCGCATGAAGTCGCCGATCACAAGGATGACATCTTCTTCGCCGCCATCGAAACGACCCGCATGCCGATGCTGGTCACCGACCCCCGCCAGCCGGACAACCCGATCGTTTTCTGCAATCGCGCCTTCATCACGATGACGGGGTACCAGCCGCAAGAAATCCTGGGGCACAACTGCCGTTTCCTCCAGGGCCCGGCCACCGACCGCAACACCGTTGCCGCCTTGCGCGAAGCGATCGATCAGCGCAAGGAAATCTCACTCGAGCTGCTCAACTACCGCAAGGACGGTTCGTCCTTCTGGAATGCGCTCTTCATTTCCCCGGTGTACAACGCACGTGGCGAACTGGTGTATTTCTTTGCCTCGCAGCTCGATGTGAGCCGCCGCCGGGACGCCGAAGAGGCGTTGTCCCAGGCGCAGAAAATGGAGGCATTGGGGCAGCTCACGGGCGGCATCTCGCATGACTTCAACAACCTGCTGCAGGTGATGTCGGGCCATCTCGACGTGATGCGGGTGAAGAATCGCAGCCAGCGCCTCAGCCAGCAGGACATCGACCGATCCATCGACAGCATCCGCAACGCGGTCAGCAAGGCGTCGACGCTGACGCAGCAGTTGCTGGCCTTTTCCCGCAAGCAGAAGCTGCAGGGGCGGGTGGTCAGCCTCAACGCCTTGGCCACCGGCATGGCCTCGCTCGCAGAACGCACGCTGGGCGAGGCGATCCAGATCGACTACGTGCTCGGCGACGACGTCCCCAATTGCGAACTCGACACCACGCAACTGGAGGTGGCGGTGCTCAACCTTCTGTTGAATTCCCGCGACGCCATGCCTGACGGGGGCCGCATCCGGGTGGAAACCCGCGGCATCGAATTGCATGCGCAGGACGGCGACGCGTTCTCCGGCTTGCCGCCCGGCCCGTATGCGACCATCTCGGTCACCGACACCGGGGCCGGCATTCCCGCCGACATGGTGTCGCGTGTGATGGACCCCTTCTTCACCACCAAGGACGAGGGCAAGGGCACCGGGCTGGGCCTCTCGATGGTGTACGGATTCGCCAAGCAATCCGGCGGCGCGGTCACGATCTATTCCGAAGTGGGTGTGGGGACCACGGTGCGCATGTACTTCCCCGCAGTGCATGCCCGTGCGAACCCCGAATTGATGGAATCGCTGGCGCCCAATGTGCGCGGCGGGACCGAAACCGTACTGGTGGTGGATGACCGGGTCGAGGTGGCCGATCTCGCGAAGGCCATGCTGGACGGGCTGGGCTACACGGTGCATGTTGCCCACAGTGCGCATGCGGCGCTCAAATTGGTACGCTCCCTCGACACCAGCGCCCTGCCGCATCTGCTGTTCACCGACGTCGTGATGCCGGGCGGTCTCAATGGCTATGAACTGGCCCGCGAGATGCGCAAGACGGTGGCCGGCATCCACGTGCTGCTCACCACGGGCTTCGATCGCGATATGGGCAGCCTCGCCAATGTCGCCCCGACCGAATTCGAGATCCTGAAAAAGCCCTACCGCTTCGCCGATCTTGCAAGGCGTGTGCGCATGGTGCTCGACGGGGCCACGGGCACCAGGACCTGAGCGGCTGCGGGGGCGGCAGTTCGACGAACCAGCCGCCGCCGTCCTGCAATCCAAATGCGGCCCCGCCGCGTACAGGTGCACGAAGACGTGCCTTCCGGCATGTTGCTACCGGGAGCTTCGCGCATGCTGCAAAACAACGCCACCGCCATTCGCTGGGTCGAAAGAGGCCTGCTTCCCGATCCTTTCGTCCGGCACGGCATCCGCCGGCTGCTGAAGGACCGCCTCACCGAACTGCGCAGTGGCGACAGCGCGGCGGCTGCAGAACAGACGCAGGCATTTCTGGAACGGATCCGTTCAGCGCCCCTGGCACTGGTGCCCGAGAAGGCCAACGAACAGCACTATGAGGTCCCGGCCGAATTCTTCGGCAAGGTGCTCGGGCCGCACCGCAAGTACAGCAGTGGCCTCTGGTCGGCGGAAACGCAGACGCTGGCCCAGGCCGAAGAAGCGGCTCTGGAAGAAACCTGCACACACGCGGGCCTGCGGGACGGCCAGCACATCCTGGAACTGGGGTGCGGCTGGGGGTCGCTGACGCTGTGGATGGCCGATCGCTACCCCTTGAGCCGCATCACCGCCCTCTCCAACTCCCACTCGCAGCGCGAATACATCGAGGCCCAGGCAATACAGCGGGGCTTGCGCAATGTGCAGGTGCTGACCTGCGACTTCAACGTGTTCGACACCGCACAACGCTTCGACCGCATCGTGTCCGTGGAAATGTTCGAGCATCTGCGCAACTGGCCTCGGGCCTTTGCCCAGGTAGCACGCTGGCTGGAGGACGACGGCCGCTTCTTCATGCATGTGTTCGCGCACCGCGAAGCGCCCTACCCTTTCGTCGCGCGGGATGCGAGCGACTGGATGAGCCAGCATTTCTTCTCGGGCGGCATGATGCCCAGCGACGATCTGGCCCTGCACTGCCAGGACGATCTTCGCCTGATGCGGCGCTGGCGCTGGGAGGGAACCCACTATGCGCGCACCGCCCGGGCCTGGCTCGACAACATGGACATGCATGCAACCGCGCTGCAGCCGCTGTTCGCACGCGTCTACGGCCCGTCTGCCGGCACATGGTGGACGCGCTGGCGCCTTTTCTTCCTGGCCGTCGAGGAGCTTTTCGCCTACGGTGCCGGGCAGCAGTGGTGGGTCAGCCACTACCTTTTCGAGAAGCGCAGCGCTGCATCCCGCAGCCGCGCTGCGTGAGGAAACGAGATGCTTTCCATCCCCATCACCGCTGCCTGGCAGGCCGCCCTGGGAGGGCTCGCATGGGCACTGGGCATCGCGGTGGCCACCTGGGCGGTCAGCTGGGTGCGCCGCGATGCGAGCCTGGTGGACCGCCTTTGGGCCATCATGGTGTCCGGCGCAGGCGTGGTCTACGCGGCCCTGCTTCCGGGCGCTGCGGCGCGGGAGCCCTCTCTCGTGCTCCTTGGCATTGCTCTCGCCTGGGCCATCAGGCTCAGCACCTTCATCACGGTGCGCAACTGGGGCCATGGTGAGGACCATCGGTACCGGGCGATCCGAGAACGCAACCAACCCCACTTCGAGCGAAAAAGCCTGTACCTGGTCTTTGGACTGCAAGCCGTTCTGGCATGGGTGGTGTCCGCACCGCTCTTCGCCGCCTTTGCATCGCCGGACCCGCGCGGATGGCTGGCGGCGTTGCCGGGCCTGCTGCTGGCAGCGGGCGGACTGGTCTTCGAAGCGGTGGCCGACGCACAGATGTCGCGTTTCAAGAACCAGCCCGATCACCGGGGCCGGGTCATGGACCGAGGGCTATGGCGGTATACCCGGCACCCCAATTATTTTGGCGAGGCGTGCGTGTGGTGGGGACTGTGGCTCGGGGCGATGGGCACGGCGGGCAGCGCAGCCGCCTGGAGCGTGGTGTCACCCCTGCTCATGACGTTTTTGCTGCTGCGGGTTTCGGGCGTGGCACTGCTCGAAAAGTCGATGCCTGAACGCCGGCCGGCCTACCGGGAATACCAGCAGCGCACCAGCGCCTTCATCCCCTGGCCACCACGCACGGAGAAGCGGCCATGACGCCCCAGCCGGCCCTCCCGCACCGGGCCCTCCGCAAAACGGCTGTGTTTGGCATGGCCTTGGCGGCGGCGGCCACCAGCTTTCCACCGACCGCAGGCCATGCGCAAGAAGCAGCAGAGCGGCAATGGAATTTCTCGGTCTTTCTGGACGGTGCGCCGATCGGGGAACATCGGTTCCGGCTCACCGCGCTGGAGCCCGGCAGCCGCAGCCTCGAGAGCACCGCACTGTTCACCGTGCGTGTCCTGGGCGTGCCGCTGTACCGCTATCGTCACGAGGCACGCGAGCTGTGGAGAGGAGACTGCCTTGCCCGCATCGCATCCGATACCGACGACGACGGTACCCGCAATGCGGTGCGGCAGGACTTCGCTCACGACACGGGCTGCCTGCGGAGCTTCGCCTACTGGAATCCTGCGATCCTCGTGTCGCAGCCGCTGCTCGACCCGCAGACCGGCAAGACGGAAACCGTCCAGGTCTCGCGCGAGGAAGACGGTGTGGTCACCGTGCGCGGACAGCCACGGCCCGCCACGCGCTGGCGCCTCGTGGGCCCGAAATACCCGATCGACGTCTGGTATGCCACTGGCTCGGGGGAATGGGTCGGACTGGATTCGACGGTGCGCGGCGGACGCAAGCTCAGCTACCGGCTGCCCTGAAATGGCGTTTTCCTGCTTGCTGACAGCGCCAACACAGCCTTTGGATCGATGCCGCCCCGTTCACTGTTTCACTCCTTAGAAAGCTGCTCCATGACCCGCACCTACGCCATCGCCTACGTCGCCACCGCCATCGCGTTCCTTGCCCTCGACGCCGTCTGGCTGGGCACCATGGCCGGGCGCCTCTACCGCCCCGGCATCGGCCATCTGATGCAGGACGGCTTCTCGTTCGCGCCCGCACTGGTGTTCTACCTGCTGTACGTCGGGGGCATGGTTTTCTTCGCGGTCGCCCCCGGGATCGACAAGCAGAGCTGGCGGCACGCGCTGGGGTCCGGCGCCGCGTTGGGCCTGGTGGCTTACGCCACGTTCGGGCTCACCAACCAGGCCGTCCTGCGCGACTGGCCCTGGCACGTGACAACTCTGGACATGGCCTGGGGTACGTTCGCCACGGGCACGGCATCGGCCATTGCCACGGCCGTGGTCATCCGCTGGTTCCCAGCTTCCTCAGCCTGACCGGGGCTCTGCGCAGGCCCCGCGCGAGGCCTGCGCAGGAGCCACCCGCCTACATGCCTGCCAGCGCGCCGACAAAGCGGGCCAGCCGCCCGTCGAACAGCAACCGCCCATCGACAGCCGCGAGGCAGATGCAGTCGCTCTGCCCCTGCACCACCGGCTGGTGGTGCACACCGCCATCGGCGCTGTCGAAGTCCCCGGGCCCGAACAGATCGTGCCCGTCATGGAAGGCGCCATGCAGCACCTGGGTCCACTCCAGTCCCTTGTGGGTGTGTGCCGGCAAGCTGCGCCCCGGCGCAATGCGCAGGAGAAACACGTTTGCCGCCGCGTCGCGCTGTGGCGCCATGCGACTCCACCACATCCCCGGACCGATCCACTTCCAGGGTGTGAATCGGCAACCCTCCAGCGCCTGCGGCCAGGGCGCGCCCTCCGGCCACGCGGGACGGGCCGATGGTGCGGCGGCAACGGGCAAGGCGCTCGATTCTCTGGAGGCCTTCAGCGCATCGACGGCCTCCAGCGTGCGCGCCAGTGCGTCAGGCCGCAGCGTCTGTGCCGGCAACGACTCCATCAACACGCCGCCTGCGGCTTCCAGCGCACGCAGGCGTTCGCGGCATCGCGGGCACATTTCCGCATGCACCGACGCCAGCAGCGCAGGGCCCGCCGACAGCCGGCCGGCTGCCAGCTCCAGCAATACTTCATCTCCGGGATGGTGGCGTATCGTCATGGCGCGTGAGAGCCGAGAAGGCGGTGCAGGTGGCGTACGGCCAGCCGCACGCGGGATTTGACGGTGCCCAGCGGAATGCCGAGTTCATCGGCGATCTGTGCATGGGGCTGCTCATCGAAGAAAGAGCGGCGCAGGACCTGCGCCTGGTCGGGCGACAGCAGCCCCAGCGCGCGGCGCACATCGCTCTCGCGCTGGGCTGCGTAGGTCTGCTCTTCGGGGCCGGCATCGTCCATGGCGAGGTCCTGTCCCTCGTCGCTCTCGGAGAGCTGGTTGCCCTTGCGCCGCAGGTGGTCGATGCGCAGATTGCGTGCGATGGTGAACACCCAGGTCGACACCCCGGCATGCGCGGGATCGAACGTGGCGGCCCGGCGCCACATGTTCACCATGGCCTCCTGGGTGAGGTCTTCCGCGACGCCCTCCAGGGTGCCCAGGCGCATCAGGTAAGACTTCACGCGCGGCGCGAAATACTTGAACAGTGCCGCAAAAGCCTGCCGGTCGCCATGCTCGGCCACCGCGCGCACCATCGCTATGCATTCATCCCGCGACGGAGTCGATCCCTCGGTGTAATACTTCGTCACAATCGACAGGTAGGGGGGCAGGGTGGGCCGCGGGGTGCGGGGCTCTGCCAGGGGCTGGCGGACGATGGTCATGGTGCTGCACATACGCAGCGATGGGCGGATTAGATCACGGCCCATGGAGCGGAATCCAACAGCCCGGCAGGTACGTATAAGCCCGCAGCATCCGAGGATTCCATGAGAACGATCCATGACCAACCTGCAGCGGGCGACGGCCTGGCGGGACAAGGCCCCAAGGGCCCCATCGACATCGCCATCATCGGCAGCGGCATCTCCGGCCTGGCCGCCGCGTGGCTGCTGGCGAAGCGCCATCGTGTCACGGTGTACGAGGCCGATGCGCGGCCCGGCGGCCACAGCCACACCGTGGAGGTGCCCGGCCCTGCCGGGCCGACACCGGTCGATACGGGTTTCATCGTCTACAACCAGTCGGCCTATCCGAACCTCACGGCGCTGTTCGCACACCTGGACGTGGCGACCGTTCCCACCGACATGTCGTTTGCGGTCAGCCTGGACGGTGGTGCGCTGGAGTACTCCGGCTCCGGGCTCTCCGGCCTGTTCGCGCAGCGGTCCAATGTGCTGCGCCCGCGCTTCTGGTCGATGCTCCGGGATCTCGTGCGGTTCTACCGCCAGGCGCCCCAGGATGCGGCCAGCATGGGGTTGCTCCCGCTGGATGAATACCTGGATCGCCGCGGCTTCGGGCGCGCCTTCCGCGAAGACCACCTCTATCCCATGGCCGCAGCCATCTGGTCCACGCCGGCCTCACGCATCGGGCAATACCCGACCGAGTCGTTCGTGCGGTTCTGCGAGAACCACCAGCTTCTCGACCTCGGGCAACGTCCCGCATGGCGCACGGTGCAGGGCGGCAGCCGCCGCTATGTCGAGAAATTGACTGCGGCCCTGGGCCCCGGAGCGCTGATGCTCGAGCAGCCCGCCGTGGAGATCCGGCGCACGGACACCGGCGTCTACGTGCGCACCGCCGACGCGCGCGAGTCGCGCCGCCACGACCACGTGGTGATCGCCACCCACGCGGACCAGGCACTGAGGCTGCTGCCCGACGCCACCGACGCCGAATCGCGCCTGCTGGGTGCCTTCGGCTACAGCCGCAACCTTGCCGTGCTGCACAGCGATCCGGCACTGATGCCGCAGCGGCGCGCGGTGTGGTCCAGCTGGAACTACGCCAGCGAGAGAGGCCTGGCCGAAGGCCTGAGCGTGACCTACTGGATGAACCGCCTGCAGCACCTGCCCGAGAGCCATCCCCTCTTCCTGACGCTGAACCCTATCCGCGAGCCGCACCCGCGGCATGTCCTGCACACGCAGGTGTACGAGCACCCGATCTTCGACGGCGGCGCGCTGTGTGCACAGAAGGAGCTCTGGGCCTTGCAGGGCCAGCGGCGCACGTGGTTCTGCGGCGCTTATTTTGGTGCGGGCTTCCACGAGGACGGCCTGCAGGCGGGCCTTGCCGTGGCCGAGGAACTGGGCGGCGTCCGGCGGCCGTGGACGGTGCCCCAGGAATCCGGGCGCATCCATTGCACGCGCCAGGGAGTGGCCGCGTGATCCCGGCGGCAGCGCCCCCCGCCCCCAGCGCGCTCTGCACGGGCGATGTCCTGCACGAGCGGCTGCGCCCGGCACGCCACCGGCTGCGCTACCGCGTCCATGCGCTGTGGCTCGATGTGGACGAGCTGCCGGATCTGTCGCGGCGCCTGCGCCTTTTCTCGCTCAACCGCTTCAACCTCTTCAGCCTGCACGAGCGGGACTACGGCACGGGCACGGGCGAGCCGCTGCGCCTCCACGTGGAGCGCCAACTGGCTGCGGCCGGGGTGGACGCCCCCTCGGGTCCCATCCGCATGCTGACCATGCCGCGGATCCTCGGCTACGCATTCAATCCGCTCACGGTGTATTTCTGCCACCGGGCCGATGGCGGGCTGCAGGCCATGCTCTACGAGGTCAACAACACCTTCGGAGAGCGCCACAGCTACCTTGCCACCGTGCCGCCGCAACAGGCACACGAAGGTCGGCAGCGGCACGGATGCGACAAGGCCTTCCATGTGTCGCCGTTCCTGCCGCTCGCCATGCGGTATGCCTTCGACGTGCAGCGGCCGCGGGCCGCGGGCGACGCGCTGGCCCTGACGGTGACGGCGGGCGACGCCTCGGGGACCGTGCTGGGCGCGCTCTGGAGGCTGCGCACGGGCCCGCTGACCGATCGCGCGCTCGCCCGTGTTTTCCTCACGCACCCGCTGCTCACACTCAAGGTGATCGGTGCCATCCACTGGGAGGCGCTGCAGCTCTGGCTCAAGGGCGTGGGTTTCCATGCCAAACCACCGGCTCCCGAACGGACCCTCACCATCATCCGCGCCGAAGAACCATGACGCCTTCCTCTCCATCGTCCGCGAACGCCGCCCACGGCATGGCCTCGGGCCATCCCGCCCATCCGCCGCACGCACCCACAGCCGACATCGCATGGCCCTACCGGCCTCTGGCACGCCTGCTGCGCCGCCTGCTGGACACCATGGCCTGCGGATCGCTGGTGATAGAACTGCCCGGCGGCGCCCAATGGGCCGGCAGCGGTCCCGAGCCCGGGCCCCATGCCGTGCTGGTCCTGCACGCATGGAAGCCCGTCTGGCGCCTGCTCACGGGAGGCGACCTCGGCCTGGCGGAGGGGTACCGGCGGGGCGAGTGGTCCAGCCCCGATGTGGCAGCCCTGCTGGAAACCGGCATCCGCAACGAAGCGCGCTGGAGCCGGGCCATCGATGCCGGTTGGCCCGTGCGCTGGGCGAGCCGGCTGCTGCACCTGCGACGCGCCAACACGCGGAGCGGCAGCCGGCGCAACATCGCGTTCCATTACGACATGGGCAATGCGTTCTATGCGCAGTGGCTGGATGCCTCGATGCTCTACTCCAGCGCGATCTATGCCTCGGACACCGAAACGCTCGAAGAGGCCCAGGCCCGCAAGCTCGCACGCATCCTCGAATGCCTCGCTCCCCGGCCCGGAGACCATGTGCTGGAGATCGGCTGCGGCTGGGGCGCGCTCGCCCTGGCCGTGGCGCAGCAGGGCCGCGCACAGGTGACCGGGCTCACCCTCTCGGCCGAACAGCTGCGCTTTGCGCAGGACCGGGTGCGGCAAGCCGGCCTGGCATCGCAAGTGGATCTGCGGCTGCAGGACTACCGCGACGTGCAGGGCACGTTCGATCACATCGTGTCCATCGAGATGCTCGAGGCCGTTGGCGAGCGGTATTGGCCCACCTACTTCGCCACACTGCGCGAGCGGCTGCGGCCCGGCGGCCGCGCCGTGGTGCAGGTGATCACCATCGGCGACGGCCATTTCGAGCACTACCGTGCCGGCGCGGATTTCATTCAGCGGTACATCTTCCCCGGTGGAATGCTGCCGTCGCCCTCGGTGCTGTCGGAGCAGGCCAGCCGTGCCGGCCTGCGCATCGCCTCCAGCGAGACCTTCGGCGACAGCTATGCCACCACGCTGGCCGAATGGCGCCAGCGTTTCCTGCGGGCCTGGCCCGCCATCGAACCCCTCGGGTTCGACGCACCATTCCGCCGCCTGTGGGAGTACTACCTCTGCTATTGCGAAGCGGGCTTCCGGACCGGGCGCATCGACGTGGGCCTCTACACGCTGACGCACGCATGACCAGCCGCAGGGGCCGTGACGGCAGCCCTGCCCGCTAGCGCTCGGCGGTGCCGGGCTCCGCCATGCGCCGGTGCTGCGCGGCCACGAGCTGCGACGGTGCGACTTTGGACAGCGCCACCTGCAGCTTGTTGCCGAGCCCCACCACCACATCGGCTTCACCGGCATGCAGGGCTTCGTAGCCCGCGCGCGCCACGTCGGCCGGATCGGACTTGTCGGATTGCGTGCCCACCTTCGTGTCCTGCATTCCCGCCCGTTCGAAGAACCGTGTATCCGTCACCCCAGGCATCAGGCAGGTCACCGTCACGCCCGAATCCTGCAGTTCGTTGCGCAGTGCCGCGGCGAACGAGTCGATGAACGCCTTGGAGCCGTTGTAGACCGCCTGGAAACTGCCGGGCTGGAATCCTGCGATCGAGCCGGTGATCAGGATGCGGCCCTGGCCGGCCGCGCACATGCGCTGGGCCACGCGCTGCACCAGCCACACCGTCCCGGTGATGTTGGTGTCGATCACGTGCCGCACGTCGGGAAAGATCTGGTCCAGGAACGCCCCGCCCAGGCCATGGCCCGCATTCGCCATGAGGGCATGCACCATGCGGTCGCCCACCACGGCCCAGAGTTTCTCCAGGCCCTCCTGCGTGGCGAGGTCGGCCTGGATGAATTCGACCTCTGCGCCTTCCGCGCGCAGGATTTCGGCCGCCCCGTTGAGCGGCGTATCGGCCGCGAGCACCAGGTTGTAGCCACCCCGGGCGGCGTGCCGGGCCAGTTCGAGACCGATGCCGGAGGATGCTCCGGTGATCAACGCCAGGGGGCGCGCCGTGCCGTTGGTGTCTGCAGCTGGCTCCATGTCCAAACCCTCTTTCTTATCGCTGGATGGGGGAAGGCCTCCGGGCACACATTCAGGGCACGCCGAAGCCTCGTGGAAAACCCGATGGTGAAAGCGCCTCCTTCCGGCGCTTGTCGGACGCCGCGCCGTGAATCCCGCGAAAAAGACGCGCATGCCCAGGCCCGTTGCCCGGCCGTGCCGCCCGCACCCCATGCCAGAATCGGGGCCATGTCCGCCACCTCGGCCTATGCGGTGACTGCCGCCACCACGCCCCGACGCTCCGACGACAGCACCATGGCCGTGCTGTACCGCGCCGCCCTGGGGCCGATGGGCACCGCCCGCTACCTCTCCACCTTCGAGCGCTTCGATGTCGTGGGCCGTGCGCACCCCGGCTGGAACTGGGCCGCTGCACTCTGCACGCTCAACTGGATGGTCTTCCGGCAGCTGTGGAGCGCGGCGCTCGTCTACGTGGCGGCCCTCGAAGGCCTCGCCCTGCTGGCCGTCGCCGTGGGCCAATACACCGCCCGGTGGCCGCTGCCCGTGCTGGCGGGCCTGGGACTTGCGGTGCTGCTGGCAGCCACCGTGATCCCGGGGCTCTACGGCAATGCCTTCGTCCACAGCGAGACCCGCAAGCGCATCACCAAGGCCCTGTCCGCTTCCGCCACACTGGCCCAGGCCCAGGCGCTGCTGGAGCGGCAGGCCCCCACCCCGCGCAGGCTGGCCTGGATCGCCGCCGCCAACGCCCTGCTGGCCCTGCTGATTGCGGCGATCGTGGTGGCGCTCCCCCGGGAGACTGCATCCGCAACGGCTCCGGCTGGAGCCGCCCTGCCAGCAGCGCGGGCCCCCGCCTCCAGCCCCGCAGTGCCACAGGCCTCGGCCTCCGACGATGCACCTGCCGCTCCTGCCCCATCGGTGGCATCCGCCGCATCTGCGCCGGGTCCGGCGGCTGCGCCACAGCCACCGGTTTCTGCAGCCCATACTGTGGCCGCTCTGCCCCCCACCTCGTCGCCCCCCGCGGCCCGCAATGCTTCAGCGAACCTGACACGCGCATCGGCGCCTGCGGCCTCCAGCCCTGGGGCCCTGGCATCGGTCGCTGCCGCGCAGCCGAGAACGCTGGAAACACCGGCACCGGCCACGGGGGCCTCCACTTCCACCAGAGCACCGGCAGCGGCCCTGCCAGCCGCATCCAGGGCTTCACTGCCGGCCAGCCGGCCAGTCGTCGTTGCGCCGGCTTCCGCCACATCGCAACCTGCGGCGGCGGCCTCCGCACCGGCAAGGGGTGTCAGCACCCCAGCCCCGGCGGCATCGGTCCCGCGGCCTCCCGCCTCCGCAGCGGCTTCGCTGCCGGCCAGTGCCCCGGCCCGCGCCGCGCGCGCATCGGCGCCCACACGGGCCACTGCGGCGGCCGCTGCCACCACCGAACGCACCGAGGCGGCCACGCGCAAGCTCTACATCAACGTCGGGTTGTTTGCCGAACCGGCCAATGCGCAACGTGCCCATGGCCTGCTGCGCGGCGCCGGCATTCCCGCCGCGACCCAGCCGGTCACGGCCGCGGACGGGCGGGAACTGCTGCGCGTGCGCGCCGGCCCCTTCACGTCGGCCTCCCAGGCCAACGCCGCGGCGGCGCGCATCCGCACGCTCGGCCTGGAAACCTCGGCCGCGAAGCGGCCGTGATGGTGCGCCCGCAATGCCCCGCGCCGATGACAGGCGTGGGCGTGGGCGTTACCGCTGGTGACGGCCCGCCCGGCGTGGCTGCGCTATCGTGCCGGCTCCCGTCGGCGCCCCACATCGGCAGGCGGTCTTCTTCCCGATCCAAAGATTGACTTCAACCACGGACCCTCCCTCCATGCAAATTTCTGCCCGCGCTCTCGCCCCCGTCGCCCTCGCCCTCCTTGCCGCCGGCTGCAGCACGGCGAACCTGCCTTGGGGCGGCTCAGCCACGCCCGCAGCGACAGGCCCGACCGGTGCCCCTGCCGGCGGCACCTGCGACGCCGCGCCCGCTCAGGCACTGATCGGCCAGAACAGCACGGCGAAGGTGGTCGAGGACGCTCGCGTGCGCTCCGGTGCCCACCTGGCCCGCGTGTTGCGCCCCGGGCAGATGGTCACCAAGGAGTTCGACGCGCAGCGCCTCAACCTCGAAGTGGACGGCAACGGCCGCATCACGGCCGTGCGCTGCGGCTGATGCTCACGTACTGACGGAGGAATCCGCGGCCGTGCCCCGACGGCACTGCCATGGCCCCGGCTCACTCCGCCAGGAAAAGCTCCTGCAGATCGCTCAGGAAATCGAACCCGCGCTCCGTGGGCCGCACGCGCGCCATGCCGCGCTCGATCAGCCCCTTGCGCTCGGCCTCGTCCAGCGCCCCCGAGATCGCCGTCAGCGGCAGCCCCGTGCGATCGATGAAATCCTGCAGCGCGAAGCCTTCGCGCAGGCGGAGTGCATTGAGCATGAATTCGAACGGCAGGTCTGCCCGGCGCACTTCCTGGTCCTGCGCCACGGCATTGCCGGCCAGCGCCTGCGCCATGTAGCGCTTCGGGTCGCGGAACCGCACCTGCCGCGCCACGCGGTGCGCGAAGCTAATCTTGGAATGTGCGCCCGCGCCGATGCCGAGGTAATCCCCGAACTGCCAGTAGTTGGTGTTGTGCACGCAGGCGTGCCCTGCGCGTGCATAGGCGGAGATCTCGTAGCGGCCCAGGCCCGCCGCGCCGGTCATCTCCGTGATGCGGTCCAGCATCGCATAGGCCTGGTCGTCTTCCGGCACCTGGGGCGGGAACTTCGCGAAGTAGGTGTTGGGCTCGATGGTCAGGTGGTAGATGGAGATGTGCGGCGGCGCCATCGACAGCGCCAGCGCCATGTCCCGCTCCAGATCCTCGAGGGTCTGGCCGGGCAGTGCATACATGATGTCCAGATTGAACGTATCGAAGGCCTGCGCGGCCTCCTGCACCGCCGCCAGGGCCTGTGCGCGGTCGTGCACCCGCCCCAGCGCCTTCAGGAAGCGGTCATCGAAGCTCTGCACCCCCACGGACAGCCGCGTGACCCCGGCCGCGCGGTAGGCCCGGAAACGGTCCTTCTCGAAGGTGCCGGGATTGGCCTCCAGCGTGATCTCGGCATCGGCTTCGAGCCGCAGGCGTGCACGCACATCGCCGATCAGCCGGTCGATCGACGCCGGCGAGAACAGGCTCGGCGTGCCGCCGCCGATGAACACGCTGTGCACCGTGCGGCCCCACACCAGCGGCAGCGCGGCCTCCAGGTCGGCCATGAGCGCGTCCAGGTAGCGGGCCTCGGGCAGATCGCCGCTGCCGCCCTGCGCCTCGTGCGAATTGAAGTCGCAGTAGGGGCATTTCTTCAGGCACCACGGCAGGTGCACGTACAGCGAGAGCGGCGGCAGGCTGCCCAGGCTCAGCACGCCGGGGCGCATCGAATGCCGCACGTCGCGCAAGGGCGCGGGCAGCTCTTCGGCACCCGGAGCGCCGCCGGCAGGAACGATGGGAATGGACACGGGCGGAATAGCGGGAAAAGCAGGAAACGGAGATTGCGGTGGAAGCGCCGGGCCGGCGGTCGGGTCAGAACCAGCTCTCGCGCATCAGCGCGAGCATCTGCCGGGCCGAGCGCCCGCGGTGGCTGTGGGCATTCTTGACCTCCGCCGGCAACTCGGCGAACGTCTTGCCGAATTCGGGCAGGAACATGACCGGATCGAACCCGAAGCCCTGGCTGCCGCGCGGCTCCGTGGTGATCTCCCCGACGACGCGGCCCACGGCGATCAGCGGTTCCGGATCCTCCGGACTGCGCACGGCCACCAAGGTGCTCACCATCGCGGCGCGCCGGGTCGCCGCGCCCTGGAGTTGCTCCAGCAGCGCGCGCACGTTGTTGGCATCGCTCTTTTCGTACCCGAATTGGGTGGCGTAGTGGGCCGTCTGCACGCCCGGCAACCCGCCGAAGGCATCCACGCACAGGCCCGCGTCGTCGGCCAGGGCGGGCAGGCCGGTATGGAGCGCCGCGAACCGCGCCTTGGCCAGCGCGTTCTCGACGAAGGTATGGAAAGGCTCCTCGGCCTCGCCCACGCCCAGGTCCGCCTGCCGCACCAGTTCCACGCCGAGCGGAGCGAACATGCTTTGCAGCTCGGCCAGTTTGCCGCGGTTGTTGGAGGCTAAAACGAGTTTCATGGTCAAAAGGCCTTCATGCCGCCGGATTCATTGAAAAGTTTGCTATTAATTTGATAGTGAACGCTGCTGCAGCGCGATCAGCTCCTGCACGCCCTGGCCCGCCAGGTCGAGCAGCCGGTCCATCTCCTGGCGCGTGAACGCCACGCCCTCGGCGGTACCCTGCACCTCCACGAAGCGGCCTTCGCCGGTCATGACCACGTTCATGTCGGTGTCGCACTGCGCGTCTTCGGTGTATTCGAGATCGAGCAGCGGCGTGCCCTGCACGATGCCCACCGACACGGCCGCCAGCGGCGCGGTGATGGGCGACGCGGCGATCTTGCCCGCAGCCAGCAGCGCGGCGACGGCATCGTGCGCAGCCACCCAGGCGCCGGTGATCGCCGCCGTGCGGGTGCCGCCATCGGCCTGGATCACGTCGCAGTCGAGCTGGAGAGTGCGCTCGCCCAGTGCCTTCAGGTCGAACACCGCGCGCAGGCTGCGCCCGATCAGGCGCTGGATCTCCTGCGTGCGGCCGCTCTGCTTGCCACGCGCGGCTTCGCGGTCGCTGCGGGTGTGCGTGGCGCGCGGCAGCATGCCGTATTCGGCCGTCACCCAGCCCTCTCCGCTGCCGCGCTTGTGCGGGGGCACCCGCTCTTCGACCGAGGCGGTGCACAGCACCTTGGTATGCCCGAATTCGATGAGCACCGAGCCCTCGGCGTGCATCGTGTAGCGGCGCGTGATGCGCACCGGGCGCAGGGCGTCCACCGCGCGGCCGGCGCTGCGCTCGAAGGAACCGGAAATCGCTGGAAGGCTCATGGTCTGGAGGTTCGGAAAGGCAAAGGGAAACGATGGATGAACCGGCGGCAGCGGGACGCCGCGGCCAGGGAACCGGAACGGTGCCGGCAGTGCCAAGAAAAGCGGATGCGCCAGCCCTCAGGCCGGGCGCCGGAGATCTCTGGTCAGGCCTTGCGTGCGGCGGAACGGCGGATCGCCTCGTTGATCTCGGCGATGGAGCGCTCGATGGCCGCGTCGTCGAGGTCGTCCAGCTCTTCGCCCTGTCCGCCGTCGAACAGTTCCGCCTGGATGGTCGAGGCGAAACCATCGTCGCCGATGTGGTGCGTCGAAATGCCCTGCGTGGACTCGAAGGTGTCGGGCGTCTCCCATTCCATCGCCACCACGGTGACGTTGTCGCTGGAGTCGCCCGCCTTGCGCAGGGCATCCTCGACCAGTTCGGGAACGGCCTGCGCCACCGGAAGGCGGCCCAGTTGCCGCGCGATGGACGCATCGTCCAGCGCCCCCCAGAGGCCGTCGGAGCACAGCAGGATGCGGTCGCCCTGCTCCAGCGCGACGGGGCCGGTGATGTCGTAGATCGGTTTCGTCGGCGAGCCGAGGCAGGTGAAGAGCACGTTGCGGTTCACGCGGTCCAGCCCGGGCAGCGACGCATTGCGCAACTCCATGTACGAGTGGTCCCGCGTGCGGGTCAGCAGTTCGCCGGAGCGCACCATGTACAGGCGCGAATCCCCGCAATGCACCCAGCTGGCGCTGCCCGACTGCACCACCGCGGCCACGAGCGTGGTGCGCGGCGTATCGAGCATGCCCTTGTCGCTCGCATAGCGCAGGATCTGGTGGTGGGCGGCCAGCAGGGCCTCGGCCAGGAAAGCGTCCGCGTCGGGCAGCACGGGCTTGGCCTGCCGCTGGAAGGCCGCGGACACGGTCTGCACCGCGATCTGCGCGGCCACCTCGCCTTCCGGATGGCCGCCCATGCCGTCGGCCAGCACGAACAGGCTGGACTCCCGCGTGTAGCAATACCCCATCCGGTCTTCGTTGAGCTCGCGGCCGCCGCGGCGGCTGACCTGGAAGACGGAAAACTTCATTTCTGCTTCGCTCCCCCGCCCAGGCGCGTGGCCTCGCCCACCTTCTGCGCGTTCTTCTTGGTGTCGGAAACCAGGGTGTCGAGCTGCAGGCGCATCTTCTCGCCCACCGACAGCTTGGTGTAGCGGCGTTCGCCCTCCCGGCTCAGCTCCTTCTGGAGCGCGAACACCGATTGCGGCCGCGAGAGCGGATCGAGCGCCATGCACCATTCCACCACCTCGATGAGATTGTCGGAGTACACGCCCCGCAGCTTGCTCAGCGCGAGCGACAGGCGGTCCTTCTCGGCCCGCTGGGGCGCCTCGTTGGGCGGAAAACCCTGCATGCACGCGTAGATGCAGGCACCGATGGCATAGATGTCGGTCCAGGGGCCCATGGAGGAATCGCGCCGGTACATCTCGGGCGCCGCGAAACCGGGTGTGTACATAGGGCGGATGAAGTTGCCCTCTTTCGAGAGCACCTCGCGCGCGGCCCCGAAATCGATCATCACGGCCTTGTTGTCGTCGGTGATGAAGATGTTGGCCGGCTTGATGTCCAGGTGCAGCATCTTGTGCTGGTGCACGATGCGCAAGCCGCGCAGCACCTCGTCGAAGAGCGACCGGATGGTCGACTCGCGGAACACTTTCTGGGTCTTGAGGTCGCGCGCGGTGATGATGAAATCCTGCAGCGTCGCGCCTTCCAGGTAGTTCATCACCATGTAGACCGTCTCGTTCTCCCGGAAGAAATTGAGAACGCTGACGACCGACGCGTGGGATATCTGGGCCAGGGCCCGCCCTTCTTCGAAGAAACTCTTGAGCCCCAGCCGGTAGAGCGAGAGCTTCTCGGGAGGCACCTTGGGCAGCAACTCGCCCGGCGAACGCGTGGCGAGGGAGGAAGGAAGGTATTCCTTGATGGCGACCTGCTGGCCTTCGGGATCGAGGGCGAGATACACCACGCCAAAGCCACCAGAGGACAGCCGGCGCACCACGCGGTAGCCGCCGAGCATCGTGTCGGGCGGCAAGGGAGCCGGCTTGATTTTTGACATATTTGCGAAGAAAACTCGGGCGCGTCTCGATCGAGAAAAGGAACCCGGATAATCGCCGGATCGCAAGCAATCACCGAAAAAAGTCCGATGGCAGTTTACAGCATGACCGGTTACGCGAGCGCCCAGCTCGAGGCCTCCGCCACCGAAGCAGAAGGCGGTGCGCGCCCTGCACGGCTCGGCATCGAGATCCGCTCCGTCAATAGCCGCTTCCTCGACCTGGCCTTCCGCCTGCCCGACGAACTGCGCAGCCAGGAACCGGGGCTGCGCGCCCTGGTCACCCAGCATCTCAAGCGCGGCAAGGTCGAAGTGCGCGCGTCCATCGAGGCAGATGCGCAGGGTGCCCTGCCGGAGCCTTCCGCGCGGATGCTGCAGCGCCTCAACTCGGCGCAGGACGCCGTGCGCGCCTGGCTGCCCACTGCCGAACCGCTCTCGGTGGCCGATGCGCTGCGTTTCTGCGCCAATGCAGGCGCCACTTCCAGCGAGTGGAATGCGGACAACGTCCAGGCCCTGGCGGAACAGGCCTTGCAGGATCTGCTGGCTTCCCGGGAACGCGAAGGCAAACGGCTGTCCGCCATGCTGCAGGATCGCGTGCGGCAACTGCGCGCCTTGACGCGCCAGGCCGGCCCGCTGGTGCCACAGCTGGTCGACCAGCAACGCCAGCGGTTCCTCGAACGCTGGAAAGAGGCCATGGCCCTCGCCGAGGGCGCCCCCGTGCCGGAAGCCGCCCAGGACCGCGCCCTCTCTGAAGCCACCGCATTCGCCATCCGCATCGATGTGGCCGAGGAGATCACCCGCCTTGAATCCCACCTGGACGAGATCGAGCGCCTGCTGAAGAAAGGCGGAGACATCGGCAAGCGGCTCGATTTCCTGATCCAGGAATTGCACCGCGAAGCCAACACCCTCGGATCCAAGTCTGCCGCCATGGACCTCACCCGCATCAGCGTGGACATGAAGGTGCTCATCGAGCAGATGCGGGAACAGGTCCAGAACATCGAGTGAACGATAATTTTGCAGTTTTGATAGCAGCCCGCGCACATCACGTATGGACTACCCAGGAAACCTTTTCGTAGTGGCGGCGCCGAGCGGCGCTGGCAAGTCGAGCCTCGTCAAGGCCTTGCTGGAACTCGACTCGCACGTGCAGCCCTCCGTCTCTCACACGACGCGCCCGCCGCGCGGCCAGGAAAAGCACGGCCGGGAGTACTTCTTCACGTCGGAGCCGGAGTTCGACACGATGGTCGCCGCGAACGGCTTCATCGAATGGGCGCATGTCCATGGCCGCCGCTACGGCACCTCCCGCAAGGGTATCGAAGAGCGCATCGGCCAGGGTGCCGACGTCATCCTGGAAATCGATTTCCAGGGGGCGATGCAGGTCAAGAAGGCTTTCGCCAACGCGGTGCTCATTTTCATCTTGCCGCCGAGCTGGGAAGAATTGCGCTCCCGCCTGGAGCGCCGTGGCGAAGATGCGCCCGATGTGATCGAACTGCGGCTCAAGAATGCGGCCCAGGAGATGGCGCAGGCCTCGGAATTCGACTTCGTTATAATCAACGAGCTTTTTGAACGGGCGCTTTTCGACCTGAAAACTGTCGTCCATGCCCAGCGGCTCAAATATGCAGCCCAGCGCCGCGCTCGGGCCGACACCTTCGAATCCCTCAATATCGCTTAGATCGCCTGGAGAATCCGCATGGCCCGCATTACCGTTGAAGACTGCCTCGAGCACATCCCGAACCGTTTCCAGCTCGTTCTGGCAGCCACGTACCGCGCGCGCATGCTGAGCCAGGGCCATGCCCCGAAGATCGAAAGCCGCAACAAGCCCGCCGTCACAGCCCTGCGCGAAATCGCAGACGGCAAGATCGGCCTGGAAATGCTCAAGAAGGTTCCAGGCTGATCCCCTGAGCGCATCGAGCGCTTTGCTACAACAGCACCGCCAGGCGGTGCTTTTTTTTGCCTTCGGCGGACATCGTGGGAGGCACGCTACATTTAGGGTATGAACGCGGTCTTGAACAAACCCTCCGCCCGAGAGCCGCGCCCCGGCGAAAACCCGGTGGCAGGCATGTCCACGGCGGCCGCCAACGCGGCCGCTGCCAGTTTTGCCACGCTCACGGAAAACCTGGATTACCTCGACACCGCCAGCATCGAACTGGTTCGCCAAGCTTACCGCTTCGCGGACGAAGCCCATCTGGGCCAGCTGCGCAACAGTGGTGAGCCATACATTACGCACCCCATAGCAGTCGCAGCGCAGTGCGCGACCTGGAAGCTCGATGCCCAAGCGCTCATGGCTGCGCTGCTGCACGATGCCATGGAAGACTGCGGCGTCACCAAATCGGATCTGATCGACCGCTTCGGGCCACAAGTGGCAGAGCTCGTCGATGGCCTCACAAAACTCGACAAGCTCCAGTTCAACACCCGCGAAGAGAACCAGGCCGAGTCCTTTCGCAAGATGCTGCTGGCCATGGCCCGCGATGTGCGGGTCATTCTCATCAAGCTGGCGGACCGCACGCACAACATGCGCACGCTGTCCGACATGCCGCGGACCAAGTGGGGGCGCATCGCCTCTGAAACATTGGAGATCTACGCGCCGATCGCCCATCGGCTCGGACTGAATCAGACCTACCGGGAGTTGCAGGATCTCGCTTTCCGCCACCTGCATCCTTGGCGCTACGCGACGCTCTCCAAGGCGGTCAACAAGGCGCGCAACCGCAGACGCGACATCATCCAGAAGGTACAGACCGAGGTGGATGCCGCATTCTCCCGCATCGGCATGAAGGCGCGGTTGGCGGGGCGGGAAAAAACGCTATACGCCATCTACCAGAAGATGGACACCAAGCATCTCAGCTTTGCGCAGGTGACCGATATCTATGGTTTCCGGGTGGTCATGGCATCCGTGATCGACTGCTACACCGCCCTGGGTGTGCTGCACCAGCTCTACAAGCCTGTTCCAGGAAAATTCAAGGACCACATCGCAATCGCCAAGCTGAACGGCTACCAGTCGCTGCACACCACGTTGGTCGGCCCATCCGGAATCAACATTGAATTCCAGATGCGCACGGAAGAAATGCATGTGGTGGCGGAGGCGGGAGTCGCAGCGCATTGGCTCTACAAGGCACAAAACGCCGAGGGCAGCACGGCAGAACGCCTGGGTACAAAATGGCTGCAGTCCTTGCTCGACATCCAGAACGAAACGCGGGATGCGGCCGAGTTCTGGGATCACGTCAAGGTGGACCTGTTCCCCGACGCCGTCTACGTTTTCACTCCGAAGAGCCAGATCATGGCTTTGCCTCGGGGAGCGACGGTTGTCGATTTTGCATACGCCATCCACAGCAATGTCGGTGACCGGGCAACGGCAGCGAAGATCAACAATGAACAGGTGCCTCTGCGGACCGAGTTGAAGAATGGCGATGTGGTGGAAATCATCACGGCGCCGGTATCCACACCCAATCCTGCATGGCTGGGATTCGTCCGCACAGGGCGCGCACGCTCCAAGATCAGGCATTACCTCAAAACCCTCGCGCACACCGAATCCGCAGGCCTGGGCGAGAAATTGCTGACGCAGGCACTGCGCGCCGAAGGCCTGGAAAGGCTTCCAACCGAAACAGAGAATCAGCCTCTCTGGGACAAACTGCTTCGATTCACCGGAAATCGTTCCCGCACCGAACTCATGACCGACATCGGCCTCGGCAAGCGCATCGCCGGGATCGTGGCCAAACGGCTCATGGTGTTGATGGCGGAGCACGGGCACCGGCCGGACGCACTTTTGCTGACCCGTGAACGCTACACGTCGCACGAAACCCTCTCACAAGGGGGAGTCACGCTGGATGGCAGCGAAAACGCATCGGTTCAGTATGCGAGTTGCTGCAGGCCGGTCCCAGGAGACCCCATCGTTGGCTATCTGGGCCGAGGAGAAGGTTTGGTGGTGCACAACGCGCAGTGCGGCGTCGCCAAGAAACTCCAGCACAAGGATAGCGAGCGCTTCATTACCGTGGATTGGGCGGATGAGCCGACTCGCATGTTCGAGACGGGCATCGTGGTGACCGTCACGAATGGCAAAGGCGTCCTGGCACGCATCGCCGCGGAGTTGGCCAGCTCCGAAGCCGATATCGTGCATGTCGATATGGATGAAGAAAAAGCCATGGACACGACGGATTTGCGCCTGGTGGTAGCCGTTCGCGATCAGGCACACATCGAGGCCTCATTGCGCAATCTTCGCCGCACAACGGCTGTGCTTCGCGCCTTTCGCATCCTTCCTTCGATCTGACGAGGTACTCCAGCAAACCCGCATGGTTCGCGTGCTGGAATGTCAGGAGGACGTTTTTGCAGGGTAGCCGACTTTGAGGACTTCGAGCGTGCGCGCGCCTCCAGGCGTGCCGAGCCGAACCTCATCGCCTTCTCTCGATTTCAACAGCGCGCGCGCAACCGGCGACACCCAACTCACCTGGGACTGCAAGGTATCGACCTCATCGACACCCAGGATCGTGACCGTCCGTTCGATATCGCCATCTTCCATATAGGTGACCGTAGCACCGAAGAAAACCTGATCGCGACCTTCGTGGATGGAAGGGTCGACCACTTCAGCAATATCGAGGCGCTTGGTAAGAAACCGAATCCTGCGATCAATTTCGCGTAAGCGCTTCTTGCCATAAAGATAGTCTCCGTTCTCCGAGCGATCACCATTGCTGGCGGCCCAGTGGACGATCTCGACCATCTTCGGACGCTCGTTATCCATGAGGTCCAGCAGTTCAGCGCGCAGGCGCGCATAGCCCGCAGGCGTAATGTAGTTCTTGCTCCCCCCAGGAAGAGGCGAAGCAGGAGCACCCAACCCATCATCGGCAGAATCGTCCTCTGCTTCTTTCGTAAAAGCCTTACTCATTTATTGAAAGTCTCCAAATGAGCCTGCACTGCAATCACAAAAATGCAATGGAAAAAGCCTCGTGACTTTTACATCACGAGGCTTACCATTTGGTGCGGCTGGCAGGAATCGAACCCACGACCCCTTGGTTCGTAGCCAAGTACTCTATCCAGCTGAGCTACAGCCGCTAAGCTTCGAATTATAGCATTTTTTACTACTCTTCAAAGAACTCTTGAAAACTTTCTTGAAATTTCAAGTCAGTGCATCAAGAGCAGAACGCCATTGTAATACGGAAATCATCGCTTTCTGAAGAAGTCGAAAGTTCCGTTGGCGTTGGTAGGGCGTGGCGGACTTGAACCGACGACCAAAGGATTATGAGTCCCTCGGTTTGTCGTTTCCGGACAAGCACTTACGCGAAAACGAGTTCCGCAAAATTCATCCAGGGCGCCCCGTGCAGCCCGCTGTTGGCGCGGGGTCAATCAGGATTGCGGAACACTTTTTCCGGTCAGCGTGAACCGCGCTCCGCGGGATCCGCCCACTCCCCCAGCCCTGCCGCCAGCGCAGCGCACGCCAGCCCTGTGCGCTTATCAATAGGCGACTGGCCCAGCACCAGCTTTGCGTATCCGGATCGAGAGATACCCAGGGCCTGGGCGGCGGTGTCGTAGGTGTAGCCCATGGCCGACTGCCAGGCGCGGAGGTCGTCAGAGGTCATCACGCAAGGGTCCAACCCTTCCAGCTCTTGGCGCGTCCGCCCTTGATATTTAGGATGCCGGCCGTCGCGTTGCACCACTCCCCACCTGTCCCCCTCTTGCCTCCCGTCCGTTTCCAGGTCACGTCGGCATCGCTGAATAGCGATGGATTGGACCGTACGAAATCGTAGAGGTTGCGGACTTCGTGGCGCTCGCCGGCGGGCGACACCAGTACCCAGTCCACCGCGTGTACGTTCTCCGGGCCGCGCCCAGCTCTCGGCGAAGCCTTGGCTGCCGCCGTCGCGAAGGGTTGCGCCGCTTTTCCTAAAGGAATGCTTCTGGGCTGCGGGATGCCGGCGTCACTTCGCCGTGCTCTTGGAGCTGTGGAGGGCATTCCCACTTCGGTGCGCTGCTTTACGACGGTGGAGATGGCCGCTCCTGTTTTTCTGGCAATCTCCACGTTTGACTGCCTCCAGTCCAAGGCGGACCAGTCGCAAATCTTCCTCATGCTTTTGCGAGCACGTCGCGCAGGTGCTGTGGCACATGCTCAAGCACCTCTGGGGGTGCCATGAGGCTTCCACCCTCCGGATTTGGCTGGGCATACTGGATCATGAGGCGGGCAGCCGTCACGGCCGCGTCGTACGCAGTGAGGCCGGCGCGCAGGCCCTGCGACCCGCCGCCATGCTGGCCGGCGGAATCGGCCACGTAGCCTTCGCCGCGCTTATAGATGATGATGGTGGTGCGCATGGGATGCTCCAAGGCAAGGCCCGGCTCCGCCGGGCGGGAGACTCACCGAACGGTGTAGTGGTCGATTGCCCAATCGAGATCGCTCAGGTCTTCAACGCCGTCCAGCGCTTCAGCGTCCTGGAAGTAGTAGGCCACCAGGGTAACGTCCTCGCCGTCTTCGTCCTTGGCGCCAACCGAAGCACTGAATTCGACGGTGCCGTCGCCTGTAACGCGGTTCGTGAAGTCGCAGTTCACGTACTCGACTGCGTCTACGGCGGCAGCGCCCACAGCTGCAATGGCTTGATCACGGGTGAGATGGGTGTTCATGGTGAAATCCTCGCCAGCTCTCGCCGCTGGGATGGCGCCCTGCAGTTCCGCTGCTGGGTCCGGTGGCAACCTGTTTTGATCACCATGGATGCAAATATAGTCCACTCAGTGGACTATTGCAAGGCCTATTTCTCAACAGGCCCGATCACCCGCCCGCCACGCGCGGGTCGCTCTTGCGCTGACTGCTGAAGCTGGTGCCCAGCCAGTACGCCCCCACCACGCCCAGCAGCGCCAGGATGGCCGTCACGATCTGGATGCGCAGCGTGTCGTTGTAGACCGCCGGGTGGACGAACAGCATGTCCACCAGGATCATCAGGGGCATCAGCAGGAAGCCGGCCGACACCCAGAATGCAGGGTTGAGCCAGAAGCCGGGGGCGTTTGGCTGCAGGTACGCCGCGTTGGCCTCGCGCGCCGCCGAGATGCCGCCACCCACCTCCTCCAGGCGAAACCACTGCGCCTCGATTGCTGCGCGCACGGACGCGGCCGCCTCGGGGTCCGCCTTGATCGTCTCCATCAACTCCTGCTCGTTCCGGGCGCCGATCGCCTCCTTGGCCGCCGACACCACGATCTCGGCCGCCTTGATGTTGCGCTCGGCGGTTTCCGAGCCCGAACTGAAGATCTTGCCCAACTTGGGCACCAGGTCGATGAGGGAAGGCAGCACGGCTGCGACGAATGGGGTCATGGGATCCTCCGTTGAGGTGATGGGTTGTGCGAGAGTGGACAGGTCGATGACGGGCACCGGCTCGGGATCTGCGGCCAGCGCCTGCTGCACGCGCGCCCAGCGCGACAGCCGGTCGGCCTGGCCGTTGAGCCCGCCGTTGATGCGCCGCGTGATGCGCTCGAAGTCGCCCACGTCGGCCAGAGCGTTGAGGCCCTTGTCGTCCCAGTAGTCGGCAGCGCTCGTGGCGGCCCATTCGTCGGCAGCCAGCAGCTCGGGCTGCGACTCGAAGTCTGGAACGTCTGGCCCGAGGCGTTCGCGCAGCCGATCGCGCACGCGGGCGTGGTTGTAGCGGCCCGTGGTCTGGATCAGGCCGTGGCCGCGGAACCGCGAGCCGTCGCCGGGCTGGGTGTTGCCCAGATCCTTGCGGCCCTCGTAGCGCTGCTGCGCGGCTGTCGGCCCCCAGATCTCGGTCGTGTACCGAAACCCGCCCGACTCGTGGCCGACCTGGGCCAGGAAAGCGGCGAGCCGCGGCGGCGTGTTGATCTCGTACAGCCCACACGCGGCGGACACATGGTCCAGCCAGCGCTCTGCCAGGGCCTGCGTGGCACCGGCCGCCCGCAGAACTGCAATGGTGAGGAGTTGAGTCACTTGCGGCTCCCCGGCTCAGCGGCGCGGCCGCGGAGGATTGCCAGAGACTCCTTGATGTCCTGGTTGCTCTTCTGCAGGTCATCCACGCGGCCCTTGATCTCGCGCAGCGCCTCGCGCGTGGACTCGCGGTCTTTCTCGGCCAGCACTTCGACCTGTGCGATTCGGCCGTCCTGTTTGGTTTGGTCCTCTCGATAGCTGCCGTAGGCAACGGCCATGGATGCCACCACCACCAGCGTCTGGATGATGGTGCCGGTGTTGATGGTTGGGTCGAATTTCATGAGCCTCCCGGTAGTGCTCTTTGTGGTCATGGCAACTCCTCAGCCCGCACCGGGGCGTCGATGATTTCGGCGGGGTCGATGTCGTGGTTTGCGGCCTGCAGGATGGCCAGGCCGGCGGGCAGGTCTGGGTTGTCCAGGTCGATCCAGCGCCGCACGCTGGCATCGCGCACCACGGCGCGCACGGCTGGCGTTTCGTCGGCCAGGATTGCCCACTTCGACGGGCCGAAGCGGTCATAGAAAGCCCCAACGCTGATGCGCCGCACAGGCGCCGCGGGCGTGGTGGGCAACTCGGGGTAGGCGCGCACCGTGGCGCCGCCCACCTGGTACTCGATCATGTCGGCCATGGTCATGCCTCCGTGCGCAGGGAGTAGGTGACGTACTCGGTGGAGCCAGTCCAGGCGCGGTACGTCGGAGTGATCCAGATGACCAGCGATCGGCGGAACACAACCGGGGCGCCTGCCGCCGCGATCAAGTCGTCGCCGACCTTGAAGGACGCTCCCAGCACTGTGACGTAGTGACCGCCCGCCGCAGTGGACTCCCACTCGACCAGCTTGCGGCCGTCCGCCCAGATTTCGTTGCGCAGGCCCGCCGTCTCGCCTTGGTTCGCGCTGCGCCAGGCGCCCGCGTGCAGCAGCGACCCGCGGCCAGTGACCGAGAGCACCTGGGTGCGCGTGGCTTGCGCGATGTTGGTCTGGCCCGTCCTCGTGACGCCGCGGACGTTGTCCGGGTAAATATGCGGCAGCGTGTACCCGATGGGGAGCGATGTGGTCCGCGGGTAGCTCGCCGCCACGTAGTTGGTCAGGTCGTCGGCCGGGTCCGTGGCGCTGGTGCCCGTGGCGGCCACGCGCCGGTAGACCTCTTTGTCCAGCGGACTGATTACCAGCGCGCCCTGCTCTATCGTGGCCGAGGCCGACCACAGTTCGGCGGATCCACCGCCGCCCTGCCCCATGAGTTTTGCGAGATCCATTACACGAGCCCCCTGGTTGAGTCTTGATGGCGCAGCACAGGCGTGCCGCCGTAGCGTGCGGAGAGCACCACGGTGCCCACAGTCCGCCCCCGCACCGGCGTGCCGCCGAAGGCCAAGCTGTATTGCGCCCCGGCCCCGATCGCCTCCAGCACCTGGATGCGGTCGTTGGTCGCCCACGTCGTGGGCATCGTCAGCACGATGCCGGCCGCGCCGATGACGTAGCACCGGCCGGCCTGCGCGGTGGTGTTGGTGGTGATGAGCACCAGCGGCAGATCCGAGCTGTCGCCGCCCGCGATACCCACCACCCAATCCGCCCGCGCCGCGCTCCCGCTGCTCGTGGTGATGAGCATCTGCAGCGCGCCGGTCGCGCGGTCGTAGCTGGTCACCGATCCCGTCATCTGCGCCGAGGTGTCACCGGCGCTCGTGAGCACCAGGCGCATCCCCTGCGCATAGGCCCGGTTGGCCTCGATGGCGAAGCTCTTGGCACCGGTGCCCGGCGTCACGCTGGTGGCGCTGGTCGCAGTGAGCGCCTGCGCGCCCATAGCCAGCGTCTGGTCGCGAGCCGTCTCGGCTCCAGTGCGGGCAGTGGCTGCCGCGCTGGCGCTGCCGCCTGCCGCGTCCCGAGCCGCTTCCGCGCCCGTGCGCGCCGTGCCGGCTGCCGTGGCATGGCCGTTGGCCGTGTCCCGCGCCGCCTCCGCGCCGGCCTTGGCGGCTGCCGCGTTGGTCGCCTGCGTGCCCGCTGCGGTCGCCGACCCGGCAGCCGCCACCGCGCGCTCGTTGGCCGCCGTGGCATTGGTCCACGCGGCCTGCACCAGCGCCACGATGCCGGCCACCACGCCCGGCATGCTCGATCCGTAGTTGTAGGCCTCGGTGTTGAAGTTGGCGCTGCCCAGGGCCGGATACAGAGGCACCGTGGGCGCCGCCGGTACGGGAACAATGTCCGTCATACGTTGCCTTTGATTTGGAGAGCGACCGATGCGGTCGCGGATGAGTCAGCCCGGACGGTGCCGGTCACGGAGCCCACTGTGGACAGGTAGCCGAAGCGCGGCAGTCCGCTGGCCTCGATCGCAACGGTCTGGTCCAGGATCCGATCCAGCAGCGTCTTCGCCGCGTTCGCCTGATCCGCGTCGATGACACAGGAGAGCGTCATGTTGGTGGACTGCCGCCCACGCCGGCGCACAAAGGTGCCGTCCGTGTTTTCTCGGTAGTAGGCGTAGGACTTGGTGCTGGCCTCGGCCCCCTGCACCACGGCGCTGATGCGGCCCATCGGGGCAATCAGCCGGCTCCACTGCCCCACGCTGATGTAGCCCACGGCGGCTTCCACGCCCGCGTTGTTGCGCGAGAGCGTGATCGTCACCTCCGCAGCAGGGTGCAGCGGTAAGTCCTTCAGGGTGTAGGAGGTCGCACGCTGCAGGTTGCCGAACAGGTATTCCCACTCGCCGAACGCCTGCTGCCAGAGGTCCAGATGGACAGGTGGCACAAGGTCCGCACCGCCGGGCCCGGCCCTCACACGGACATCGAGCGTGTCAGCCTCGATGCCGTAGATGGCCAGCCCGGTCACGAAGCCAGGGTTGAGCACGTAGGTCAGCGATGTCGCACGCCGGGCCTTGGTGAACAGGTACTCGTCGAAGGGCGCCATGCGGTTGGTCGGCGCCCCCTCGTCGCGCAGCCAGAACTCCGCGCCTGCGGTCGAGGATGGCGGCGTGGTGTTGTTCGGCGCGGCCTTGACGCACTCGTACGTGTAGCCCTCCCATACCCGCCGATCTTTGACCGCGTAGCTCGTCCCCGACACCCACAGCACCTCGCCCATGGATGCATCGACGGCAGGGATGCTGGTCCCCGCGCCGAACATGCCCGGCGTGATGGTGGTCGGCAGCAGGATGTTCATGCCATGACCTCCACTCGCATAACGTTCCCTCCCTCGGTGACCTGTTCAATCTGCTCAGCCATGGCCGGCAGCGGCGCGGTGTTATCCGCAGTCCGCTCGCCCGCGGCGCGCAGGGCGGCAACTTCCTGCCGCAGCGCGCGCACCTCTGCAACCAGCTCCGCCTGGTCGGATCCCCCGCCGGCCGCGAGCAGCGCCCGCGTGTCCACCGCGTTGTAGATCCGCGCCGGCGGCATGTAGGCCAGCTCCGGCCCACGCTCGCCCACCACCGCCCAGCCGCCCGCATGCGAGCCGCCCGAGGCGAAGGCAGGGATGCCCACGCTCGCCGCAGCTTTCATCCAATCCGAAACGAAGTACCCGCTCAGGATCGAGAGGTCGTCCAGAGTGCCGCCCGCGGCCTTGATCGCCGTCAGCAGTCCCAACAGGTTGCCGGTCCCGTCGTAGGAGTGGTACAGCGGAGCGAGCGCATCCAGCTTGGCGATCAGCGCCTGGTCGATCACCGCCTCGTAGCCCACGCCCGCCGTCCCGAGGGACATCACGCGCCGGTACTTGGCTTCCGCCGCCGCGCCGGCACCAGCGCCCGCACCGCCGCTCGATCCACCCCACGCCGCGGCGCTGCCCAATTTCTCGGGCTTGACCTGGTTGGTTGCGCCGAGCGACTCCGCCAGACGGTCGATAGCGTCAGCCACACTCAGCGTCGCGTCGAAAGTGCCGTTGGCGATGTCGATCTGGCGGCGCCAGTAGTCCAGCATCTCCTGCTGGGCCTTCAACTGCCGGTTGATCGTCTCGGTCTGCAGATCCAGGGCCTTGCCCTGCGCCTCCAGCGCCTCCAGTTGCTGCTCCGCGGCCGTCTTCTGCTTCCCGCTCACCGCCTCGATGCCGGACAGCATCCCAGCCAGCACCAGCTTGTCGCGATCGGCTTCGAACTGCGTGGCGTACTGGCCCGCATCCAGCCCGCCGCGTGCAGCCCCAATGGCCTCCTGCAGCGCGGCCTGCTCCGGCAGGTAGCCCGTGGTGCGCGCCGCCGCCAGCGCCTGCTCCACGAATGCCCAGCCCTGCGCGGCCTGCATCGTCGCGGTGCTCTCGACCTGCCCGTAAAGCTCCCGAGCGTTGGATCGGACCAGATCGAAGACGCCGGTGATCAGCGACAGCGACTCCTGCGCCAGCTCGCGCTGCGTGTTGATCGCCGTGCGCTGCGCGTCCACCGCTTCGAGCTGCGCATTGAGCTTCTCGGTTTCGAGCGTGACCGCGTTCTGCAGGCGCGTGTACGCCGTCTCGCGGGCGCGCTGCGCGTTGGCCAGGGCCTCCGCCGCGTCCTCGGCCTTGTAGATCTCAATGACCATGCGGGCGAGTTCGGGGTTGAGGTTGAGGAGCGCGTAATACTCCTGCAGGCGCCGAAGGTCCAGGGCCTCGCGGTCCTTGCCTTGGGCGATGAGCAGGCGCTGCTCCAGATCCCGGCCCTTGTCGGTGATCTCTTGCAGCTTGCGCGCCGCCTCCTCCTGTTTCCGCGCCGCCTCCTCCGCAGCCGTGCCGGAGTTCTCCGCGGCGACCGCGATCGAATCGAAAGCCCCGGCCAGCTGCAGCAGCACCGCGTAGGCTTTCCGCCCCGCCTCGGTGCTCAGGTCTTGCGCCTCCACCAAGCCACGGTACTGCGCGCGCGCGTCCGTCGCATCAATGTCGGGCAGCTTGATGTCCAGCGACCCGAGTTGTTCCTCCACTTGTCGCTTCAGGTTCGCACGGCGCTCATCATCGGAGAAAAATTTCTCGTAGTAAGAGCCCAGGTTGGTTTGGAGCTTGTCGAAACCCCCGGATAGCTGAGCGATGCCGGCCGCGGCGTCGAACGACAGATCGGCCAGGGAATCCAGGCCCATCGCATCCAGCGCGAGCTTGAAGTTCGACACCCCGGCGATCTGCACATTGATGCTGGTCAGCAGTGCGTCCACAGCGTCGGCCGACAGCGCCTCTGCGTCTACACCATCAACCATCCTTTTCACCGTCTCCGGGATGTCGGTGACGGACTGCAGGGCTTGGATTGCGCTCTGCTTGAGGTCCAAGGTGAAGTTCTCGAGCGCGGTCTTGAAATCCGGGCTGTTGGTGCTGAATTTTTCGTACAGCGTGCCCGCGTAGTTGTCGCCTTTTCCGCTCTCGCCAAAGATCGCACCGTTGCTCAGGGAGCCGCCCGTGAAGTTTCCGCCCCGCCCCTTGGTGCTGGTCTCCAGCCCTGCCCAGAAGCCAGTAAGCGTCACAGCAGAGCCAAGCTGCTTGAGCATGTCGTTGATGCCCGTCGCAGTGCCAGCGATTGCCTTGCGGATCGCGTCCTCCTGCGCGGCATCCACCGGGTCGCCCTCCAGGCGGTACGCCTGCCCGTTAGTGAGGGCCGTGCGGTTGCCGCCCGAGAAATCCCGGTCGTACTGCTGGCCCTCGTAGGTGTAGGTCTGGCCGCGGCGGTTGTTCGTCACGGAGCCGTCGAAGGCCACCGCGAACTGTCCGCCCGTGCGCGTCTCCCCGGAAAACGCCTTGTCGATCCACTTGCCGATCGTGCTACCGATCACCGCACCGATCGGCCCGCCGAAGTAGGTGCCAATTGCGGAGCCGATCCCCTCGCCCCACTTCCCCTTCGTGATCGCGATGACAGAGTTCAGATAGCCCAGGCCTTCGCCCACAGCCTCCAACCCGCGGCCAATCACCGCAGAGTTGTCGATGAGCATGCCGCCGAAAGTTTCCAGACCCGAGTCGAACAGTCGGCCGCCGACGTTGTTGATCAGGTTGCCCGCGTTGCCGCCGAAGTTCGTAAACCAAGACAGCGAGCCAGTGCCCATGGAATTGCCGCTCAGCGCGCTGGCGGTAGAGCCCCCGCCACCGCCAAGAACCCCCATCAACTGCCCGACGATGCGCACCACGAACGGCTGCGCGAACATCTTGTAGATCTGGTCGGCTACCGTCGTCTTGAAGGTGGTCACCAGCGACCGCGTGAAGCTCTTCCAACCGTCGCGGCCGCTGTTGAGCATGTCGGCGAAGCCTTGGCGGAAGATGTCGTCGTATTGCTTGACGCTGGTTTTCCATTCCTCCAGGAACGCCTTGCTGCTGGCATTGGCCTTGGCAATCGCTGCCCCCGCCTGCAACCGCGCAATCTCCTCGTCGCGCTGGGTTTGGTTGAACCCCTCGTTCCGGTTAACCGCGGCGATCTGCTTCTTCAGATCCAGTTCGATCCGGTACTGCTCCAGCGCCACCGCACGCGCCTTCTCCGACATGCCCATGATGGACAGCTCGAACTGCAGCGCCTCGGTGCTCTCCTCGATCCCCTTCACGTAATCGGTGACGGCCTGGCGGCCGGACTCGCGTGCGCGGCTCTCCGCCACGTAGGCCGCGTCCAGCTCCTCCTGGATAGCGACCTGCTCCTGGTACAGGGCCTGGGCGCGCTTGATCGCCTCTTTCTCCTTCTCCTGGGCCTCCAGCTTTTCCAGCAACGCCAGCGCGTCGGCCTTGTGCGCCGCGGTCAGCTTCTTCGAGCCAGCCTCCAGTTGAGCCTGCATCTGCAGGCGCAGCTTGTCCGATTCGGTCAGGCGGCCGGAGTAGCGCAGCTCCTCGTCGTTCTGGGCGATCTTGGTCTTGATCGAGGCGATCAGCGTTTCGTAGGCGGTCTGCTCCACCCGCGCCCCCGCTCCGGCCTTCTTGCCCATCGAAACCAGCCGTTCGTTCACGCCGTCCAGGCTGGCCCGGAGGTTTTTCGCTTCCGCGCTGTTTCCCTTGCCTGCATCCTCCAGCGCCTTCAGCGTCGTCCTCAGAAGGTCGCCGTGTGCACGCACATCAGCCATCGAAGAGGCCAGGGATTTGTAGCCCTTTGCAGCCTCCATTGCCGCCTTGACCTGATCGTCAAGCCCAGTGACCGCCGGAACGCGCGCAGGCGCGAAAGAGCCCGTGGCGCCGCCAGTGTTGTCACCCCAGGATCCGGAAGCACCGCCAGTGGATGCGGGCTGCGCTGCGAAGGAGCGGTACACCATCCCGTTCAGGCCGCCCTTGAACTGCTCTTCAAGCCAGGCCGGCGGCCGCACTTTCCCAAGCCATTCGATCAGGCTTGCCACCTTGGAGATAAGCCCGGCCAGGAGTTCGTTTGCGGCACGGAAAGGCTTCGCATCGCCGACCTTGGATGTCATGGTGTTCCACGCATTTCCAAGCTCGTTGACGGAGCTTTGCAATGGCGTCATGGCCTCCTGGGCCAGCCCCTGGGTGCTGGCCTTGAGCGCGTCCAGCAACACCGCTTGCGCTCCCGCCTTGTCACCCATCTTCAACATCGCCTCGATGGCAAGCATTTGGCTGGCCGTCAGGATGTTGAGCGCCTCGTCAAGCTGCTTGGCTCCCTTGGCTGGGTCGTTGAACGCCTCAGCCAGCACCTTGGCCGCCTTCGGCGCGGTCGTGCCCGTGGCGGCCGCGAAGTCGGCGACGCTCAGAGCAAGATCCTTGAAGAGTTGGCCGCCCACCTCGCGCGTCTGCAGAAACTCGCCGATCACGGCCTTTGCCACCGTCTTGCTGACGTCCGGCAAGAGCATCAGATCCCGCTGCAGAGCCTTGATGTCAGCGCGAGTCAGTTCGGCGGCGCGACCAGTGGCTTCCAGTTGGACGGCGATGCCATTCGAAGACCGGAGGGACTCCTCCGCCTTGTACATCGCATATCCGAGCGCCGCAAAGCCAGCCGCCGCGAGCGTGACCGGGTTGATCAGCCTCAGCAAGTAGCCAGCCATCGCACGCACGGCATTACCCGCGCCACCGAATTGGTCCTTGATCTGTCCGCCCTGCTGCAGGAAAACCGTCAGCGGCGCTTGCCCACCCTGGAGCGAGACGACAATGTCGGTGAACTGCGCCGGCAGCCCGCGCAGCGCGGCAGCGGTCTGCCCGGCGGAAATCCCCACCTTGCCGAGCCCCTGCTCCTGCTCCCGCAGGCGCGCGATCATCGGAGCGGCCTTGTCGGAGACGCCCAGCTGCGCCGCCTGCATGGCTAGCAGTTCGGAACGCGTCTTGCCGATGCTGTCGGCCTGCCCCTGCAGCGAGGTCAGAAACGAATTCTGCGCTGCAAGCTTCCGCTCCGCGGCCTCCTGCTGGTCAAGCACCTGCGTGAGGGCGGAAACAGCATCGGCACGGCGCCGGGCCTGCGCCGCGGCCTCGCGCTCACGCTCGAATGCGGGCACGGCAGCCAGCTCGCGCTCGCGCGCTTCCTGGATGTCGAGCGCCTGCGTGAGCGCATAGGTGGCGTCTGCGCGCCGCTTCGCCTGTATGGCAGCTTCCTGCTCGCGCTCGAAAGCGGGCAGCGCTGCGATTTCGCGCTGCTTCGCCTCCAGTTGGTCCAGGGCGGCCGTCCAGATGCGAACGTACTCGGCATCCTGCACCAGCTTCTTCGCGGCGGCGTGCTGCTGCTCGAATAGCGCCGCACCAGCGGCCTCCCGTTGCACTGCGAGCATGCGCTCCTGCTCTGCGCGCAGCAGCCGCAGTGCGTCCAGTTGCCCCGCGATGGCCCCAGCGTCGGCGCCCCGCATGCGCGCGAGCTGCTCCAGGCCCTCCACAGACTTCAGGCTATAGCCCTGGGCCTCCACAATCGCGCGCTGTTGCTCTGCGATGGCCCGCTTTGCGGCGGTCGCGAGCGACGCATTGGCGCGCTCCATCGCCTTGGCGCTCTGGTCGGCCTTCCCACCCAAGCTTTCGAGCGACTGAGCAGCGGTATCCCCGGCTTGCTTGACCGTGGACGCCATCTTGCGGGCGCCCGTCTCGACGCGTGCGAGGGCCTGCTCGCCCTTCGTCACGTCCATATCGAATTCGCCCTGTACCTTCAGATCGGACATGCGCGCACCCAAAGAAAAAGCCCCACGACTCGCGCCGCAGGGCTTGGAAAAGAAAAACCCGCCGAAGCGGGTTGTTTTAGGGGTCAGGCCTCATCGAGCCCTATGGAATCACGGTGCGGCCAATGCCTCATGCACCGCATCGGGCCTGATGGAGGCCACCTTCAGCAATGCCTTGGCCGCGCCGGAGGGCTCGCGTCGGCCCTGCTCCCATTCTTGAAAAGTGCGCACCGACACACCCAGCATCTGAGCGAACTGCGACTGAGAAAGCCCCAGCCGTTGCCTGGCCTCCGCAGCGTGCGTGATCTTGACCACGTTGACCTTGCCGACTTTGCCGGCCTTCACGTCCCGGAGGGACTGAAGCAGTTCTGCGCCGACGTCGCGATTAGCATCGCGCGCTTCCAGCTCACGCTCATTCAATGCCATGACCAAACTCCTCAGCGATCTGACGCAGGATGTGCGCCGGGATGTTCTCCACAGCACCTTTGCCGTAGATGACCAATGCCACGACGACGCCATTTGCAAGCCGCGTGGTGTAGATCACACGGACGCCGCCGCGCTTTCCCTTGCCACCCGCGCCCCACCGCACTTTCCGGCAGCCACCAGAGCCAGGGATCACATCCCCAGCCTCCGGGCTTCCTGCGATGAAGGCCACGAACTCACCATGCTCCTCTTCAGACCAGTAGTCCGGCCAATGCTTCGTGAACATTGGAGACTCGATAACGGTGAGCAGCTGCATGGGTAAATTATACGTCAATGCCGTATTTACTTACCCCCGGCCTTTGGCTTCGGCGCGAATTCCTGCATCGTTTCGATCGCCGCGGCCTCAAGCACCTGGAGGCATGAATGCAGGTCGTCCCACCCGGCGCTGTCCAGGCCCAGCCGATCCATGAGCGGGTAGATGGCCTCCCACCGAAGCCCGTAGGGCACGCCGCCCATCGGCGGAAGCATCCAGCGCGTTCCCACGTTGGCCAGCAGCTGCGTGGCCTGCTCGTTGTCGGGCCAGACATCGACCGTCTCGGTCTGGTAGTCCTCCAGCTCGAAGCCCTCTGAGCGCGCCTCCGATTCGGTGACCGGCGGCTCGTAGAGGGCCCGGCCGATCAGTCGGAGTTTCCCAGGCGGCCCTGCACGATCGCGCGGTCGTAGTCGGCACAGACCTTCGCGAGCGAGCCCCCGAATTTCTGTTCCAGGTCAGCCAGGTTGTCCGCGCTGAGTTCGTCGGTCAGGCTCCAGGCGGTCGCGAACTGCAGCACCAGCGCGGCGTCCTTCGCCATGGCATCGCGGATGCTGGCCTCCATGCCATGCGTGGCGATGTTGGCAATCGCCGTATCGAGGTAGCTCGCGGCTTCAGCGGTTTCAGGGGTTTCGGCGTCTTCCTCGCCCGTTTCGGGATCGCGGTCGCCTTGGGACGTGGCCTGCGATTCCTTCAACGACTCGAAGACGGCACGCTGGCGCTCGTCGCGCAGGGCGGCCCATTCGGTCTTGCGCAGAGCCTTGCAGGTGAAGGTCAGCCGCACCTTCTTGCCGTCGAGCTTCGTCAGCACGATGGGCAGCTTGAACGTGGGCGCCTGGCCTTCGCCGAGGCTCTTGAGGTTCGTGACGGAGACGGTCTTTTCTTTCGTTGCCATGGTGATGGTCTTTCGCAGGGTTGAACATGCCCGTGCCGCAGCCCGCCCGCCCTGCGAAGAGCGATGCGAGCCGCGGTCGGTGCTGGGATGGGCCGGAGCCCGGGATTCAGGCGGCGTAGCGCGTGCTGATGTTTTGCGCGTTGAACGTGCCCTTGACGGTCACGATCTGGCCTTCAGTGAGGGTTTCTTCCTCGTTGAACGACACGGTGGCCGGGATCAGCGAGACGGCGCCGGAGCGGGTGCGGCGGCGAACGATGGTGTCCGCGTTGGTGTCGGACAGCGTCTTCAGGGCGTTGTACGCTGGCGTGCCGATCATGTCGGCGTCCATGTCGAACGAACGCTGGACGGCATTGAAGCCGTCGTTCAGAGCGATTTCCACGTCGGACTCGATGAACTTGACGTTCACGGTCTTCGCGTCACCGCCGCTGGTGCTGTGATTCAGCGTCTTGTCCAGGTCCACCCAGGTGCTGACCTTCCGCACACTGCCGGCGCCGCCGCCGGGCGTGTACATCTCGGTGTTGGTGGTGTTGGCGCCCTCCAGCACGAACGAGTCTGCGAGTGCGGACTTGACGCGGAACGCGCGGAAGTTGAGCCGGCCCCAGCCCGAGAACACCAGGACGATGTCGCCGTTGCTGTAGCCGTTGGCCACGGAGCTGACGACAGCCTCGGCGGCGTTGGTGATGCCGGTGATGGTTTTCGCGATGGAGAGAGCGGTGGCAACCGAGTGGATGGTGCCGGTGGGAGTGCGTGCCATGGTGGGCCTTTCGAAGAAACGAGCCCCTGGTGGGGCGGATTTCTGCGAGGCGCATGGCGTCGAGGCCCGAAGGCGAGGACTGCCGCGAGGCAGGGTGAAAAATCGGGAGGTCAGCGCTGCGAATGCAGCCAGTTTTCCCAGGCGGTGATGGCGCCCTTGGCGAGGCGGATGAGCGCTTCGTGCAGGGCTTTGGTGGGTGGGTTCATCGGTGGATCAATCCGTCAAAGTAGAGACGCGCGATGCGCTGCGTCATGGTTTGTCCACAGTCGCAGCAGCGGACCAGCTGCTCGCCGTAGTTGAAGCAATCGGCAGGAACCGGATCGAAGCTGCGGTTGTGGCCACATGGCTCGGTTGCGCAGGTGTGCGCCGAAGCGACAACCGCGGAGCCGATCTCCTGGAATTCGAAGATACCCATCAGGCCTCCTCAATCGCGCGGCCCGTAGATCGCGAAGATCTGGGTAGCGCCGTAGACGCTCTGCGCCTCTGCGCCGTCCGCAATGCCGGCGTGCGGCTCGCCCTGCGGTTCCACCTGCAGCAGCGGGTGCGCGCACAGGTCGTCCTCGATCTGCCGGATCAGCGCGAAGGCCGCTTCTGGATCGTCGGTCCACACGGCGACGTGCATGAGGATGTTCCGCAGGTCCGAGGTGTTCTCGGTGTAGCGCAGCGTGCGGCCACCGACGTGCTGGAACACGATCCGGGGCAGCGGCGCGCCGTTCGGGCCCACGGTTGCATAGACGTTCGGGCACCGGTTCGCCAGCACTGCCACGAGTTCCGTTTCGATGCTCATTCCTGGACCCTCGCGATGAATTCGGCCTTCATGATCACCAGGGCATCCGCCTTGCCGGCGTTCATGGCGCGCGTGATGAACGGATGCGCCGGCGCGCGGCTCGTGCCGTTGTGGACCATGTAACCGTATGGAGCCTTGGTGTGGTTCCATGACAGGTGATAGGTCGCCTTCCCGTCCGAGCTGTTTGCCTTGGAATACACCTGGTAGATGGCATCCCGCAGCGTCCCCGGGCTGAAGTGGTAGGTGACCCCCGTCTTCTTCGAGCTGCGGCCGTAGAAGGTATGCCCTTCGTCGGACACAGGCACGAAGAGCCGTGCGAGCGAATAGCAGTGATCGGTGGCGGCCTGGGCCGCCGGGCGGGCGGCCGCACGGATTTTCTTCCGCGTAGCGCGCAATCCCTTGGCAAAGCCCTCGACGTTCACGGTGGTCGCCATGTCATCCCTCCCGGACCTCGCAGACAAGATCCACATGCTCGCGCCGCGCCGTGTCGGGCAAGACCGCCTTGATGTCGTAGACCGTGCCGCCGTGCAGCACGCGCATGCCGGCGGCCAGGTCGGCGCGCCAGCGAAGGCGTATCGATGCCTTGACTACAGACATCTCGGCGTCGGCCTTGATGGCACCCAGACCGGACAGCGTCTTGATGCTCGCCCAGGCCTTGCCGACCTCCTCCCAGTTGTCAGCGCCAGGCTTGGGAGAGCCACCCCACCCGCCTTTCGCGTCGCCGCGGCGCTGGATGGTGATGCGGCGGTTCAGGTCTCCTGCTCGCATGGTCAAAACCCCGGAAAGATGCGATGCGGGCGCAGGAGCGATCGTGGGCCGAATGGCATCTCAGCCACCGACACGCCGACAGCCACCTGCTCCCGATTCGCGTAGAGGTGCCCGAGGGTCATCAGGACCGCCGCCTTAACCGCCTTGTTCGTCACCATGGGGTGATCCCCCGCGGTGCCAGCGGTCACGGCAGCGTCCATAGCGGCCTGGTCGGCGAACACCTGGCGATTGAGGTAATCGACCACCGACTGCTCGGCCGCACCGAGGTAGAGGGTGATCAGGTCGTCCTCATCGCCGGTATCGGACCGCAGGTGCGCCAGGGCCTGATCCAAAGACACAAGGGACATACTCAGTCCTTGGGCAGCAGGGCCAGCAGGTCGGCCTTCGACATGCCGGACTTGTGCTCAATCTTGAGTTCGTCCAGCTTGGCCTTGATCTCGGGGATCGTCTGCTTGGCCGCATCATCCGTCGCGCTTTGGCCGTCCAGCGGGGTGGCCTGCGCCTTCTCGGCGGCGGCGATCTCGTCCTCGGTACTGCGCGACGCATAGCCTGCAGGCGGATAGCTTTCCGCCCCGTAGCCGGCAGCCACGTATTGCGCGACAGTGGGGCCGTCGTCGCGCAGAACGGGTGCGCCGCCGCTCCCCAGCGCCCCGAAATGGCGCGCCGTGGCGTGCAGCTCCGGCGGCACTTCGTCGCCGGGCACATACGTCACCGGGTATATCTCGCCGTTGGGCACGCCCTGGAATTCCTTGATCGCTTTCATGTGTGACTCTCCTTGGAAGACGGGCCGAAGCCCGCCCCAGCCATCAGGCTGCGTTGACCTTCAGGGCCTTGATCACGTCGGGGTTCAGCAGACCCCCACCCACGCGCTTCGTCGTGTAGAACTGCACGAACGGCTTGTTTGTGTAGGGGTCACGCAGGACGCGGACGCCGGTGCGGTCCACGATCTGGTAGCCGCGCTTGAAGTCGCCGAACAGCGCCACGATGGCGTTGGCCGCGATGTTGGGCATGCCCGCCACGGTAGTGACCGGGTAGCCTGCGATGGTGGCCGGCTGGCCCGCCACATAGCTGGGCTGCCACAGGTAGTTGCCCTGGCCGTCCTTCAGCTTGCGGATCGTGCCCTGCGCGGTGCGGTTGAGCACGAAGCGCGCGTTGGCGGTGTACTCGTCGGGCAGGGCGTAGATCAGATCGATCAGCGAATCCGCCGTCACAGCGCCAACGGCACCGGAGCCCACCGTCTTGATGTCGCCCCAGGGGTGGGTGGCAGCGTTGGTGCCGCCAGTGACATACGTGAGGAGACCGTTCGGGCGGTCGTTCGCGCCGGAGCCCGTGAGGAAGGCGATGCCCTCCTGGTAGGCGAACTCGGTTTCCACCTCGCCGGCCAGCCACGTCTCCAGATCGACCTCGGCGTCGTCCAGCAGTTGCTGCGTGGCCGCCGGGTTGGCATACAGCTCGCCCGGCTTGTACGTCATCGGGCTGAACGTCGGCGTGTTCGTCGGAGGGCGCGGAGAGGTTTCGCCGACCCAGCCGGACGTGGTGCCGAGGTTGTTGAACAGCTTCGTGTAGCCTGCGGTGGAGATGTTCTGCACGTTTGCGATCGAGCGGATCGGCGACACCTCCACCAGGCGGCTGGTGATGGAGCGATCCCATTCCACCGGAGCGAGATAGCCGCCCTCGGTGGCGGAGCCCTTGTTCAGGGCCGCCTGCACTTCGCCCTTCGTGAAGTGCGCTCGGAATGCGGCGCTGTACTCCTTGTCCACCAGGCCCGCGTTCGGCGTGCCCTGCTGGCTGGCGGCCAGCTTGGTGTGTGCGTCTTCGATTTCCTTCTGGTGGCGGTCGATGTCGGCACTGATCTTGTCGATCTTGGCCTGGTAATCGGCGGTGCCGTGGCTCTGCTTCAGAGCGTTGAGCTCCTGGGTATGCGTAGCCTTGAAGGCTTCGAAAGCCTTGCCGAGGTCTTCGATGGTCTTGTTCACGTCGGTCATATTCAGCCTTTCATGGCGGTGAGGAGGTTCTGCAGCGCGCCAGGCGCCACGGTGGGTGCTGCCGAATCACTCAGGCGGCCGGGGCTGCCAGCCGAGTCGCTCAGGCTGGACTTGAAGTCGGACAGAAGGCGCTGGGCCTCGCTGCGCGGCATGCCGCTGGAGCGCAGCGCCGCTTCGATACGACGGACAGAATGGGCTTGCGTGCCACCTCCGTCGTCCTTGATTTCTTTCTCGCCCAGCAGGCCGTCGGCCCAGCCTTCTGCGACTGCGGCCGAGCCGCCGATCCAGCTCTCGCGGTCCATCAGCGACTCGATGCGCTTCAGGTCGATGCCCGTGCGGGATTGGTACACGTCGGCCATCGCAGCATCGAAGGGCGCCATGTCCTCCGCCAGCACCGCGAAGTCGTGGCGGTTGCCCGCGGCCAAGCACCAGCAGTTGTGGATCATCAGGAACGAAGGCCGACCGATGCGGATCTCGTCGCCTGCCATTGCGATGATGGACGCCGCCGAAGCCGCCAGGCCCAGCACGTTGATCGTGACTTTGCCCTTGTGCTCGCGCAGCAGGTTGTAGATGGCCGTGCCCTCGAACATGTCACCGCCTGGGCTGTTCAGGTTAACGGTAACGTCTCGCTCGCCGATGGCACGCAAGGCGCCGGCGATGCGGTTGGAGGTCACGCCCTCGCCGGTCCACCAGTCCTCTCCGATCACGTCGAGGATGCTGATGGTGTTGTCAGGTGAGTCGCCCGCGGCGGCTTGGATGGTGGGCGACCACCGCGCCAGCGCATTGGGCGAGACGTAGGACTGGATGCGCCCGCGACCGGACGCCTGCAGTTCAGGGAGCTTTTTCAGGGTCATTGGGTGCTTTCTTGCCCGAGGGATCGCCCAGGGTGTCGAACTTGGCGTTCTTGTCGGCCGGGTAGTCGGCCAGATCGCGGATCTCGTTGGCGGTGTGCCAAGGCTGGTGACCGCCGGCGCCGAGCGCCTTGGCGAAGTAGTCGGCCTGGTCCTTCAGGGTGCCGCGCAGCAGTGCACGCTCGTTGAACTTGAACTGCATGCGACCCAGATCCGTGTCCGTCAGAAGCGATCGCGCTAGCGCTTCTTCCCAGGCCCTGAACCAAGGCGCGAGGGTGAACTGCACGAAAAAAATACCCAGCTGCTCGATCCCCGATCCCCAACTGGTGTCGTCCATCATGAGCAGCGGCCGCGGCACGCCGTAGAGCCGGGCCACCTCTTCGATCTGGTGGTTGCGGTTCTCGACGTGCTGGGCGTCGCGCCCGGTCGAAGACCACTTCGAAGCCTTGGCCCCCTCCTCCAGCAGCATCCACTTGCCCGCGTTGTCCGCGCCTGCGTGGTCGTTGTCGAGGGATGCCCGCATGCGCTCATAGGCCTTGTCGGAGAGCGCATCAGCGACCTCGATCGCTCCGCCCGCCATCACGCCCTTCTCGAACACCCGGGCCGCGGCGCGCTGGGCACCCTGAGCGAGCGCGAAGACTTCCTCCGAGAGCTTGCGCCGAGACAACCCCGTGACACCATCCAGGGACAGGTCGCGCAGGTGCAGGACTTCTTCCTGGTCCAGCGTGATCTGCCCGCCGTTCTCCGTTTGGCAGCGGTACTGCATGCGGTAGTTGCCGCCGAGCTTGGCGTCCACCTTTCCCTTCTCGAAAGGGATCAGGTGGATTGGCCGACCGGCGGCCCGGATGATCCGTGCGTAGGCGTTGCCTTCCGTCACCAGCAGCAGCTGCATCTGGCTCTTGAACTCCATCGGCGTTTGCCAGGGGTTCGGCTTCAGTCGCAGCAGCTTCTGACCCGGATGGTCGGAGGCCACACGCTTCTCGCTCCCAGCGATGAGGAGGTTCACTGGCAGCATGCCCAGGCCATTGGCCAGAAGGGACAGGCTGCGCAGCGCTGCGGTGTTGCGCAGCATGCGATTGGCCTCACCCTGCTGGCCGCTCCGGATGAACTCGAGCAAGGCGGGATCGTCCAACCCGGTGAAGGTAATGGTGCTGGTCGCCTCCGCGCGCGGGCGCGACTGCGCCTCCGCCGAGGCGCCCCGGCGGAGAAAGTCAAAAAAGCCCATGCTGGTCCTTACAGGTAGCGGAAGCCCCGCTCCTCGTACACGGAACGGCCTTTCGCCTTCGGGTTGAGCGCCATCAGATAGACGGCATCGAAAACTGCCATGAGCGGGTCGATCTTCGCGAGTCCGCTGGCCTGCTTGGTGATGGAGATCGCGTTGCCCACCTGGACCACCTTCGCATTGCCCACACACCACGCCATGAGCGCGCTGCCGGCGTGCACCATCCGCTGCGCCGCCAGATGCCTTTCCGCCGTCTTGATTGCCCCTTGCAGTTGCCAGCCTTGCGGGATGCCAACCACGTCATCGGGTTTCACCGGGCCGGGCTCTTCCTTCGTGCCCACCAGCGCGTCATAGATGCCGCCCAGGCCGGCGCGGTCCACGCCCACCTTGTCCAACAAGCCGGAGTCCGCCACCTGGGTGACGATTCGCACCACGTCGGCGATGTCTTCGCCCACGCGCTGCACCAGCACAAGGTCGCCCGCCGCGGCGAAGTCGCGGTAGCGGGCCTCTTCTGACTTCCTGCGCTCCAGCGCGATCGGGTGCAACCACGCCCGGGCCCACACCAGCCAACGGCCCGTGTCGATCTCGCGGCCGATCACGGCCAGCCCCAGCATGTCGTCCAGGCCGCCGCCGTCGATGCCGACGGTGACCACCTCCGAGCGTTCCAGTAGTTCCTCGAGCGAGAAGACCGGCACGGCCGCCGCCAGCCAGAAGTCGGCGCCCAGCCAGCGGTCGCTGCGCAGGTTCAGCCCGATCTCGATGTTCAGGTGCTTCGCCAGAAACTGCTGGAAGCCCCCGTCGGTCCGGGCGCGGAACAGTCGCAGCTGATCTTCCAGCCACTCCGCCGAGACCGAATGCCCGATGTTCGGGTTCGTGATGTAGAAGTTCTCGCGCTGCAGGTAGGCCTGCGAGTCGATCATGTGCTGCGGGAATTCGAACAGCACGCCCAGCGTCTTCCGGTCCGTGACGGTGCCATCGCGCACGCTGCGCCAGTAGTTCAGCTTCTCCTTGAACACGCCGGCCGGCGGCTCGTCGCTCTGCGTCGTGAGGTAGATCACCCAGCCCTCGTCGCGCGACACCTGGCCGCCCAGGGCCTCCAGGAACATCGCCTCGGCGTTCGCGCGCTTGCCGAACAGCCAGAGTTCGTCCACCAGCACCTTGCCCGACTTCTTACCCGAGACCGTGTCGGTGTCGGCGGCAACCACCTTCAGGCTGTTGCCGTTCACGCGGTGCGTGATCGTGCGGACGTGGCCCTGGACGTGAAACAGGGCGGACAGCTCCTCATCGGCCCGGATCATGCCGGCCGCAGGCTTGAAGCTGTTGTCCGCCACCTCCTTCGTGGGGGCCAGGATCAGATGCTCCTCGTCCTCGCGCCAGCACAGGATCAGCGCCGTGAGCATGATGCCTGCGGCGATGGTCGATTTCGTGTTCTTCTTGCTGATCAGCAGCCCGAACTCGCGGATCTTCTGCTGCCCGGTCTCCGCGTCGTAGGCGCCGAAGATGGCGGCCACGAAGTCGAACACCCACTCCTCCGAGCATTCGCCGAAGGTGGGCTTCCCCGGCAGGTCAACCACCCGCAGCTCCTTGAAGATGGTCAGCGCGCGGTCGGCCTCCTCGCGGTAGATGGGCGGCGGAATGATCGACCGCCGCTCCACGAGCCGCATCTCCCAGTCCTCGCAGGCGGTCGTCCATTCCATTCGCTACACCCTCTTCCCGCCGGCGGCGGCCAGCTTCGGTGGAGGCGCGCCCGCCGTGAAACGGCTTGCCACCTTTTTGGCGGCGTCCTGCTTCTCCTCCTTCTTGCCTGCCTCGCCCTTCTTGGCGTGCACGTAGGGCGCGGCCAGTTGGGCCGCCTGGATGCGCGTGCGGCGCTCCTCGGTCTCATCCCGCATGACCTCCAGCAGGAAGTCCAGCGGCGTCAGGTCGCTTAGGTCTTTCGGCGGCGGAGGCGCAAGCGGCCGCTCTTGGCCGAATGGCCAGTTCGCGTCGGTCTTGTACCCCTCCGCATCCAGCGGCGGCGCCTCGGTCTTCTTGGATGCTGGCCGCTTCTTGGCCGCTGCCGCCGGCTTCGGCACATCGGCCGGTGCAGATTTTTTCGGGCGACCAGCACCAGGCCGCGCACCACCTCTGGGCATGGCGGCCTCCTTTGAATTCTTTGGTTTCTTTGATTTCCGCCCCTCCGGAATTCATACGCAGGGGATTTTTTCTGCGCGTGCGGAACAGGGCGGTATCCAGGGGAAAGGGCTCTAAGGTTTTGCCCACCCCCTCCCTTCGGCCGATCGATGCACCGATCTGGTGCGATAGGGAGACTCTCGGCCGAGCGGCAGCGCCCCGGCGAGGCCCCTGGCAGCCCGCAGGATCGGCGATCACGCCCGGCATGGCGGTCACTCCCTTTCCGGCTCTGCGCGGCCCGTGTGGTGCACGATCAGCTCCACCTCCACGCACGCCTTCCGGGTGCCTAAGCTTCCTTCCTGGTAGCTGCTGACGTAAGCCCGGACTTCCACAGTCGCGCCTTCCGTCTCCATGTCGAGGTTCACCCCGGCGTGCTCGGCTACAGCGCGGCGCGCAAGCTTCAGCAGCGTCGGCTCGTCGAGCGTGGCCTTGTGCACGGTGCGGTTCTGCCTGGTGCTGTGGACCTGGATGCTGGCGGTCATAGTTCATCCCTTCGGGTGGTAACCGGCCCGCTCCTGCGCCTCGCGCGCCGTCTTGGCCGCGTGGCAGTCCGGGCACAGGCACTGCCGGTTGTGGTCGGCGTCCTTGCCGCCCTGCCACAGCGGCACCGTGTGATCGAGCTCGAACGGGTCCGGCGTGCCGGGCGTGATGTCGATCAGCTTCCCGCAGGCCTTGCAGTGCGGCCCGTCGCGCAACCAGATGCGCAGCCGCGCTTCCTGCCGGGCGCGCCCTCGATCCCGATGGGTCGCCCCGATGCGCGGCGCCTGCTGCAGCCTTGTGGCCTGGGCCATCTGGATGCGCTGGGCGGCGGCTGGGATTCGGGGGCGCTGGCTCATTCGCGCATCGCGGCGTCGATGTCCATGCGCACACCGGAAGTGGTACGCGTTGGGATGCTGCGCAGGATCTGCGCGACACGCTCTCGCACCTCGGGCGATGCGTGGTCTGCGGTCAGCCAGCGCAGCCGCTGGGCATCCGCGCGCACCTGCTCATGACCCGCGACCATGGCGTGGTACTCGGCAGCGTCTGCTCGCCGAGCCTCGGACATCATGCCCACCGCGTTGCGCAGCGACAGAAGCTCGCGCTCGCGGTCAAGCCAACGCGCCACGATGCCCTTGAGGCTCTTCCATGCGGCATTGCTGCCATGCGTCCGCGGGCCGGTGTCGTAGGTCTTCATGGTTTCTCCTGGTGTTCTGGCATCCATCGGTCTACGGGCCACTCAAGCCCCGCTGGCGCCTGCCGTCCGCTGTCCAGCACCACAGCCCGGCGCTGGCTGCCGGGATCGGATAGGAAGGATTCGCCCTCCTGGCACTACGATGGAGTTCTCACACAACCATCGCCAGGAGGGCGGAAATGATTCAAGAATTGATCGGGCCGACAGCCACGCTTGCGGCAGCAATCCTCTCGAAAATCGAGAACGAGCATTCCGAATTCACGCGGGAAATCATCACCAGCGCGTTCGAAGAGGCTTACTTCACGTTGCTTGAAGGGATGGATCGCGTGGATCGCGAGGTGGAAAGGAGGAAGAAGCGTCCCGGGGCGTTTGTCGATATTGGATAGCCGAGCGCTCCTCTTCAAACCTCTCTCCACGCCCGCGCTTCAGGCGGGCGAAGAACTCCGACGCCCGGTAGCGGCGCCGCCTCTGGATCTCGTGCACAGCGGGCGGCGCAACGTCGCCCCAGCGGTATGGCTTGGTCATGGGCAACTCCATCTAATCCGAAGAAGAGCACGACGACGATCCGCCGTCGCTCGAACTGCTGCCTGAGCAGGAGTCGCTACTCCAGCTGCCGGAAGCCCCGGCGCCAGAGAAGTCATCGCCGCCATGCGACACCACGGCGGGCATGCTGTGGGCGGGCGCCCAGTGCGACCGGGTTGCATGCAGATCCATCCCGCCTCCCCACGCGTCTACGTGCACAGCAGGTGCCGACGCGGCCGTCGGCGATGGCGCCGCACGCGGAACGTTGGGCACCTGGCGGCGACTCGACGCGGCAGAGCGCGCTGCCTGGGCGCCGGCCTCTGCCCGGATCACGTCCGCCCGGGATGCCTCGCGTGCCGCCTGTGCTTCGGCGTGGCGCTGCTGGGCCTGGGCGTACCGCTTTGAGGCTCGGCGCAACACCAGCCACGACACCAGAGGAGCCCCGATGCCCACGGCAATCAGGATGGCTGCGAAGAGATGGGCCGTCATCTGCGACTCCTTGGAAGGCGCCACCACCTGGGGCATGGCGTCCCTGGCGGCGATAGAGGCGTGGTGGATGCGCCCCGGTGGTGGCAAAACGAAAAAGCCCGCAGGGCGAACCTTGCGGGCTTGTGGTGTGTCGGACGCACCTGCGGCTGCCGTTGGGCAACCGCTGTATGCGCTCACGACTCATTGTCGCGGGAAATTGGCGCGATTGTGCCAGATCGTGTCAAGCCGCGCAAGCGGTATGCCGTCCAGAATCTGCGCAATCCCTCCAGCCGATCGCGCTCCCAGGCCGTTGGCGCGACGCCCAGCCGGCGGCGCACGGCGTGGTGCGGGACGCGCTGCGGGATGTAGTAGGCGTGCAGCACGCGGCGGTACTGCATGGGCACCACCACAAGGGCGTGCTGCACGCGCATCGCGTCAAAGTCGGCCATGAACGGCACCATCGTCTCGTCGCCGCGCGTCGGCGGCGGCACGTACTGACCTTCGGCGCTGGCGCACGTCCGCTTGACGTAGCGGTCCTGGGCCCACCGGCCGTAGCGCTCCAGCAGTTCGTCCGCGCTGCGCTGCTCGGCATCCAGGCCGGACTGCGCAGCGCGCTTGGGGGTCGGGGCTTTCGCCCTCTCGTGGATCTCAACGTACATGGGCTGCCCCTTCTTCTGGTTGTTGGATGCCCGCCGGCCAGAGGCCGAGGGCAGTGATGCGGCGCTGCGTGTCAGCGATCCATGCCGGCTCGATCGCGCGGCGGGCGGCCTTGCTCAGCAAAGCCCCCTGGTCGAACAGGCTGTGGCAGCCGGGTGTGCCCGGCCGGTCGGAGCAGAGCGGGAAGCTCTCCAGGTCGCAGACCTTGAGCCCCATGCCCTTACCGGTGTTGGCGTGCGCGCACTGCGAGAGCCCCGGCACGCCGCAGGCCATGCACGGCAGCGAGGCGACCAGCCGTCGATAGGCTTCACTGCGCACGGGCGCAGCCTTGGGTAGGGCTGGCGTCAGCTCGCCGCACGGCACCACCACCGACGCCCGGGGCCTTACCTCCGCCATGGCGCGCGCTGCTCGGGCAGCCAGGCGCTGTTCGCGATCAGGCGCAGGGGCAGCGGGCCGGGCGGCACGGCGGAATCCAGTCCGGCGCATCACGAGCGCTCCCTTGGTCGCTCCGCTGCCTTCAACCGCTCCAGCTCCTTGCGGGCGACCTCTACCACTTTGGCGCTGATCTGCCGCTGGAACCTGATGACGCATCCGGCCAGGTACTTCGACTGGGCGGGTGTAAGCCGCTTGCCGCGCCGCATCTGCGAGAGCCAGATCATCGAGTCGATGAATTTCAGGCAACTGCATTTCTTTTGGTAGGTCACGCGGGCAAGCGCCGCCGTGAAACTCAGCTCCACCTCTGTCATCGCTTCCCCCGGGAGGGGCTGTCAACGCGGCGGTAAGGCCATGCCACCATGGCAGCGTCGCGGGCGTGCTCGTTGCTCGCGCCAGTCCAGCCAGTGACACGACCGAAAGCCTTGGCGTCGATCTTGGCCCCCTTGCCCGCAGGGCTGATGCCGTGCGCCTGGATGCCCAACTCGGCGCACACCTCTTCGATGAGGCGGCACCACGCATCCACCTGGCCTACGTTTCGGGCCATCTTGGCGCTGGTAGCGCCGCTGCGACCCCGTGTCCAGGTGTGCGACTGCAGCCGCGAGTCTTCGAACACCACGCAGGCCGGCAGCCGGCCACGGATGATGCGTTCGATGTGATGAGGAGGCACCGTCTCCAAGTCCGTCAGTTCGCCAGCCACGTAGGTGGCCACGCCAGTGTGGACGCCAGGGTCCATTCCAATGATCAGCGTCATGCGGACCTCCCGATCAAGCCACCGAACATGCCGGCAGCCCCAGCGAAGGCCACGTACTCGCCGCGGCGCGCCTTGCTGATCAGCGATCTGCTGAGGTCGAGTTCCAACGCAAGCTCCACTCCTTTTTTCGGGCTGGCCTGGATGTACTGGATCAGTTCCGGCGTCATGCGCGAGCGCTTCCGGCTGATGGCTTGGTTCGCGAGGATCCTGCGGGTCTGGCCCTTGAGCTTTTTCGTCTTGCGGACATACCTGCCAAACTCACTCTCCGGCGCGCACCTGATGTGCTCAGGATTGCAGCACGCCACCTCTTCGCAGATGCCGAACACCCGCCAACCCGCCGGGACCGCTCTTTGATTGATGATGTGCCACACGGCGCGCAGACCGCACTGCGTCTGCATCCCACCATCCGAGCGGGTGTAATCTGGGCCGTAGATGTTCGGCCTCCCGTCCACCCGCAGGCCGCCCAGAAACAGCCAATGGCCATCATCGGTGATCTCGCAGCGCGCTTTGATTTGCTCAATCGTCCTCATGCTTGCGCCTCCCGGAGAGCCTTCCAGTCTTGATAGGCCGACCTCGGGCAGTAGCCCACGCCCAGGTGCCGGGCCGCAGCGGTCCGGCTGTAGCAATGCCACAGCCCGCGCTGCAGGAAGATGCGAGGTTTCATGCTGCACTCCTCGGCGCCTCAATGGCGGCGGCGATCTGGTGCCCGAGGGTTTGAATTGACGCGAAGGTGATGGCCGTCTTTCCGGATCCTCCACCCTGATAAACCAGCTTTGCGCGCGCGGGATCGCCGATCAGCGCGGGACGAGGCAGCTTGAGCCCCGCCCTCTCGTACTCGCTGTCGGGGCTGCGATCTCCGGCAAGGCGCCGCGGGTAGTCGAACTGGCCGCGCTCCGCGTAGGCCCGGTAGGACTGGGTAAAGCGGTGCTGGAGCAGCCCCAGCTCCCTCAGGTCAGTGCGGCACATCTTGGGCCAGCCGCCCATGTCCTCAGCGGCCGCGTGAATTGCTGGGTCGTCGAACACGACGTCCGTGTATGCGCCCACGGCAGACATCGACTCCAGCACCTTGCCCCACGCCAGTGAAGCGCGATCGGTGGTGGTTCCTTGCAGAATGCGGACCATGTCGGCCACCTTCGGCGGAAACTGCCCATGCTCCGGGTCGGTTGCGTGGCGCTGCATGGCCGAGCCGAGTTGCTGCAAGTCGAATGGCTTGCACGCGTTCCACCACAGGTCCAGGACGAAGCGGGACACGTCCTGCCGGTAGTAGGCCATGACGTCCGTGAGCATGTCGCGGAAGGCCGGAAATTCGCTCTGCTGCATCAGTTTCCCCTCACGGATTGATCGCGCATCTCGGGCGGCATCCAGCCGGCGGCTGCTGCGCGGTTGCGCTGCTCGAGCGCCTCCTGCTTGTTCACCTGAGCACCGCCGCGGCCAGGGCCGGCGGTGACGGGCATGTCGGGCTTGAACAGCCCCTGCCACCCACCGATGGCGGCGTTTTCAAGCGCTGCGGCATGGTCGATGCCTTCGGCGCGCCACTTCGCCAGCTTGTCCACGGCCATCTGCTTCTGCTCGCTCGTCGCCTTCTTCCGCTTCGGGCAGGAGTGCCACGCATCCCAGTGCTTCCGGTCGATCCATTCCGGCACTGCGAAGGCTGGCGCGGTCACGCGCTTCTCTTTCGGTTCCTGATGGTTCAATTGATGGTTCATTGATGGTTTGGGTGCAGATGCTGCGGGGGTGGGGCGCAGCATCTGCTGGGGTGGGGGTGCATTTCCCGCACCCCGGGGTGCAGATGCTGCGGGGCGCATTTCCTGCGGGGGTGCATATGCTGCGGGGGTCAGTTGGTACACGGTTGACGTGCCGCTGCGCTCGCTTGATCGCAGCAGGTTCGCGGAGGCCAGCCACCGGATAGCGCCCTGCACGGCCCGTTCGGAAAGGCAGGTGCGAATGGAGATGGTCTTCACGGACGGCCAGCAATATCCGTCGTCGTTGGCCTGGTCTGCCAGGGAGACGAGCACGGCCTTCTGCGCAGGGCTCATGCCCTGGAGCGGCCAGCACGCCGTCATAACGATGGTGCTCACGCTGCCTCCCAAACGCGGAAACCATCCCGCATCAGGTCTTGTCCGCCGACCTGCACCACGCGGGCCAGGCCGAGCGCTCGCAGATCCGGCAGCCTGCGGTCGATCTGCACCACGGTCAGCCCCGTGGGCAGCTGCAGCTCTTTCGCCGTGGCTGGGCCAAGGGCCAGCGCCTTTAGGATCCGGGCCCATTGCTGCCCGCCAAAATCTGGCACGCGCTCTGCGGCGATCTGGCTGGACACTGGGTCGTGCGCCCGCACGAGGTGATGGGGCTTCATGGCGGCTCCGATCAAGGGGTTTGCGGCGGGTCGATGACCGGCAGCTCAATGTGATGGCGCTCGGCAAGGGGCTTGCCGGCAGCATTGGTGGCGCGCGCGGCGCGGCGGAGCTTGCGCAGCACCTCCTCGGCCTCGGCAATTTCCTGCTCGATACGCGCCAGTTCGTTGTCCGAAATCACCCCGTCGCTCAGGGCCTCGATCACCGTCGAGGTCACATCAGAGGTCTCGCGCATCAGCCGGGAAACCTTGTTCATGGGGCTCAGTGCTGCAGCAGACTCGGGCTCGTCGGACGGCACGAAGCTTCCGCCGCACTCCTGTGCCACGAATGCCGCGAAGTCGTAACAGTGCGGCGTGCCGCCTTCCACGCACAGGCGGGCGATGGCCAGCGCGTCCACCGCGCCCAGCTTGTGAGAGGTGGCGCCGGACAGCTCCTTGCGCAGCACCTCGTCGCCCTTCCCCAAGCGCGTGGAAAGGACGGCGCGGCCGCCCGGGAAGTGGTCTGCGCCGCGGCGCAGGGAATCGTGAAGGCTCATGTCCGGGGCTCCGTGATTTGGACGTGGACTACAGGGGTGGCGGCGGCGACGATGCGGGCATGGACAACAAGACCAGCCCCAGCACCTCATCCAGCCGTAGCAGCGCGCTCGGCGCGGTGGTGGGCGCCCGCCTCTCCCCGGACGTACGATGGAGTTCTCACACAACCATCGCCTGGGAGGGCGGACATGAAAGACGAACTGGAAGCAGTAGCAACCCTCGCCGCCGTGGCGCTGCAGAAGCGGGTTATGGCGGGCGAGGACATCACGGAACAGGTAATGGCGGATGCGCTGCTGGCCGCGGCCCGGGCAATCCAGGCGGCGAAGAAGGAATGGATGCGGAGTACGCCGCCTCGGCTTTACTGACGCCCTGCTCCAACCACCAATTCGCCCGGGCGAGTTCGTCGCGCTGCTTGGCTCGTTCCCGCCGGTACGCCACGGCGGGCGGGGGCGGTGCACCCCAACGGTACGGGTCAGCCATGGCTCACCTCCTCCTTGGTGGGGGTGGCGAAGGACACCTTCCTAGAATGGAGATTCCACAAACCAATCAGAGGAAGGGCCTTCACCATGAAACGAGACATGGATCTGGTCAGGCGGATTGCGCTCGAAGTAGCGGACATGGATTTCGGGTACGTGATCGACGGCATGGAAGACGAGGGTGTCGATGCGGCAACCTTCGGCCTACACGTCATCTGGATGCAAGAGGCCGGACTGATCAAAGCCTTCGTGCAGGAGTACCAGAGCGGGGAGCCGCCCAAGGCACGGATATCCCGCCTCACCTGGGCAGGTTGCGAATTCGTGGACGCCATTCGAGACGACACGATGTGGGCAAAAGCCAAAGCAAACGTTCTCAAGCCCGGCATGTCATTCACCTTCGACGTGCTCAAGGATTGGCTGAAAACCGAAATCACGCAGGGCCTCCCGACCTTGCGGGCTCTTGGCCAATAGATCTCGCAGATCAACAGCAGCAGCGAAAAGACCCGCCTTGCTCCCATCCAAAGAAAGGTGATCGGACACGAGCACCGGATACCGCGCGGAGCGTTCGGCCACGCTGCTCCAATGGTTCAACAAAGCAATCAACCCCTCCAGCAGCGCACGGTCTGAGCCGGAGCGGATCTCAGGAAGAACCGCACTCAGCACCGGATTGCGGACTGTTTTCATGCGGACTCCTTGGTGGGGGCGGCCAACTCGGGCGTTCGGTCTGCGACCATCTCCTCAAGGGAGACGGAGCCTGCAGTGAAGTCCCGTACGGCCAGCATGTATTTGTTGGGCACGCCATCGTCAGCAATCTGGCTCATCCGGCCGGCGGTAACGCCGAGGTGCTGGGCCATGGAGGCATACCGCCCGCGCTCTTGATCAAGCCAGTGTTTGAGTTTCATAACTTTACTTTAGATCATTCTAAAGCACAAAGTCAAGATAACTCTAAAGTCGATTTCTTTACCCTCGTCTAAACATGGACGAGATGACACTTCACCGCAAGCGGCGCCTGCGGCACCTAATTGATTCCGGCTACGAAGGGTCGCAGGCCAAGTTCGCCTCAGCAGCCGGACTCTCCGAGGGGCGCCTCTCCCAGATCGTTAGCCCTGAACACAGCTTCGGAGAGCGAGCAGCCCGCAACTTGGCCAACGAGCTCCGACTCGATGAGCGCTACTTCGAGGCTGGGTTTGCTGCCGACCCTGCGTATCTGCAGGTGGCGCGCATGAGCGTCGCCGTGGGGGCCGGCGACGGCCCTCCTGTCATCAGCGAAGACATCATTGACGGACTGGCATTCCGCCGCGACTTCCTGCGTGACTGCGGCATCAACAACCCCGACGACGCAGCGGTACTCGATGTCAAGGGAGAGAGCATGGGCTCCACGGTGTGGGATCGCAGCGTCATCCTTGTGAACAAGCGTGCGCGCGACCCCGTGAGGAACAAGATTTTTGTTTTCGTGAACGGTGAAGGCCCAGTAGTTAAGCGGGTGGTACGCGAAGACGGGCGATGGGTCGCGAGATCCGACAACTCAGACAAAAGACGGTATCCAGACTTCCCGTTCACCGAGGACAATCGCTTGATTGGTCAGGCAGTTTGGGTGGCCGCAAAACTTTGAAGGACAGATCGATGGCACTTATTTCCTGCGCAGAATGCGGCAAGAACGTCAGCGATAAAGCCCCAGCTTGCCCGCACTGCGGCGCTCCGACTAGCGATGCTGCGATCAAGAAGTACCAAGCTCAGAAGCGATGGACCAGCAATGCACCGGTCATTGGCGTCTTGATCTTCACTGCTCTGGTCGTCGTGTCTTGCATCGCTGTGGGCAGCAAGACGAAACCACGCGAGTGGGCCCGCGACGACTACAAAAGCACAGCGATCTCCGTCTGCAAGTCGAAGATCAAGGAGGCTGCGCACGATCCGTCATCAGTCGAGTTCCCGGCGAACGACAGATTTGAGGTCATCAACGGAGATGGCCCTTCGTGGCAATTGAAAGTCACCATTCGCGCCAAGAATGGCTTCGGCGCCCTGCGACTGGCGGACTATCTCTGCGTCGTGGGGGACATCGCGCCACAGCTCAACGGCGGCGTCACCTACAAAGCACTTGCCGTTCCAGCCCCATGAACCTGGAGGTAGAGGCGCGCATCGCCAGGCGTGGGCTGTGGAGCGATCCCGGGCCGTTGGCGCCATGGGAGTGGAGAGGCAGATGAAGCGAAAAGGATTTCCGGAATCGGAAGTCCTCTTACAAAGAGGGAGAGATGACCATGTTAAAGTTTCAATACAGACAGGGGAGCCACCATGACAGCACTACTGAAAACATTGGCGCGGTCGGGCATCGTGATCTCCAATCCGTTCCATCCTCGCCCCCGCTATGCCCGCCCTCGGATCGGCGATGCATGCAAGGACTTCGTTCGCGTTGCGGACGACATGCGAGTCATCGACAAGGACTTTCGCCGCGTAGCCGCGCGGGAGACCTTCGATGAATCGCCATACAAGCGCTAGTGCGCGATCCAAAGACACCGAAGTGAGGGTGTCTCAAACCACCACAGATGCCCCGCTTTTGCCGATTGAGCAGATAGGCAGACTGCGGGAGCTGGCCCCAGAGCGAGTCGATTGGATCTTCGACCAGACGGAGATCGAATCCGAGTACAGGCGAGCAGAAACTCGGCGCATCAACACAATGACTTTCGCCGAGCGGATGGCTGGTCTCGTCTTTGCTCTGCTCATAGCAGTGCTTGGTCTCGGGCTGGCCGCCTACCTCGCCATGAACGGCAAAGAAATCACCGCCTCCATCATCGGCGGAACAACCATCGTGGGGCTGGTCTCCGCCTTCATTCTTGGAAGAGGCGGAAAAGGGTAATAGCCTCACACACACCGAAAGCCCGCCCAGCGCGGGCTTTTTTGCGCCTGCTCGTTCCATGTCTGCTCCTTCGCCCGAGGGGCGTGGAAATAATTTTAGCGGAGACTTTAGAAATATCTTTACTTACTCTTTAGTTTGTTCTAAAGTTCCCTCATCGCAGCCCAACACGCAGCGATGGGTCCCTGGATCGACAGGAGCCCCACCGGTTCCTTAAAAATCCACCCACCCCATCACCGCCGAAGATGCTTGCGCCGCCCCGCGCACTCGCCCGGCTGTGATGGATGAAAGAGCGATGCAGTTGGGGTGCTGCTGGCCGTCAAGGCACGTCGCGCGGGCAGTCCGGCCCGTCACCAGTCCGCCGAAGCGCGGTACACGGGCAACAGCGGTGAGGCACCTCCAGGGAGCCAAGACAAGAAATCCCAGGCAACACACCATGCGGCCCGACCGCGAAGGAGCACGCCATGACCCCCACCTGAGCCGGACGACCCGGCCACCCAGCCCGCTGGGCACGCTGAAAGCCGCGCGACAGTCGGCATGGGATCAGATCTGGCCGATGGCTGCGGGAGTGCCCACCCCGCTACAGCCAGAAGACGCCGCCACACGAACACGTCCAGCGCTCCAGCGCTGCGCCCGCCCTGGGCGACACCAGGGCAAACAAAAGCGCCCTCACGTCGAGGGCGTTTCTGTTTTCCAGCCGCGCGCCCCGTCTCCTCCCCCTCCCTCTCTTCTTGGGGCGCACCGCGCGGCTCTTTCTTTCGGCGTCCTGCTCAGGGCAGCCCTTCCACCGCGCCGGGGGTCTCCACTCCTCCCTCTCTTTCTTTCCTCGGCACGCCCCGATGGGGCAGCGGTCCTTTTACACCCCACCAGCCCGCCGCATGCGGGCTTTTTTGCGCCTGGAGAGATTCCAATGGACCAAGAAACCCACCTCGGCTCCACAGCTCTGACGGCCTACGCCGAGCATGTGCACGAAAAGAACTTGGCGCGCGAGAGGCGTCTGTCAGCCACAGCACACAGACAGCAGGCCAAGACGGAAAAGCTACGGGTCGATGCCTACGCGCTGAGGCAGATGGCCAAGGAATTGACCGCCTCGTCCAGGCAGCACGCGGCCAGCGCCAAGGCGGCGCGCACGGAAATGCTGGAGCACGCGGCACTGGCCCTGAAGCAGCTCACCACCCGCATGCCCCCCCGAGTACCAGGGCTGGGGGCACACGAAGACGCACCTCTACGCAGGCCTCCTGAAGACCCTGGAAACACAGGTGGGCCGCGTAAGCCCCAACCTCGGCGTGATCTCAGAAGCGCTGCAGCTGCTGCTCTCGCATCGCGACTGGACCGAGGCGACGCTGTCGCGCCTGAGCGGCGCTCGCACCAAAGCCTGGCCGATGCCGGCCGACGAATGAGGGAGCGCCACATGGACACACACCACCCGGATATGCGCGCCGCGGCGCAAGCCTCTGCGGCGCAGCCTCCCAGCACCTCCGCCGGGAGCCTCGCCCTTGCCGCTCTGGCAGTCGCACTCCTCATCTGGGCGCAACACGACGACAGCCAGGCCGACACCCGCCACCGCGCGGCCGCCGAGCAGGCGCACGTCGAGGCAGCCGAGGAGCGCCGCGCCGCCGCCGCGGCCCGCGCCTGCGAGCCCGACACCACGCCCGCGTGGATCGACGCCACCACCGTGCAGTGCCTGCGCGCCCGCTGACCATCAACACGAGAGCCCCAGCCCATGTTTTCCAACCTGATCATCTACCGCATCGCCGAGTGGCATGCAGACCTCGCCCAGCTCGAGGACGCCCTGGCCCGCACCCCGTTCGTGGAGTGCGGCGCCACCCAGGAGAAATCAGTCGGATGGGTGCCGCCGCGCGGCGAGGCCCACGGCGCGCTCTCCGAATCCGTGGGCGGTCAGTGGACCCTGCGCTTCATGACCGAATCGAAGATGATTCCGGGCTCGGTGCTCGCGCGCAAGGTGAAGGACAAGGCCACGCGCATTGAGCAGGAGACGGGCAGAAAGCCCGGCAAGAAGGAAACCCGCGAGCTCAAGGAAGAGGCGAAGCTGGACCTGCTGCCGATGGCCTTCACGAAGCAGGCGGCGATGTGGGTGTGGATCGACCCGGAAGCGCGCCTGCTGGTGCTCGACACCGGCAGCCAGGGCCGGGCCGATGAGGTGGTCACCCTGCTGGTCGAGGCGCTGCCGGGACTGTCACTGTCTCTGCTGGACACCAGCACCAGCCCTCAGGCCGCCATGGCGCACTGGCTCACCGAGCAGGAGCCGCCCGAGGGCTTCAGCGTGGACCGCGAGTGCGAGCTGAAGGCCGCTGACGAGACGAAGGCCGTGGTCCGGTACGGACGCCACCCGCTCGACATTGACGAGATCCGCGAGCACATCGCCGCCGGCAAGCTGCCCACCAAGCTCGCGATGAGCTGGGACGACCGCGTCGCCTTCGTGCTCACCGAAGGGCTGCAGATCAAGAAGGTGTCGTTCCTCGACACGGTGTTCGAGGGCCGGGGCCAGGACGACAGCGGCTTCGACACCGACGTGGCGATCGCCACGGGCGAGCTCTCCAGGATGATCCCGGACCTGGTCGAGGCGCTGGGCGGCGAGGGGCACGCCGCACCAAGCGGCGCGACGCCGTGACCGAAGCGAGCCCTGCGCCGGACTGGTATGCGGCAGACGCGGCCTACCAGCAGCACCACTTCGGCTGCGCGGCGTGCTGTGCAGCCGGCATCTCGGCCGGGACTCGCCCCCGTTGCCCGGAGGGGCAGGCCCTCTGGGATGACTACAACGCGGCCGGCACGCCGCCGCACTTTCCAAAACCCCGCATGCTCGGCATCAAGCCAGCGCCACCACGGACAACCCATGATCGAAACCACCGCTCAACTCGCAGCCCGTGACCAAGCCATCGGGCCCACAATCCTCCTGGCCAGCGGCCGATATTTCAACTTCGAGCGCCCGGAAGAGACGCCCATCAGCGTGGAGGACGTTGCGCACGCGCTGTCCAAACTTTGCCGATTCACCGGGCACTGCCGCGGCTTTTACAGCGTGGCGCAGCACGCGGTGCTGGTGTCATACCTCGTTCCGCCAGAGCATGCCTTCCACGCGCTCCACCACGACGACGTGGAGGCGGTGATGGGCGACATGTCGAGCCCCCTCAAGCGCCTGCTGCCCGAGTACAAGGCGCTGGAGCACCGCGTGGAGGCCGCGATCCTGGCGCAGTTCGGGTTGCCAGCTGCCATGCCCGCCGAGGTAAAGCACGCGGACCTCGTGGCGTTGCGCACAGAGCAGCGTGACCTGATGCACATCGCCGGCGGACGCTGGCCATCGCTGGACGGCATTGAGCCCAGCAACATGCACACGCTGGAGCCCATGGAGCCCGAGATGGCACGACGCGCGTACTTGGCCCGGCACTTCCAGCTGCTCCCGGCTAACCGTGTAGACCCCACCCCGGAATCCGACGCGCCAGCCAACGACGCAAAGCACTACATCCCAGACCCGGGGGCGGACGGTTGGGTGTCTGAGCGGGTCTGGAAGGGGACGCCCTACGACCTGATGCGGCTGCGCCGCGGCTTGGTCTATCGGACCGCAGAAGACGCGGAAGCACGAGCGCGGCACATGGCCGCGGCCCACGCGGGCTCGGCAGCGATCGGATGCACCTGCCCCAGCGGAGACGGATCTCTGAGATGGCCCTGCCCGACTCACCCGCCAGCAGGAGCACCCACATGACCCACGAGCAGATCAACCTGCTGCATCACACCCTGGGCCTGCGCGTTGATCGGCGCGACCCCTGGCGCAACCACTTCGTGGCTGGTCCTGGCCATCACGACATGCCCGACCTGGAAGCGCTGGAGGCGGCGGGTCTGATGCGCCGTGGGCGCACACCTGGCTTCTGCAATCCGAGCGACATCGTGTTCATGGCCACCGAAGCCGGCCAAGCGCTGGCCTTGGAAAAACTACCAGAGCCTCCACCGCCAAAGAAGAAAACGCAGCACCGCCAATGGCTGGACGCTGATTCCGGTTACTCGTTCGGCCAATGGCTCTGTGGGCATCAGCTGCCGAAGGTGGAGCGCGAAGAGACGCACCACTTGGTGGACGGCCGGTATAGGTGCACTCCGCGGTATCGGATGTATCGGCTAGAGAAAAACAGCCAATGGCGCCGAGACGTCGAGGGCCAGTGGGCTACCACAAAAAAAGAAGCCAAGGCCAGCTACAAGGCAGCGCTGGCAGCCCGCCGAGCGAAGGCCGCCTGATTGCCACCAACCACAGCCCGCCACGAGCGGGCTTTTTCTTTTCTGGAGCCCCGAATGCTCTCTCCCCAGTTCCTGCTGCCGATCGCGGCCAAGCTTGTCATCGATCTGTTCGCCGGTGGTGGCGGCGCCAGCACCGGTATCGAGCAGGCCATCGGCCGGCATGTCGATGTCGCCGTCAACCACGATGCCGACGCCATCGGCATGCACGAGGTCAACCACCCGCAGACCCGGCACTACCGGGCCGACGTGCGCGAGGTGGACCCGCTCGCGGTCACGCGCGGTCAGCTGGTGGGCCTGCTGCACGCCTCCCCGGACTGCACCCACCACAGCCAGGCCCTGGGCGGCCAGCCCCGCAGCGAGGAGATCAGGTCGCTGGCCTGGGTCGTCCACCGGTGGGCCGGGAAAACCAAACCCGATGTCATCACGTTGGAGAACGTCGAGCAGATGCTGCAGTGGTCGCCGCTGGTAGCGAAGCGCTGCCCGGACACCGGCCGCGTCATCACGTTGGACAGGGTGACGGACGCCGCCGGCAAGACGGTGTTCCGGGTGGCAGATCCCGGCGAGGTGGTGCCGCGACGCAACCAATTCCTGGTCCCCGACAAGAAGCGCCAGGCGCGGAACTGGCGGCACTTCGTCGAAGGCTTGCGGGCCATGGGCTACAAGGTCGAATGGCGCGTGATCTGCAATGCAGACCTGGGAGCGCACAGCACGCGCACGCGCCTTTACATGGTGGCCCGCTGCGACGGGCTGCGGGAGGGCGTGTCCACGGTCACGACCTCGGGCAGCCAGCAGCAGCTGGCGGCAGCCCACCTGGTGACGCTGCGGCGCAACTCTGTGGGCCGCGGGATGGATGAGCCGGTGCCCACCCTGACGGCAGGCGCCGAGCACCACGCGCTGGTCCAGTACCAGCTGAGCCCCGAGCACGAGGCCGGCGCGCTGCAGTGCGCGGCGTTCCTCATGCGCTACCACGGCAACGGCGGCCAATGGGCGGACCTGCGGGACTCCATGACGACCATCACCACGCACGACCGTCTGGCGCTGGTGACGGTGTGGCTCAAGGGCGAGCCCTGGGTAATCGTGGACATCACGCTACGCATGCTGGTGCCGCGCGAGCTTTACAACGCCCAGGACTTCCCGGCCACATACGTGATCGACCGCACCGCGGCGGGGAAGCCCCTCACGAAGACCGCTCAGGTGCGCATGGCAGGCAACAGCGTGAGCCCCCTGCCCATGAGTCTGATCGTGGCAGCCAATTACTCGGACGTGGGCATGGCCCAGGACCGGCGCGCCGCATGACCCATCCCAGCCCCCACGGGGGCGACAACAACACAGGAGGCCGCAATGGCCGAGAAACCCATCCTCTTTTCCGCGCCCATGGTGCCCGCCCTGCTCGCGGGGACGAAGACCCAAACGCGGCGGCCCGTGACGTGGCGCAACGTGGCCGAAGGCCTCAACCTGCAGTTCACGGGGTTGCGGGCGGAGCGCCTGCCCGACGGCCTCTGGGTGCTGGAATCCGATACCAGGACATCCAGCAGCTGGCGCTGCGCGCGCACGCCCTGTCCTTACGGCCAGCCCGGCGACCGGCTCTGGGTGCGCGAGTCTTGGAGTGGCACGCATGCATACCAAGACGAGCGGCCGTCTGAACGTGTGTCCGTCATGACGCCAGACGGGCCATTGATGCGCAATGAAATCTGGTACTGGGCGGATGGCGAACCGGTTTACGGCGACTGGGAGCGGCCGCGCCCCAGCATCCACATGCCCCGCTAGGCCAGCCGCATCACGCTGGAAGTCACCGCCGTGCGCGTGGAGCGCCTGCAGGACATCAGCCGCGAGGACGCCATGGCCGAGGGCATCGTCACCCAGCCCGATGGCGGATACGGCCTCGCCGACACCACCCACTACCGCGCCACCGACCCGCGGCACAGCTACTGGTCGCTCTGGGAAGCCATCAACGGCCCCGGCAGCGTCGAGGCAAACCCCTGGGTGTGGGCCGTGACGTTTCACGCAGTGAGCCCAGGCCATGGGTAAGCGCGGCCGCTTCCGCTGGACGCGCGCCAAGTACAAGCGCGCCTCGCATCTTGCCCGGCTGCTGCCGCACATGCCCGGCTGGCGCAGCACCCCGCCGCTGCTGGTGCAGCGCTATTTCGATCTGTGCGAACAGTACCCGCAAGGCACCGACCCGTTGACGGTCCCGCTCCGCTGGCGCCACCCCTCCGATGACGTCCCCTTCTGAAGGATCACCATGACCGAGAACACCACCACCACGGCCGCCCCGGCGGCAACCCGGCCCGAGGCCCTGCGCCTGGCGGAATGGCTTGACGGCGCGCGGCCCTGGCCGTCCTATGTGCCGCAGGAGGCGGCTGCCGAACTGCGCCGCCTGCACGCCCTGACCTCTGCAGCCGCCCAGGAGGCCGAGCCCGCGGCCCCAGCTCCCGTTGAAGGCACTGTCGCTGGCGGGGAGTCCCATGCCGAGGCCATGGAGCGCGAGCGGGACTACTATCGCCAGCGCGTGAGGACCCTGGACGAGCACCAAGAAGGGCAGGTCTGGTACTGGCAGGACGACGGCGGCGATCATCTGGAATCGATGGTGGGCAGCCTGCCAGTTGTCATCCGTGCGGACCAATTGCGGGCCCTGCTGGCAGTGGCCCGGCGCCCCCAGGTGGCTGCGGTAGCAGTGCCCGAGGGGTGGCGGCTGGTGCCTGCCGAAGTTAAAGACGAAATGCTGGCCGCTTTCGCCCGCGCGGCTGATGGCGCACTCGATTGGGCTCGGATTTCCGAAGAAGCGCGGCAAAAGGTGCGTGATAGTTTTGGGCCAGCGTACCGCGCCATGCTCGCCGCCGCGCCCCAGGCACCCGCCGCGCCCACCGCCGCGGCAGCCATTCCTGGGCCGCCACGCGCATATGCAGGCCGGGAAAGAGGCGCGTGGGAGCACGGGTTGCGCACTGGCATGGCAGCCGCTCAGGCGCCCGCCGCAGCAGTGGCGCCGGCCGAGGCGGTCGAGCGGATCGTGCATTTGCGTGCAGATCGGGCGAGGTGCATTTACGTCGCCGGCCCGATGACCGGGCTGCCCGAGTACAACTTTCCCGCCTTCAATGCTGCTGCCGCCAAGTTGCGCTCCGAGGGCTGGCACGTCGAGAACCCGGCAGAGCACGGCCACGTCGAAGGAGCCGGCTGGGCGGACTATCTGCGCTGGGACATCAGCCGCGTTGCCACCTGCGGCGCGGTCTACCTGCTCCCCGGCTGGCCGGCGTCGAAAGGCGCGTGCCTGGAGGTCCACATCGCCAAGACGCTGGGCCTCCGCCTCGTGCTGGCCGAAGGAGCAGAAGATCCCGCCACTCCGGCGCCCGCCGCAGGGGCAGCGCCAAGCCTGGACGATCTCACAGAGCTGGTGCGCTGGGGTGCCGCTGCCCCCGCTCAGGAGGCAGACGCGGCGCGGCTGGATCTGCTGGCGTCCGCACCCAGCGGCACCATCCGGATCGACTTCGATGCCGTGCCGATCTACGTGCACTGGGAGCACGGCATGGCCGATATTCGCGAAGGCATCGACAAGGTGCTGGCTGCTCGGGACGCCGCCCGCGCGCGGCAGGAAGGAGCCCAGCATGAGCGCTGACACCACCCCGGGCCTGGAGGCCGAGCGCGCGGCATTTGAAGCATGGGCGCGGACCAGAGATCCGGCGATCAGGCTGGAGTGGCGTGGCGAAACCTACCGCCATTTCATCGCCCGAGAATGGTGGGAAGCTTGGCAAGCCGCCCGCCGCGCCCCAGCTCCTGCGCCACAGGGGCCGCCCGCAGCCTGGCTGGTTGACTGGCCCGAAGAGCCTGACCTGGGCCACTATTTCGCAGAGGATCGGTCGCCATCTGGGCGCAGCCGTCCGCTGTATCTCGGCCCCTCCCCGCAGGGGCCGACAGATCCGGATATCGACGCCCTGTGGGATGGCGAAAAGCTCAGCCAGCCCCAGGTCATCAACCGCCGGGCATTGGTACGCAAGGCCCTGGCCTGTCTGGGTGCTCATGCGCGGCAGGAGCCAAGCGATGCGGAGATCGCGGAAACGAGCCTGGAGTTCGTAGGCATGGAGCCGCTGTCCGACTTCGACTACGTGGCCTTCGCTCGCGCCGTCCTGGCCCGCTGGGGCGCTCCTGCCGCCAGCGGGGAGCCGGTGGCGCGCAAGCCGCTTTCAGCAGATGCGGTGCGCCAGGCACTAGCGGATGCGGGCTACGACCGCGGTGTGAGCCATGCGCAGCGAGCAGACTTCATCAATGGGCTGCGCCATGGCGAAGTGGCCCACGGCATCAAGCCATGAAGAGCCCCACCAAAGGCCGCCGTCGCTTCACCTTTGCCGACCTGGCGCAGATCCGGTGCATGGTGTGCGACAAGGACAAGCCGGCCGATGGAGCGCGACCGTTCCGGGCCTGCCACGTCTGCGCCGACTGTGCGCGCTAGGTCAACCAGCGCGCGGCCTCCAGGGCCGCCGCGCACGCGCCGCCGGCATAGCCCCGGCCACACAACAACCCAGCCCGCCGCCCGCGGGCTTTTCTTTTCTGGAGGCAACATGTCCGCAGGGCTGTTTCTCGATGACGCCGAGCTGCAGCGGCTCACGCGTCGCAAGTACAAGTCCAAGCAAATCGCTTGGCTGCGCGCCGCAGGGATGCCGTTCCGCGTGAGCGCCACCGGCCACCCGGTTGTCACCCGCGCAGCCGTGGAGGGCCGATCTGCTGAGCCCGAGCCGCGTCCGTCGGTCGGGTGGACCCCGCGCGTGATTGGAGCGCGCTGATGGGCCGTAAGCCGACACGCTGGACAAACCTGCCGACCGGCATGCGCGCCCGCGCCCGCGCCGCGAAGATCTACTACTACCTCGACACCGGCGGAAAGCCCCGCAGGGAGATACCGCTGGGCTCCGACTATGTGCTTGCCGTCGCCAAGTGGGCGGAGCTGACAAGCAAGCAGACGCCTACTGATGGCGTGCTGACCGTGCCGTATGTTGTCGGCAGGTACTTTGCCGAGGTTGTGCCCAACAAGGCCCTCAACAGCCAGAGGAGCGACAGGCAGGAGCAAGCCTGGGTGCTGAAGTTCTTCGGCGACCCGCCCGCCCCTCTTGACGGGGTGGAGCCCCAGCACATCCGCCAGTTCATGCGCTGGCGAGCTGCCCAGGCACGCGCAATCGCGGTCGCCAAGCAGGAGCGGCGGAAGGATGGCGCACCGCCCAAGGATATCCCCCCCACCCACGGCCAAGTGCGAGCCAATCGCGCGAAGGCCCTTGTGTCACACCTCTGGAACTGGGCCCGCGAGGAGGGCATCACGAAGCTACCCAACCCTTGTGCCGGGGTGAAGCGCTTCACCGAAAAGGGGCGCGACACAGCGCCCGACGCGGCAATGGTCCGGCGGGTTCTGGATGCTGCGGATTTGCCACTGCAGTTTGCAATGCGTCTGGCAGACATCATCGGCCAGCGGCCGCAAGACGTGCGCACGGTCAGCGAGGCTGACCTGAGAGACGGCGTGCTGCACGTCAAACAGGGCAAGACCAAGGCCAAGCTGCGAATCGAAGTCGTTGGGGAGTTGGCTGCCCTGATGGGAGAGATCGTGGCCTTCAAGCGCGCCAGGGGGGCGCTCTGCATGGCGCTGCTGGTGGACGAGGATGGACGGCCACTGAGCGCCGGCCAGATCCGATATCGTTTCGACAAGGCGCGCGAAAATGCCGGCATTCCGAAGGCCGACTTCCAGTTCCGGGACTTCCGCGCGAAGGCCGCGACAGAGGCCGACGATGCATCAGGGACCAGGGCTGCGCAAGCGCTGCTTGGCCACACGACGGAGGCAATGACGGCTGACTACATACGCCACAAAGCCGGAAAGAAGGTGACGCCATTGCGCTAAATTGCGGAAAAGCGCCATAAATTGCGGAAGAAAAGCTATCACAAATATAGCAAACTATCCGCGTGAAGATTGGTAGGGCGTGGCGGACTTGAACCGACGACCAAAGGATTATGAGTCCTCTGCTCTAACCAACTGAGCTAACGCCCCGCCGGCAGTGATTGTATGTGCTACCGCCGGTGACTCAATGCGTTCGTGACCAGCTTGGAGGTGATGTCAACGATCTGGATCATGCGGTCATAAGGCATCCTCGTGGGTCCGATCACTCCCAAAGTGCCGACGAGTTGCCCATCCACTTCGTAAGGCGCGCTGACCACCGACAACTCCTCGAATGGCACGATCTGACTCTCTCCACCGATGAAAATCCGGACGCCCTCTGCGCGGTTGGAGACATCCAACAGACGCAGGATCTGGGTTTTGTGCTCGAAAAGCTCGAAAGCTTTTCTCAGGTTGCCCATATCGTTCGAGAAATCACTCAGGGCCAGCAGGTTGCGTTCACCGGAAATGATCACCTCTTCCCGAGAGGCTGCCATGGCTTCCGTTCCCACATTCACCGCTGCCTGCATCAACGATGCAATTTCCCCACGCAACTGGTCTACCTCGGTCTTCAGTCGCTCCCGGACCTCTTCCATGCCCAAGCCCGAATAGTTGCTGTTGAGAAAGTTCGCAGCCTCTGCCAACTGCGATTGGGAATGATCGACTTCGGTAAAGATCACCCTGTTTTGCACGTCTCCGTCTGGAGACACGATGATGACGAGCAACCGCCGCTCGGACAGCCTGAGAAATTCGATGTGCCGAAAAACCGATGGTCGTCGAGGAGCCATCACGACCCCAACGAACTGCGACAGGCTGGACAACAGCTGCGCCGCATTGGCAATCACCTTCTGGGGCTGATCTGGCGCGAGTTCTGGAGAGCACAGTTGTTCTCTTTGAACCGTCAGCATCGTGTCGACGAAAAGCCTGTAACCCTTGGCCGTAGGTATGCGCCCGGCAGAAGTATGGGGGCTGACGATCAACCCTATGTCTTCCAGATCCGCCATGACGTTTCGGATGGTCGCAGGGGACAGATCCAGTCCCGATGCGCGGGACAACGTACGAGAGCCCACCGGTTGGCCGTCGGCGATGTAACGCTCGATCAGCGCTTTGAGCAACAACTTGGCACGGTCATCGAGCATTGAATCATTTTAATGATCTAATTTCTTCGATGAAGCTCAGGTTCCAACGCGTTGCGCTCGTCGGCAAATACCAAGCGCCCAGTTCTACAGGAATGTCCGACAGTTCTCGCGAAGCGCTGGATGGCATCGCCAAATTTCTTGCCAATGAAGGATGCGACGTCTTTCTGGAGGCCGATACCGCCGCGAATGCGGGTTTCAGCAACTACGCTGCACTGCCTATAGAGCGCATAGGCGTCGAGTGTGATCTCTGCCTTGTGGTGGGAGGTGACGGCACCATGCTCGGTGTGGGGCGCCAATTGGCAGAGCACCGCACGCCACTGATCGGCATCAACCAAGGAAGGCTGGGGTTCATCACCGACATTCCCTTGGATGAATACCCTGCTGTCCTCAAGCCCATGCTCCGCGGCGAGTATGAAGAGGATCTCCGTCCGCTGATGCGCGCCCGGGTGATGCGGCATGGGCAGTGCATCTTCGAGGCGTTGGCCATGAACGACGTGGTGGTGAACAGAGGCTCCACCTCCGGCATGGTGGAACTGCGCGTAGAAGTAGGAGGCCACTTCGTGTCGAACCAACGGGCTGACGGACTCATTATTGCGTCGCCCACCGGCTCGACCGCCTACGCACTGTCTGCAGGAGGTCCGATGCTTCACCCCACGATCCCCGGCTGGGTGCTGGCCCCCATCGCACCGCACACTCTGTCGAACCGGCCCATTGTTCTTTCGGACAGCATGGAGGTCGCTGTGGAGGTGGTAAGCGGGCGGGACGTGAGTGCAAACTTTGACATGCAATCTCTGGCGTCATTGCAGCACGGAGATCGCATTCTTGTGCAGCGCTCAGACTACCGCGCAAAATTTTTGCACCCGCGTGGATGGAACTATTTTGCAACTCTGCGCAAGAAACTTCGCTGGAACGAAGGAGGCTATTGACCATGGCGTTGAAGCGGATTGCGCTGCGTGATTTCGTGATCGTAGAAGGTCTTGAACTGGATTTTCAGTCGGGTTTCACTGTGCTGACAGGTGAGACCGGCGCCGGGAAATCCATCCTGATCGATGCGCTTCAACTTATTCTGGGCGCTCGAGCCGATGCAGGCGTCATCAGGGAAGGAGCGACAGCTACAGCACTCTGTGCGGAGTTCGACAGCTCAGAGAACATCGTCGAGTGGCTCGAAGAAGCCGGCATTCCGCAGGAAGACAGCTTGCTGCTGAGGCGCACTATCGATGTCCAAGGAAAAAGCCGAGCCTGGGTCAATGGAGTCCCGGCCACTGCAACGCAAATGCGAGCGCTGGGCTCTCTATTGCTCGACATCCATGGTCAACACGCCTGGCAAAGTCTGACCCGCGTTGAATCTGTACGCGGTTTACTGGATGCGTATGGAGGTATTCGCACCGAGAGCCTGCTTCCTCTTTGGAATCGTTGGCGCGACGATCAAAAAACGCTGGATGCAGCCGTGGCCAGTCAAAACGACATCCAGGAAGAGCGAGACAGGCTGCAATGGCAGATTGCAGAAATGCGAAAGCTGGCCCCCGCAGAGGGTGAGTGGAACGAACTGAACGCCCAACACACCCGGCTCTCGCATGCACAGGCCTTGATCGATGCAGCTCAAGCTGCACTGTCGGCCCTGGAGGACGATGAGTCTGGGGCGCATGGGCAGCTTGTCAGGGCGAGCAGCATCCTGGAAGCCAAAGAGTCATTGGATCCGCAATTCAAGTCCATGCTGGATGTCCTGACTTCTTGCTTGGCGCAGGCTTCGGACGTGTCTCACTCTCTTCAATCGTATCTCCGCCATACCGATGTCGACCCGGATGGGCTGGAAACGCTGGACACTCGCATGGGGCTCTGGATGTCCCTGGCGCGCCGGTTCAAGCGCCAGCCACAAGACCTCCCAGGTTTGCTCGCAGGCTGGGAGGACGAACTGGCGCGCCTGGACGGAGCATCAGACATTGAGGGCCTGACCGAACGCGCGCGAGAAAGCGAAGCTGCTTTCATGAAGGTGGCTCGAGAAATTTCTCGATCACGGTCGAAAGCAGCTCCAGATCTGGCGCGCGCCATCACAAAGGCCATGCAGGGGCTAGGTATGAAGGGCGGGAGGTTCGAAGTGGCGCTGGACGAGGCGTCTGACCCCGGGCCTCACGGTCTGGACAGCGTAGCCTTCCTGGTAGCTGGGCATGAAGGCGTTACACCTCGCCCCATTGGCAAGGTTGCATCCGGCGGCGAACTGTCGCGGATTTCCCTGGCGATCTCGGTTACTACCAGCCAGCTCGGCGAAGCGCCTACGCTGATTTTCGACGAGGTAGATTCTGGCGTCGGTGGATCAGTGGCCGAAACAGTAGGCAAGCTGATGCAGAAATTGGGGCACGATCGACAGGTCTTAGCCGTCACGCACCTGCCCCAGGTGGCCGCGTGCGCCAACCATCACCTCGTGGTGTCAAAGCGGTCTCACCACCAGGGAACCTCCAGTACCGTTGTACCGGTCGATGGGGAAGATCGCGTCCGCGAGATGGCCCGCATGCTGGGCGGCGGCGATCGCGCATCTTCGGCCACACTGGCCCACGCCAGCGAAATGCTGCAAATCAATGCAACCCGTCCGAAAGCCAAGAAGCCATGACGAGCATCTCACTGGAGATCGTATTGATCACGGGCATGGCCGGTTCGGGAAAATCCGTTGCACTGCATGCCCTTGAGGACGCAGGTTATTACTGCGTCGACAATCTCCCTCCCGAACTGCTTGCGGCATTCGTGGCACTGGAACACCAGCACCACGGCAATCGGGTCGCTATCGCGATCGATGTGCGAAGTGCAACCGCGCTGCCGCTGGTTCCTCAGCAACTGAGGCGCCTTCGTGCCGATGGCGTGATCGTGCACTCGCTCTTCCTGGATGCGACCACAGACACCCTCATCCGACGCTTCTCGGAAACACGGCGGCGGCACCCGCTCTCCAGAGACGACTGGCATGGCGAGCAGCGCGCACTCATAGAAACCATCGAGCTGGAGCGCGAACTCCTTGCCGACTTGAGGGAGCAATCGCACGTCATAGACACCAGCGCGATCCGCTCGGCGCAGCTGCAGGGATATGTGAAAAGCCTAATGCCGACGCTGCCGGGGCAATTGACTCTGGTATTCGAATCATTTGCCTTCAAGCGCGGAATACCGATGGACGCGGATTATGTGTTCGACGTCCGGATGCTGCCCAACCCCCATTACGAAGCCGAGTTGCGTCCGTTGACCGGCAAAGACCTGGCGGTAGTGCGTTATCTGGAGCACAAAGCCGATGTCGGGCTGATGCGCGAACACATCATCCATTTCTTGTCGCATTGGCTTGAGCCGCTAGCGCAGAACCATCGCAGCTATGTCACAGTCGCCATCGGATGCACAGGCGGCCAACACCGCTCCGTCTATCTCGTGGAGAAGCTGGCTGAATACTTTGCAGACCGATGGTCCACTCTGCGCCGGCATCGTGAACTCGATGGTGCGGCGAACTGAATCAGTACAAGCACTCAAGTCAAGACATCTACAGCGACTCCTCCGGAGTTTCATGGGAATGGTGCATATGCTCCAGCAGCTTCCGCACCGGCGCAGGCAACCCGACCGCGGCCCATTGCGCAGCCTCGAACCACGCACCATCCTGCGCCCCCACCTCCCATGCTGCAGAGCCCGCGGCAATGACAGGGTGCAAATGGAGATCGCGGTGGGTCAGCACATGGAATACGGGCACGAGTTCACGTACTGTGGCGCCATGGCCCTGCCGAGCCAACCACTCCAAAGCACTTTCGCGGCTATCGAAGGTAGGTGGGCAGAACAATCCTGCCCAGATACCTGAATCGGGACGGCGCTGAAGCCAGACCCTGCCCATCGGGTCGTAGCGCATGACAAACCACCATGCTTCGGACCGCCGCACCAGCTTCCGGGTACGGACGGGGAAATCTTCAGGATTGCCCGCCGCTGCCGCAGCACACTGCGATTGGATGGGGCAAAGTATGCAGGCAGGTCTACGAGGGGTGCAAAGGCTGGCCCCGAGATCCATCAGCCCCTGTGTATAGCGAGGCATCGCATATGTGAGATCACTGCGCGGCAGCAGTTTCTCTGCGAGGTCCCACAGAGCGCGCTCGTGTTTCGCTACAGCCAGATCAGCATCGAATCCTAGTACCCGGGTCAACACGCGGCGAACGTTGGCATCGAGTATGGGCACCCGCTCTGCGAAACAAAATGACGATATGGCCCCCGCTGTGGAGCGCCCGATACCGGGCAGGCGGGCCAGCGCCTCAGCGGTACGAGGAAACTCTCCGTCATGGGTTTCAACGATCTCCCGGGCGCAACGATGCAGATTGCGCGCACGGCTGTAATAGCCAAGCCCGCTCCACAAGGCGAGCACATCGCTCTCGGACGCTGCCGCCAGCGCCCTTACATCTGGAAAACGCTCCAGAAAACGGGTGTAGTAATCAAGGACCGTACTGACCTGCGTCTGCTGCAGCATGATCTCCGAAAGCCAAACCCGGTAGGGATCGCGCGTTTGCTGCCACGGCAGATGATTGCGGCCATGCACCGCCTGCCAGCGAACGACGTCGGTGGCGATATCGGGAATCACACGGGTCATGCGGAAAGTGCCGGGCCCGATTGCGAGGCGTTGCCGCCTATGGGCAAAGAAGCCAGATGGTCGGTCATTTCATGCAGTCGGCTTTCCAGCTGAAGCAATTCCTGTTCGGATTGCTCGATCTCGGTGATCCGCTCCACCAAGCCACTGGCTGCATGCTGAATGCGGTCCACTGCTTCGATACGCCGAGCGAAACTGCGCTTGCGTTCGCGCAATTGCGCGTCGAGTTGCGCCGTAGCGGACTTGCTCCACAGCTCGAGATCGTTGGCCGCCGATTCGAACACGGTGCGCAGCCGCATCCCCAGTGCCCGGACCAGCCGATGCACGAATTCCTGTTGAGCCAGACGCAAGGTATTGCCCATACCGATGTACTGCAGATGGCGGTCCTCTATTTGCTGGATCTCGGCAACGAATCCCTCCAGCTGGGGCGTTGCCGGCACTTGCAGCGAAAAACCGAAGTCTGCGTTGAGCTGCCGGAAGGTTCCTCCCAACATGGCATGGATCTCAGTGGCGGAAGCTTGGGCTTTGTCGACGATCGCCCGCAGGCGCTCGAAGGTTTCCACGTAAATCTTGCGCACGCCCAGCTTGAGGCCCTTTTGCTGAAGCGCGTCCACGAGCGTCGTCATTTCAGCCTTCAACGAACGCGCACCCAGGTCGTGGAAGATGTCGCGCAGCAGCTTGAGATGTACGGAGCGCACGGCCTGTATCTTGGCAGCACTGGCGTCAAACTCCCTTTGCTCCTGTTCTATGCGCACACGCATGGATTCGATCACCGATGCATTCTTCCCGCGCAGGCTGCGCAACTCAAGCATCTGGTCATCCAGGTCACGGCGGCGAATGTTGATCGTTCTACCCGCCTCCGAACGCAGCGCGGCAACCCCTGTTGCTACTGCAGAGCGCAGGATTCCTTGCCGCTTGCCCATGACTCCTTGAGCCAGCGCATCTTCCAGCGCCGGAAGCCCGCTGGACTCCAGCAGAACGTCATCGCAGTTGATCTTGGAAACCAACCCTTTCTGTGCCGAGACGAGGAGCACCTGATCGCGCGAAACGCCAAGCATTTCCGCCGAAGTCAGCCGCTGACGATCCAACTGCTCCTGAACCTGCGTGGGGGAGTTCAGGGTGTCCCACAAGGTATCGATCTTGTTCAAAACCACCATCCGCGCATCCGCATGGCCCACTGCGGGCTCCACATGCTGGCGCCATATCTCGAGGTCCGATCGCGTCACGCCAGTATCGGCGCCCAGGATGAAGACCACGGCATGGGCCTGCGGTATCAGATTGATGGTGAGCTCGGGCTCCGCGCCTACTGCATTCAAGCCGGGGGTATCCATGATCACGAGGCCCTGGCGCAGCAACGGATGCGGAATGTTGATCAGCGCATGTCGCCAGGCAGGCACCTCAACCAAACCATTCGCATCGGGAACCGGGTTGTCGTGGGGCTGCTCGTCATGCCAGAAGCCGAGTTCTCGTGCATCGTCCAGCGTGACCCTGCGCACCTCGGAAACTTTTTCGATCGCTTTCGCGAGCTGGTCTGCGTCGCCTACGTTGAGTGCGACTTCTGTCCATTGATCGGATTTGAGCCGCCATTCGGCAAGGCCCTGGGGATGCCGGCGCGTATCGATGGGCAGCAAGCGAAGACTGTTGGGGAACTCAGGGTCGTATCCCAGTTCGGTGGGGCACATCGTCGTCCGACCTGCACTGGCCGGCATGATGCGACGACCATAGTCCGCAAAGAAAATCGCGTTGATGAGCTCGGACTTCCCTCGGGAGAACTCTGCCACGAAGGCCACCATGACCTTGTCGCTGCGGACCTGGTTCTCCAGCCTCCGCAGCTTCTCCTCAATGGCGGAATCCATCAAGGCGTGAGAAGACATCCATTCGCTCAGGTGCTTCAATTGCAGCGCAAAAGCACGACGCCACGCACCATGCTGGTCGAATTGCTCGTTGAAAGAAGGTCCCACAGTGCTCCTGATGGTGGATGTGCCCCAGTCGAGGGAGCGCCTTCAAAATATATCAGCACCCCGCAAGCCATTGTGTATGGACATCAGGGCTTCTGGCAGTGTTGGCAATAGTATGTGCTGCGCTGGCCCTGCCGCATGCTTCTTATCGGTGCTCCGCAAGAGCGGCATGGCAGCCCCTCACGACCGTAAACGTGCGCCTCCAGCTGAAAATGCCCTGCATTTCCGTCTGCGCCGGCGAAGTCTCGCAGGGTGCTGCCCCCGCGCTCCACGGCACGGGCCAAGACGGAACGGATGGCTTCATGCAGGCGCCTGGCTCTCAGTGGACCAATGGAAGAAGTACGGACCGTTGGCCGAATGCCTGCGAGAAACAGTGCTTCGGATGCATAGATGTTCCCAACGCCGACCACCGCCCGCCCGCCCAGCAGAAATTGCTTGATCGGCAGGCGGCTGGACTGCATCGCCGCGATGAGGCCAGGCACTGTGAAATCCTGGCCAAGAGGCTCCACTCCCAGGCGGCCCAGCAGCCGCGTGGCTTCCTGACTGGCCTCCGAAGCGGCCCACACGACGGCGCCAAACCTGCGCGGGTCTCTGAGGCGGAGGGTGCCCTTGCTGGTCATCAGCATGAAATGATCGTGCACGCCCTGCGGCTCCGCCTGGTGCTCGAAGCGCAGGCTTCCAGACATTCCGAGATGGATCAGCAGCATCCCTTGATCCAGGTCCACGAGCAGGTACTTCCCGCGGCGACGCACCGCAAGAACGCGCAATCCATGCAATGCCTCTGGCGGACGGCCAAGCGGCCAGCGCAGCGCCTTGCCCAGGGCCACGGATTCGATCACGGCTCCGGCCATGGCGTCCGCCACGCCGCGGCGCGTAACTTCCACTTCTGGCAACTCAGGCATGGCGATGCACCTCGGCGACACGGATGACCATGGATTATTATGGTTCGATGGAGCAATCACATCGACTTAGGGGTGCCGCATTACTGTGTGCACTGTGGGCCGCCGCCGCACATTCTCAGGCAGCACCGGCCGCTCCTCCCCCCACCGCCAAGGCGTCTCCACCCCAACTGGAAGCCGAGGTGATACCAAACAGTGAAACACGTGCCGCATTGGATGCGGAACTGTTCTACGAGATTCTGGTGGGCGAACTCAGTACCGCCAGCGGTGATCCCGGCACGGGCTATTCGCTCATTCTCGAGGCGGCGCGCCGGAGCAATGATTCCCAGCTTTACCGGCGTGCCACGGACATCGCACTGCAATCTCGTTCCGGCGAATATGCACTGGCGTCCGCACGCGCATGGAAGGAAGCCCAGCCACAGTCCCGTGAAGCCAACCGGTACGTGCTCCAGATCCTGATCGCACTGAACCGCATTGAGGAAACTGCCGATCTGCTCAAGCAAGAGCTTGCCCAATCTCCCGCCAAGGACAAGCTGCTGACGCTGCAGGCCATTCCCCAACTCTACGGACGCGCCACGGACAAGGCAGCTGCGGCTGCCGTGGTCGAGAAGGCCCTGGCGGAGCAACTGGAAAATCCTGCGGCCGGTCCGATTGCCTGGGCCACCCTGGGCCGCATGCGCCTTGCCGCAGGCGATCGCAAGGGCGCATTGGAAGCTGCCCGCAAGTCCCAGGCACAGGATGCCTCACTCGATACCTCGGCATTGCTGGCCCTGCAGCTGGTCGAAGAGGGAGAGGCCAATGCAGAGCCACTGGTTGCCCGCTATCTGGCCGCTGCGCCACGGCCCGAGATCCGGATGGCATATGCCCGGGTATTGCTGGGCCTGCAGCGCTACACGGAAGCGGGGGTGCAGCTCGACACGCTTACCCGGGAGTCGCCCGAGATGGCCGAGGCGTGGCTGCTCAAGGCCACATTGCACCTGCAGGCAGATCGCCTCTCGGCAGCAGAATCCTCGCTGGAGCAATTCGAGCGTCTGGTGCAGGCCTATCCGGCCAACGACCCTCGCAAGGCGGCCATCACGCAGGCATATCTTCTGCGAGCGCAGATTGCCGAAAAGCGCGGCAATTACCCCGAAGCGGAGTCCTGGCTTGGGAAGATCGACAACGCATCTGAGCTGCTGAGTGCGCAGACGCGGCGTGCTTCGCTGCTGGCGCGCCAGGGCAAGCTGCCGGAGGCCATCGCACTCATCCGCCGGTTGCCGGCCAAGAACGCCCAGGAGGAGCGGTTGAAGCTGGTGGCCGAAGTGCAAGTGCTGCGCGAGGCAAAGCAATACCAGCAAGCCTTCGAGGTGCAGGCCAAGGCCGTCGCTTTGGCGCCCGATGACTATGACCTCGTGTACGACCAGGCCATGCTTGCAGAAAAGGCAGGCGACCTGGCCGGCATGGAAAAGCTGCTGCGCCAGATCATCGAAAAGCGCCCGGACTACCACCACGCCTACAACGCACTCGGCTACTCGCTGGCAGAGCGCGGCATCCGGCTGCAGGAGGCCCGGCAGCTGATCTCCAAGGCGCTAGAGTTTGCACCCAAGGACCCCTTCATCACCGACAGCCTGGGCTGGGTGGAATTCCGCCTGGGCAACCGGGCAGAAGCCGCCAGGCTGCTGGCCGATGCCTTCCAGCGGCAACCCGATCCCGAGATCGCGGCGCACCTGGGCGAAGTGCTCTGGTCCATGGGGGAGCGCACCCGCGCCACCGAAGTGTGGAGAGAAGGCCTGCGATTGAACAAGGACAACGCCACGCTCCAGGAAACGCTCAAACGCCTGAAGGTCAGTCCATGACACCTTGGCCCATGGACTCACTGCGCAGGAGGCTTCTGGGCGCTGCAGCGCTGGGCGCAATGACCGGCCTGGCTGGCTGCGCCGACGTGCGCCGCCCCAACCGTCCGGACGCGATGGGGGCGGAGTCGGCTTCGCGGCAATGGAGTGGCCGCATGGCCTTGCAGGTCGACGACGCCTCCACCGCGCCTGTCAATGCCGGCTTCGAATTGACCGGGCAGGCACGGCAGGGGGAGCTGGTTCTGCTCAATCCCCTAGGCAATGTGCTGGCCACGCTGGAGTGGTCACCCTCGGGTGCCGTGTTGCAAAAAGGCTCCGAACGCCGCGAATCGCCGTCGCTGGACACCCTGGTCACCGAACTCACCGGGAGCCCGCTGCCCGTCGCAGCCCTCTTCGAGTGGCTGCAGGGCAACCCCATGGATGTTCCAGGCTGGGAGGTCGACCTCACGGGCGTAGGCAATGGAAGACTGACCGCACACCGCCAAACCCCCCTGCCGCAAGCGACGCTGCGCATTGCACTGGACCGCTGAAAGACCGACCGCCGAAACCCGGCCCCTTGTTGATGCGCGCGCTGTACGACCTGCCTGCCCCGGCCAAGCTGAACCTTTTCCTGCACATCACCGGCCGCCGCCCGGATGGCTACCACCTGCTGCAATCGGCATTCATGCTGATCGACTGGTGCGACACCCTGCATTTCGAACTGCGCCAGGGTGGCCGCATCAGCCGGGACGATGTTCGTTGGGCCCTGCCCGCCGATGACCTGTGCACGCGCGCGGCCCGGGCCCTTCAGGAATCGACCGGCACACACCAGGGCGTGCACATCACCCTGGAGAAGTCCATTCCTGCGCAGGCCGGCATGGGCGGCGGATCGTCGGATGCGGCGACCACGCTGATCGCCCTGAACCGGCTGTGGGCGCTGGGCCTGGGCCAGCACGAACTCGAACGCATCGGGCTGTCGCTCGGTGCCGACGTGCCGTTCTTCCTGCGCGGACACAACGCCTGGGTGGAAGGAATCGGCGAGACCCTCCTGCCGCTCGCCGAGGACAACGCCCTTCCGGATGCCCGCTTCATCGTGGTCAAGCCCGAGGCCGGCTTGGACACGAAGTCGATTTTTTCGTCTTCTTCGCTGGAGCGCAATTTGGATAGTGCTACAATCTCAGGCTTTGCTGCAGCACACTACCGATTCGGCAGGAACGTACTGCAGCCGGTCGCAGAGGCACTCTGTCCCGAAGTTTCCCAAGCCATTCAATGGCTGGCTGACAAGGGGCTGAATGCCAGAATGACCGGCTCGGGAAGTGCAGTGTTTGCGCAAATGTCACATGAGATCGATTTATTCGATCTACCCGCCAAATGGAGGGCAAAAATATGTGACAATCTGAGGCTTCACCCACTCGCTGGGTGGTCAGCAGATAGAGATTGCGGTTGATTGCCATCAGGCAGTTGACCTGTGTAGGGGAGTCGCCAAGCTGGTTAAGGCACCGGATTTTGATTCCGGCATGCGAAGGTTCGAATCCTTCTTCCCCTGCCAAATACTTTCCGCATACGGGCTTTTCTTTTCAGACTGCTGGGTCTTTCATGCAAGCCAATCACCCCGACTTCATGGTTTTCACCGGCAATGCCAATCCTGGCATGGCGGCTGAAATCGCCCAGCACCTCGGCACCACGCTGGGTGCAGCCGATGTGGGCCGCTTCTCCGACGGCGAAGTCACCGTCGAAATCAAGCAGAACGTCCGTGCCCGCGATGTGTTCGTCGTGCAGTCCACCTGCGCGCCGACCAACGACAACCTCATGGAACTGCTGATCATGGTCGATGCGCTCAAGCGCGCATCCGCCGAACGCATCAGCGCGGTGATTCCCTACTTCGGCTATGCCCGCCAGGACCGCCGCCCACGCTCCACGCGCGTTCCGATCTCAGCCAAGGTGGTGGCCAACATGCTGCAGGCCGTGGGTGTCGCCCGCGTGCTGACGATGGACCTGCATGCAGACCAGATCCAGGGCTTCTTCGACATTCCGGTGGACAACATCTACGCGTCGCCGGTGCTGCTCGGGGACCTGCGCCAGAAGAATTACGAAGACCTAATCGTGGTGTCGCCGGACGTCGGCGGCGTGGTGCGCGCACGCGCGCTGGCCAAGCAGCTGAACTGCGATCTCGCCATCATCGACAAGCGCCGTCCGAAAGCCAACGTGTCTGAGGTGATGCACGTGATCGGCGACATCGAAGGCCGCAACTGCGTGATCATGGACGACATGATCGACACGGCCGGCACGCTCGTGAAGGCGGCGGAAGTGCTCAAGGAGCGCGGCGCCAAGAAGGTGTATGCCTATTGCACGCACCCGATCTTCTCGGGCCCCGCCATCGACCGCATCACCCAGGGCGATGCGCTCGACGAGGTGGTGGTGACCAACACGATCCCCCTGAGCGATGCCGGGCGGGGTTGCACCAAGATTCGCCAACTGTCCGTGGCGCCGCTGATCGGAGAGACGATCCAGCGCATTGCCAAGGGCGAGTCGGTGATGAGCCTGTTCTCGGACTGACGGGATTCCTCCCCGGCTGCACGGCCCCTCGGCCGCTGCAGGTGACAAGCCTCCTTCGGGAGGCTTGTGCATTCGAGAACCCATGGGCCCGCTGCCACGACGGCGCGGGTCTTTTTCAAACGAGGGCCCGCTGGTCGCGGCCGGCCCCTACAGGAGAGAAACATGAACTTCGTCGCTTTTGAGCGCGCCAAGCAAGGTACGGGTGCGAGCCGCCGTCTGCGCAATTCGGGCAAGACGCCCGGCATCGTCTATGGCGGTTCCGCGGAACCCCAACTGATCGAGATCGACCACAACGCTCTGTGGCACGCCCTGAAGAAGGAAGCGTTCCACTCCAGCGTGCTGGACATGGAACTCGGCGGCCAGAGCAGCAAGGTCCTGCTGCGCGACGTGCAATACCACCCCTTCAAGCAACTCGTGCTGCACATCGACTTCCAGCGCGTGGACGAGAAGACCCGCCTGCACATGAAGGTGCCACTGCACTTCTCCGGCGCCGAAGAATCCCCGGCCGTGAAGATCGACAAGTGCATGGTCAACCCCGTCGCGAACGAACTGGACGTGACCTGCATGCCGTCGGACCTGCCCGAGTTCATCAACGTGGACCTGAGCAAGCTCGAAAAGGGCCGCTCGCTGCACCTGAAGGACATCAAGCTGCCCCGTGGCGTGTCGCCCGTGGTGCGCGGTGGCCAGCAGAACCCCGTGCTGGTGTCCGTGGTGGTGCCCGTGGCCGAAGTCGAGGCTCCGGCCGAAGGCGCGGCTGCTCCTGCAGCCGCTCCCGCCAAGAAGGGCAAGAAGTAATCTTCTTGCGCTGACCTTTCGATCGCAGCCCCTGCCGGGGCTGGATCGCTGCCACGGCCCACCCGCCCCGCGCGCGTGGGCCGTTGCTTTTGGGGCGCCGTGCAGCGGCCGCCGCACCGCCTCCTCCGATAATCGCGCGCACCATGATCAAACTGTTTGTGGGCCTGGGCAATCCCGGGCCGGATTACGACGCCACGCGGCACAACGCGGGGTTCTGGTGGATCGACGGGCTGGCCCGCGAACTGAAGGTGCATCTGGTGCCCGAGCGGGCCTACCACGGCTTCGTGGCGCGGGCGAACGTGAACGGCCAGAGCGTATGGCTGCTGCAGCCGCAGACCTTCATGAACCTGTCAGGCAAGTCGGTGGCCTCGTTGGCGCGCTTCTTCAAGATCCTGCCCGAGGAAATCCTCGTGGCGCACGACGAGCTGGACATCGTCCCGGGCCAGGCGAAGCTCAAGCGCGGCGGCAGCCACGCGGGCCACAACGGGCTGCGCGACATCCACGCGCAGCTCGGCTCGGCGGACTACTGGCGGCTGCGCATCGGTATCGGCCACCCGGGCGTGAAGGCCGAGGTGCCGCACTGGGTGCTGAAGAAGCCCTCGCCGGACCATCGCGCGCAGATCGAGGACAGCATCGCGCATTCGCTCAAGGCCCACCCCGCGATGCTGGCCGGCGACATGGAGCGGGCGACGCTGCTCGTGCACACGACCAAGCCGCCCCGGCCCAAGCCCCCGCGCCCAGAGGGTATCGCCCCGGGATCGCTATCAAAAGAATAGCAAACTATTCAATGGATCCGGCGGCATGGGCATGAAAACATGCCTGCCGGCCCGTCTCAGGCGAGTTTTTCGGGCAGGGGGGCGCCCGTGAGGCGCTGGTACTTCTGCCACAGCGTCTCGCGGCTTTCGACGTGTGCGGGATTGACCGGGATGCAGGCCACCGGGCAGATCTGCACGCACTGGGGCTCGTCGAAGTGGCCGACGCATTCGGTGCACTTGTCGGGGGCGATCTCGTAGGTGGTTTCGCCGAGGTAGATGGCGTGGTTGGGGCACTCGGGCTCGCACACGTCGCAGTTGATGCACTCGTCGGTGATCATCAGGGCCATGGATGCCTCCGGGCAGCGGGGGGCACGGCCGCCGGCACTGCACGGCAGCGCGGGACGGGGGTGCGGTAAACGGACGTCATGGCGGCGATTATCCCCGCCGCCCATCCCCCTGCCCTCCCTGGGGCCGCGCGCGCTGCCGCGGGTCGGCGGCGCTCGCCGGGTTTGCCGCTATGCTGCGCCCTTCGGCACGCATCCGGCCACCGGCCCACCGGCCCACCGGCCGCTCTGCAGGTACGAAAGATCCCCGCCCCCCCCAGGAAGACGACCACCCCACCGATCGCCCGCCCCTCCTGCCGCCGCCCCATGGGATTGTTCCTTCTCAAACGCCTGCTCACGCTCGCGGCCACGCTCGCCGGGGCGTCGGCGGTCGTGTTCCTCGTGCTGGAGATCCTGCCGGGCAACGCGGCGCAGGTGATGATGGGCCCGGACGCCTCGCCCGAGGCCGTGGCCGCGCTGGCCGCGCGCCTGGGCCTGGACCAGCCCGCGCCGGTGCGCTACCTGCACTGGGTCGGCGGGCTGCTCTCGGGCCACCTGGGCGACAGCCATGCCTACGGCACGCCCGTCATCGACCTCGTGCTGGAGCGCCTGGCCCTCACCGTGCCGCTCGCGCTGATGGCGATGGCGATCACCACGGTGCTGTCGCTGCTGGCGGGCGTGTACGCCGCCTCCCACCACCGCCGCTGGGGCGACGTCGGTGTGATGGGGCTCGCGCAGATCGGCATCGCCATTCCCAACTTCTGGTTCGCGATCCTGCTGATCCTGCTGTTCTCGGTGAAGCTGCAGTGGTTCTCGGCCGGCGGCTTCCCGGGCTGGACCGAGGCCTCGGGCGGCAGCCCGCTCGCGGCGCTGCAGGCCCTGCTGCTGCCCGCCGTGTCGCTGGCGGTGGTGCAGGCGGCGATCCTCGCGCGCATCACGCGCTCGGCGGTGCTGGAGGTGCTGCGCGAGGACTTCGTGCGCACGGCGCGCGCCAAGGGCCTGACGCAGCGCGCGGCGCTCTGGGGCCACGTGCTGCGCAACGCGATGATCCCCGTGGTCACCGTGATGGGGCTGCAGTTCGCCAACTTGCTGGCCGGCACCATCGTGGTCGAGAACGTGTTCTACCTGCCGGGCCTGGGCCGGCTGATCTTCCAGTCGATCGCGAACCGCGACCTGGTCGTGGTGCGCAACTGCGTGATGCTGCTGGCGGCCATGGTGATCGTGGTGAATTTCGCGGTGGACCTGCTCTATGCGGCCATCGATCCGCGCGTGAAGGCAAGCGACCTGTGATGCAGCCCCCGCCGCCCACCGCAGGCCGCCCGGCCCCTTCCGGTGCATGGCGCCGCGCGCTGCGCCACCCGAGCTTCGCGCTGGGTGCAGGGCTCTCGCTGCTGCTGGTGCTGGCGGCGCTGCTGTCGTTCGTGTGGACGCCGGGCTCGCCCTACGACATGGACATGGAGTCCGCGCTGCGCCCGCCCGGCGCGGCGCACTGGCTGGGCACGGACGCCTTCGGGCGCGACGTGGCCTCGCTGCTGCTGGTGGGCGCGCGCAATTCGATCCTCGTGGGGGTGATCGCGGTGGGCATCGGGCTCACGGTGGGCACGGCGCTGGGGCTGCTGGCGGCGGCGCGCCGCGGCTGGGTGGAAGAAGCCGTCATGCGCCTGGCGGACTTCACGTTCGCCTTCCCCGCGATCCTCTCGGCGATCATGCTCACGGCCGTGTGGGGCGCGGGGGTGGTGAATTCGATCATCGCGATCGGGATCTTCAACATCCCGACCTTCGCGCGCGTGACCCGCGCCTCGGCCAAGGCCGTGTGGGCGCGCGAATACGTGCTGGCCGCGCGCGCCTGCGGCAGGGGCCCGTGGCGCATCACGCTGGAGCACGTGCTGCCCAACATCGCGGCGGTGCTGATCGTGCAGGCCACGATCCAGTTCGCGCTCGCCATCCTGGCCGAGGCCGCGCTGTCCTACCTGGGCCTGGGCACGCAGCCGCCCCAGCCCTCGTGGGGCCGCATGCTGAGCGAGGCGCAGACGCTGATGTTCCAGGCGCCGCTGCTGGCCGTGTGGCCCGGGCTGGCCATCGCGCTGGCCGTGCTGGGGCTGAACCTGCTGGGCGACGGGCTGCGCGATCTGCTCGATCCGCGCGTTGCGCGGCGCCGCTGACTCCACCACGCCATGGCGAGCGCCCTCCCCCCATCCCTTTCCTCCGGCGGTGCCGCGCCGCTGATCGACGTGCGCAGCCTGACCGTGGACCTGCCCACGCCGCACGGCATGGCGCGCGCGGTGCGCGAGGTGTCGTTCACGCTGGCGCGCGGCGAGGCGCTGGGGCTGGTGGGCGAATCGGGCTGCGGCAAGTCGCTCACGGCGATGGCGCTCATGGGCCTGCTGCCCGAGGGCGCGCGCGCCGGCGGCAGCGTGCGCTTCGATGGCGCCGAGCTGCTGGGGCAGCCCGACGCCGCCCTGGCCCGGCTGCGCGGGCGCCGCATCGCGATGGTCTTCCAGGAGCCGATGACGGCGCTCAACCCCGTGCACAGCATCGGCGCGCAAGTGGCCGAGCCGCTGCGCCGGCACCTGGGCCTGCCGCGTTCGGAGGCGCGCGCGCGGGCCGTGGCGCTGCTGGACCGCGTGGGCATCGTGCAGGCGGCTCGGCGCTTCGATGCCTATCCTCACCAGTTCTCGGGCGGGCAGCGCCAGCGCATCACCATCGCGATGGCGCTGGCCTGCGGGCCCGACGTGCTGATCGCCGACGAGCCCACCACGGCGCTCGACGCGACGGTGCAGCGGCAGATCCTGGAGCTGATCGCCGGGCTGGTCGCCGAGCGCGGCATGGCGCTGGTGCTGATCTCGCACGACCTGGGCGTGATCGCGCAGAACGTGGACCGCATGCTGGTGATGTACGGCGGCAGCGTGGTGGAGAGCGGCCCCACGGCCGAGGTGTTCTCGCACCGCGCCCACCCCTACACGCGCGGGCTGTTCGCGGCCCGGCCGCACTGGGTGGACGACGCCGGGGCCACCGGGGCCGGGTCGCCGCGGCCGCGGCTGCCCACCATCGCCGGCACCGTGCCCGAGATCGCCGACCTGCCGCCGGGCTGCCCGTTCGCCGGGCGCTGCGCGTTCACCGTGCCCGATTGCGCTGCGGCGCTGCCGGAGCCGGTCGGTGTGGGCCCTGCGCACCGCGCGCGCTGCATCCGGCTGGAGGCCGCTGCCGCCGCACCGGGGCACGCCGGCCCGTGACGCGCAAGACACTATAAAAACAATAGCAAACTATTCAATGAATACGGCGACACCAGGCCAAAAACCCTTCGACGATACGCCCCTGCTGGAGGTGGACGGGCTGGTGCGCGACTACGCGCTGCCGCGCGAGCGCCTGCTGTCCCCCGCGCCGGTGATGCGCGCGCTGGACGGGGTGGGCTTCACGCTGGCGGCGGGCCGCAGCCTGGGCGTGGTGGGCGAATCGGGCTCGGGCAAGTCCACGCTGGCGCGGCTGGTGATGGCGCTCGACACGCCCACGGCCGGCCAGGTACGCCTGCGCGGGCGCGACCTGCACGCGCTGGGCCCGGCGGCGCTGCGCGCGGCGCGGCGCGACCTGCAGATGGTCTTCCAGGACCCCTATGGCTCGCTGGACCCGCGCATGACCGTGGAGCGCATCGTGGCCGAGCCCGTGGCCGCGCTGGAAGGGTTGCCGCGCGCGCAGCAGCGCGAGCGCGTCGCGCAGGTGCTGGCCCAGGTGGGGCTTCGGCCGGGCGATGCCGCCAAGTACCCGCACGAATTCTCCGGCGGGCAGCGCCAGCGCATCGCCATCGCCCGCGCCATCGTCACGCGCCCCGCCCTGGTGGTGGCCGATGAGCCCGTGAGCGCGCTCGATGTCTCGGTGCAGGCACAGGTGTTGAATCTGCTCTGCGATCTGCAGGCACAGGCCGGAATCACCTACCTGCTGATCAGCCACGACCTGGCGGTGGTGCGGCACCTGTGCGACGAGGTGGTGGTGATGCAGGCGGGCCGGATCGTGGAGCGCGGCACGCCCGATGCGCTGTTCCGCTCGCCCACGCATCCGTACACGCAGGAACTGGTGGCGGCCGTGCCGCGCGCGGTGCCGAGGGCGGGGGGGCGCTGATCGGGGCGGGGAACCGCGCCGGCGGCTCGGTCTGGCCTGCCTGCACGGCATTCATAGATGTTCTCGTTTCTACCCAATCAATTCATCTATGAATCATTTCCTTGGCGCGCATCAGATTCCAGGCCTGTTGATTCATAGATTTGCAAAGAAACGGCATTTCACTAATATCTATGGATGCCTCGCCAAAACACGTCTCCCTCGGACTATCCCCGGGCCGTCCTGCGGCAGATCGAGCAGCTCGGCCAGCACATCGCCATTGCGCGCAAGCGCCGGGGCGAGTCGCAGGCGCAGTGGGCCAAGAAGCTCGGGGTGTCGCAGCCCACGATGGCGCGCATCGAGCGCGGCGACCCGTCCGTGGCCATGGCGTCGTATGCGATGTGTTTGTGGCTCATCAACCAGGCCGAAGGGCTGGCCGACCTGATCGCGCCGGTGCATGACCATGCGGCGCTGGAGCGCGAGGTGACCGAAGTGCGCGCCCGCTGGAAGCCCGCGCCCCGGGCCTCCACGGCGGCGCCCCGCCCCCCTTCTTCTTCCACCGCTGCGGCCCTCTCGCCGGCCAGCGACAACGCCGCGGGCCTGGCCGCCCTGCTGCACCCTGCGGAGCCCCCCGCGGCATGACCGCCGGCCACGGCGTGGACCCGCGCACCTACGCCCCGCAGGACGAGCTGTACCTCTGGGCGCTGGTGAACCCTGCCCGGCCCGTGCCCGTGGGCTCGCTGCGGCTCTCGCAGCTCGTGCCCGACTGCGCCACCTTCGCCTATGGCACGCCGTGGTGGCATTTCCCGCTCAGCGAAGACCTGCCGATCCTGGCGGGCCACACGTTCACGGCCGGCGAGAAAGGCAGCGCCCCCGGTGCCATCGACGACGCCCGGCCCGACCGCTGGGGCGAGCGCATCGTCCGCCACATCGACCGCCCGCAGCGCCTGTCGGTGCTGGAGATGCTGCTGTTCGCGGGCGACGACCGCTTCGGCGCGCTGGGCGTCTCGGTATCGGCGGAGCAGTACCTTCCGCGCGCGCTCGGGCCCTACCCCCGGCTGCGCGACCTGGGGCAGCTCAGCGCCGCCATCGACGACATGCAGGTCCAGGCGCCCGTCACCGCGGCCATGCAGCGCCTGCTGCAGCCCGGCGTGACGCTGGGAGGCGCGCGGCCCAAGGCGCTGCTGCACACCGATGCGGGGCCGTGCGTGGTCAAGTTCAGCGAGCTGGACGACGCGGTGGACACGCCGCTGGTCGAGCACGCCACGATGGCGCTCGCCGCCCGCGCCGGCATCGGCGTGGCCGCCACGGGCGTGCTGCCGCTGCCCGAGCGCCACGGCCGGGCGCGGCACGCGCTGACCATCCAGCGCTTCGACCGCGAGGGGCCCTACCGCCTGCACTGCCTCTCGGCGCGCACGGCCCTGCGCGCCGCGGGCCTGGACGAGCGCTACGGCGCGCTCGCCACGGTGCTGCTGCGCCTGGGCCACCCCGACCGGCAGGCCGCCCAGCGCGAGGAGCTGTTCAAGCGCATGGTGTTCAACATCCTCATGGACAACACCGACGACCACGAGCGCAACCACAGCCTGCGGCTCGGTTTCGATGGTTACTACGAGCTCACCCCCGCCTACGACGTGGTGCCCACGCTGCAGAACCTCGGCTACCAGGCGATGGCCGTGGGCACGGCCGGCGCGGAATCGAGCCTGGACAACGCGCTCACCGAGCTGAGCGAATTCGGCATCCGCCGGCCACGCGCCACCGAACTGGTGCAGCAGGTGGCGCGCACCGTGGACGGGTGGGAGGCGCATTTCACCCGGCACGGCGTGTGCGCGGGCGACCTGGACCTGCTGCGCGCCAGCATCGACCGGCCGGCGCTGCGGCAGCAGCGCAAGGCCTTCTGCTGACGCGCCGCCGCATGCCCGCGCGGGCCGGGCACGCGCCATACCGGCAGCGGCGTGCGTGGTGTACAAACACACACCCCCTCAGCGCATGCGAGGGGGCACGCGGGGCTCCCTTTTTTGCATCGGCCGCCACAGCCCGGCGCCGGGCCCCGCCTGGATTCCACGAACCCTGTCCGCCTGCCCGGAGACTTCCGCCATGTCCCTCGACCGCCGCTCCCTCCTCGCCGCAGCCGCTGCCGTGCCGCTCGCCGCATCGCTGCCCGCCGCCGCCCAGGGCCGCAAGGACGGCATCGTGCTGGCGATGACGCTGGAGCCGCCGGGGCTGGATCCCACGGCGGGCGCGGCCTCGGCCATCGGGGAGATCACGCTCTACAACGTGTTCGAGACGCTCACCAGGATCAACGCGGACGGCAGCACCTCGCCGCTGCTGGCCGAGCGCTGGGAGGTCTCGCCCGACCTCAAGACCTACACCTTCAGGCTGCGCCAGGGCGTGAAGTTCCACAACGGCGCACCGTTCAACGCCGCGGCCGTGAAGTTCTCCTTCGACCGCGCGGCCGGCGAGAAAAGCACCAACAAGGACAAGCGCACCTTCGCCAACCTCACGACGCAGGTGGTGGACGAGCACACCGTGGTGGTCCTCAACAAGGAGATCGACCCGGACCTGCTCTTCGTGCTCGGGCAGGCCACGTCGGCCATCGTCGAGCCCACCAGCGCCGAGGCCAACGCCACCCAACCCGTGGGCACGGGGCCCTACCGGTTCTCGGCCTGGAGCAAGGGCGCCTCGGTCACGCTCACCGCATGGGAGGGCTACCGCACGCCGGGCGCGGCGAAGATCCGCCGCGCGGTGTTCCGCTTCATCTCCGACCCGGCCGCGCAGGTGGCCGCGCTGATGGCGGGCGACGTGGATGCGTTCCCGCGCGTGGCGCCGCGCAGCGTGCCGCAGTTCAAGGCCAACCCGCGCTTCCAGGTGATCGTGAGCGGCTCGCGCGCCAAGACCATCCTGGCCATCAACCACCAGCGCAAGCCGCTGCAGGACGTGCGCGTGCGCCGCGCCATCGCGGCGGCCATCGACCGCAAGGCGGTGATCCAGGGCGGCGCCGACGGGCTGGGCGTGCCCATCGGCAGCCACTACGTGCCGGGCGCGTTCGGCTACGTGGACACCACGGGCATCAACCCCTACGACCCCGAAAAGGCCCGGCGACTGCTGGCCGAGGCCGGCGTGAAGACGCCGCTCGAACTCTCCATGACGCTGCCGCCCACGCCCTATGCGCGCCAGGGCGGAGAGGTCATCGCGGCGCAGCTCGCCAAGGTGGGCATCACCGCCAGGCTGCAGAACGTGGAATGGGCGCAGTGGCTGAGCGGCACCTACACGAACAAGAACTACGACCTCACGCTGATCTCGCACGTGGAGCCGTTCGACCTCGCCAACTTCACCAAGCCCGACTACTACTGGGGCTACCGGTCGCCGCAGTTCAACGCGCTGTTCGAGCAGATCAAGAACGCGGGCGCCCCGGCCGACCGTGCGCGGCTGCTGGGCGAGGCGCAGCGGCTGCTGGCCGAGGACTGCGTGCACGCGTTCCTCTACCAGGCCCAGTGGGCCACCGTGGCCCACAAGAACCTGCGCGGGCTCTGGAAGGACATGCCCATCTTCGTGAACGATCTCTCGGCGCTGTCGTGGGCATGACGAGCGAAGCCGCCCCGCGCCCCGGCACGCCGCTGCACGGCTGGCCCGCGCACGCGCTGCTCGCGGCCTACCGCGAGCGCTCCGTCTCGCCCGTGGAAGCCGTGCAGTCCGTGCTGGAGCACGTCGCGCGCTGGGAGCCGCACCTGCACGCCACCTACCTGCTGCGGCCCGAGGCGGCGCTCGCCCAGGCGCGCGCGAGCGAGGCCCGCTGGCTGCGCGGCGCGCCCCTGGGCCCGCTCGACGGCGTGCCCGCCACGGTGAAGGAAAACATCGCCACCAAGGGCGACCCGACGCCGCTCGGCACGGCCGCCACCGAACTGGCCCCGGCACCGGCCGATGCGCCCCCGGCCGCTCGGCTGCGCGAAGCGGGCGCGGTGCTGGTCGCTAAGACCACCATGCCCGACTACGGCATGCTGTCGTCCGGCCTCTCGTCCTTCCACCCGCTGGCGCGCAACCCGTGGGATCTGTCCAGGGGCCCGGGCGGCTCCAGCGCGGGCGGCGGCGCGGCGGCCGCGGCGGGTTACGGCCCGCTGCACGTGGGCACCGACATCGGCGGTTCGCTGCGCCTGCCGGCGTCGTGGTGCGGCATCTTCAGCCTCAAGCCCAGCCTGGGGCGCATCCCCATCGACCCGCCCTACACCGGCCGCGCGGCCGGCCCCATGACCCGCACGGTGGCCGATGCCGCGCTGATGATGGCCGTGCTGAGCGGCGCCGATGCGCGCGACAGCATGGCGCTGCCGCCGCAGGCCATCGCCTGGGACACCTTCGCCGCGCCGCCGGATTTCTTCCGTGGCAAGCGGCTGGGGCTGCTGCTGGATGCGGGCTGCGGCCTGCCGGTGGAGGCCGAAGTGCGCGAGGCCGTCCTGCGCGCCGCACGGTGCATGGAGGCGGCCGGCGCCGTGGTGCTGCCGATGGAGCCCTTCCTCACGCGCGCGATGCTGGACGGCATGGACCATTTCTGGCGCATGCGCTCCCTGGTCGATCTGCGCGCCCTGCCGGCCGAACGCCGCGACCGGGTGCTGCCCTACATCCGCGCCTGGGCCGAGAGCGCCGAGGGGCTGTCGGGCACCGACGTGTTCCACGCGAGCCAGCAGTTCCACGCCACGCGCGTGGCCACCGTGCGCGCCTGCGCGCCGTTCGACTACGTGCTCTCGCCCGTGGCGCCCATGCCGGCCTTCACGGCCGAATGGGCCTCGCCCACCAACGACCCGCTGCGGCCGCTGGAGCACATCGCGTTCACGGTGCCGTTCAACATGTCGGAGCAGCCCGCGGCCTCGGTGCCCTGTGGCCACACGGCCGGGGGGCTGCCCATCGGGCTGCAGATCGCGGGGCCGCGCTTCGACGACCTCGGCGTGCTGCGCGCGGCGCACGCGTTCGAGCAGATCCGCGGCCCGCTGCCGCCCTGGCCCGCGCCGCCCGGAGGCTGAACGCACCGCACTGTTCCTTCTGGATTCCTTCCTTCATTTTTCCGACGCCCACCGAATGGACACCTTGATTCTGGCGGCCCTGATCGCCGCCGGCCTGTATGCGCTGAATGCGCGCGAGCAGCGACGCCGCATCGCCCTGCTGGGCCGCCACCTCTCCAACTACCAGATCGAAAAGCTCATGGAGAACCTCCTGGAGGGCTACCTGCGCGCGCTCGGCGAGAAGGACGAGGCGCGGCGCGAGCAGATCTGGCAGTTGCTGATCACCACCGAGCAGCAGCTTGCCGAGCAGTTCCAGCGCTTCTCGGCCGACTTCTCGAAGGTCGAGCCGCAGCGCGCGCGCGTGAGCCGCCTGCCCGTGGCGCTGCCGTTCGCGCTGCAGCTCTTCCCGGGGGCATCGTTCGACCTGCGCCAGGCCCTCGCCATCCACGCGCAGGGGATCGCCCGCGGCGTGCGCAACGAATCGGGCCTGTCGGCACGCGACAAGGCCTACACGCTCACGGCGGAACTGCTGCTCATGCAGCACACCTGCCACTGGTTCTGCAAATCCAAGGCGATCGCCTCCGCCCGCATGCTGGCGCGCCACCGCACGCCGCACGCGCAGCTGGTGGATTCGGTGTCGTCCGAGACGCGGCGGGCCTACCGGGCGCTGGTGGAGGCCTGAGCGGCGAAGACAACTGCGAAAACGCCCAGGGACCGCGCTACGCCAGCCGCGCGATACGCCCGGCGGCCGTATCCACGTGGGCTTCCAGCGCGTCCACGCAGGCGGCGAACCGATCGCTGAAACCGGAGGCACCGCGCAGCGCGGCCAGGTAGCGGCGGGCCAGCGGGACCGCCCCGTGCCAGATGCGGGCGGGCACGTCGGGCTGGATCACCGGCTCGGGCACCGCGGCGGGCAGCCCGCCCCCGCTGCGCGGCGCGAACGCCATCGGGGTCATGTCGTAGGCCGGGGCCAGCGCATACGGGCGGCCATGCTCCGAAATGAACGACAGGTTGCCGGTATGCATGTCGGTATTGCCGATCAGCGTGCCGAAGGCCCAGAGCCGGCCGGCCATCTCCACCGCTTCGGGGCGCACGCAGCGCTGCTGCGCCAGCGCACGCACGATGGAAGGCCAGCCCCCGCTGCCCTGGCCCACGAATTCGGCATCCAGCGCAGCCAACGAGAACAGGCCGATGCGCCCGGTGGGGCCCACGCGGTCGAAACGCTCCACTTCGAGGAACCGCTGCCCCACATGGTCGAGCACGGTGGTGCGCGAGGCCGGAATATCCGCGCCCTGCAGCACCTGCAGGGCCAGGTGCTCGGCCAGCAGCAGGTCGCGCCAGCGCTCGCTCACGGGGCTGTGCTCGGCCTCGGTGAACTTCACGAGCACGTGCCGGGGCCCGGCGGCCGTCTCGGCGCAGGCCATGAATTTCGGCTGCTCGCCGCCGGCGGACGATCCGGGGGCCTCTCCGCGTGCCGCGGCGTCCGCGAGCGCGGCATAGGCCGGTGCCCGGTCCGCCCAGGGAAGCGGCACGGGTGCGGGGCCGTGCACGAACGCGTGGACCGCCGCATCGCCCAGCAGCAGATTACCCACGGACTCGCCGCCCTGCGCCAGCAGGGCACGCATGGCATCGGCATCGGACCAGTCCGAGAGCCGCGGCGGGAGGCCCAGTGCGCCCCCGTGGCGCAGCAGGAAGGCGCGCCCCAGATAGCCCTGGGGCCGCATGTCGAACATCCACCACGGCAGCCCGTCGCTGTGCAGCAGCACGCCATCGTCCTGCCGCATCACGTAGCCGCCGGGATGCACCGGCAGCAGTTCTCCCAGCGAACGTGTCTGCCCCTGCGCATCCACGCGGTGCACCGGCACGGCGCCATGGCCGCGCGCGAGGTCCCTCAGGACGTATCGAATGGATCGGGCCGCGCCCAGCCGCAGCACCTCGTCGCCCAGCACGGCGAGCGCCCGGGAGATGGTCGGTTGGCTCACGCGCAGGCGGCCGGCCAGCATCTGCGCCGTTTGGGGCCCTTGCCGCAGCGCGAGGCGCAGTGCATCGGAGTGCATTCTGAATAGCTGGATGAATAGATAAGTGAATGGATATTCTATTCTTTTGCCCCGTGCCGCCCCGCAGGCACCGACGCACTGGAGCCTCCTCAAGAGACTGCGCCGTCATTTCTTGCCCATGCCGCCGGAAACATTGAATAGTTTGCTATCAATAAATGAGCAAACTCAAACCACGCTTGGCATGGCCGGCAAGCCGCGCTGCGGATGGCCGGGCCCGGGCATGCCACGGTGCTTTGGAAAAAAGCAGGGCCGCCCCCCGTTGCCGGAGGGCGGCCCCTTCGGACCGAACAGCAAGGCGGCCCTGCCGCCCGTCAGCGCACCATGCAAGGCCGCTTGTTGTCGAAGCGCCAGCCGGGCACGAGGTACTGCATGGCGGTGGCGTCGTCGCGCGCGCCCAGGCCGTGCTGCAGGTAGAGGCGGTGCGCGGCTTCGACCGCGTCCATGTCCAGCTCCAGGCCCAGGCCGGGGCGCTGCGGCACCTGGATCTGGCCGCCTTCGATGCGGTAGGGCGCGCGCGTGAGGTGCTGGCCGTCCTGCCAGATCCAGTGCGTGTCGATGGCCGTGACCTTGCCGGGCGCGGCGGCCGCCACATGGGTGAACATGGCGAGCGACACGTCGAAGTGGTTGTTGGAGTGCGATCCCCAGGTGAGGCCGAAGGCCTCGCACACCTGGGCCACGCGCACGGAGCCGGCCATGGTCCAGAAATGCGGGTCGGCCAGCGGGATGTCCACCGACTGCAGCGACAGGCTGTGCGACATCTCGCGCCAGTCGGTGGCGACCATGTTGGTGGCCGTGGGCAGGCCCGTGGCACGGCGGAACTCGGCCATCACCTCGCGGCCCGAATACACGCCCTCGGCGCCGCACGGGTCCTCGGCATAGGCCATCACGCCGTGCAGGTCGCGCGTGAGGCGCACGGCGTCCTTCAGCAGCCAGCCGCCGTTGGGGTCGAGCGTGACGCGCGCCTGCGGGAAGCGCTCGTGCAGCGCGCGGATCGCCAGCACCTCGTCCTCGCCGCGCAGCACGCCGCCCTTGAGCTTGAAATCGACGAAGCCGTAGCGCGCATGGGTGGCCTCGGCCAGGCGCACGATGGCCTCGGGCGTCAGCGCTTCTTCGTTGCGCAGGCGGAACCAGTCGTCCTGCGCGCCGGATTCGTCACGGTAGGCCAGGTCGGTCTTGCGGCGGTCGCCCACGTAGAACAGGTAGCCCAGCACCTGCACGGCCGCGCGCTGCTGCCCGTCGCCCAGCAGCGCGGCCACGGGCACGCCCAGGTGCTGGCCCAGCAGGTCGAGGAAGCACGACTCCACGGCGGTGAGCGCATGGATGGTCACGCGCAGATCGAAGGTCTGCTGCCCGCGCCCGCCGCTGTCGCGGTCGGCGAACTGCGTGCGCAGGGCGTTCAGCACCGCGCGGTGGTTGCCCACGCCCTGCCCCACGATCAGCGCGCGCGCGTCTTCGAGCGTCTGGCGGATCTTCTCGCCGCCGGGCACCTCGCCCACCCCCGTGCGGCCCGCGCTGTCGCGCAGGATCAGCAGGTTGCGCGTGAAGAACGGCCCGTGCGCGCCGCTCAGGTTCAGCAGCATGCTGTCGTGCCCTGCCACGGGCACGACGCGCAGGTCGGTGATGACGGGCGTGGCGCCGGGGGCCTGGAGGTTGTCGGAAGAGGTCATGGTGAAAGAAAAAGAAAGTAGGGACTGGGCCGTGCACGGTTTCGGCACGGTGCGATGTCATTTATCCATGGTGCCCGGTGCCGCCCGCAATGCATGCAACCGGCGCCCCCTCCAACCGTCCGATGGCCGCGGAGCAGGCCACGCCAGCAGACGCCGTGGAACCGGCTTCGCCGGGCCACCGGCGTCGTCCTCCTGCCCGCAGCGCGCAGCGCGGCGAGAGCGGGGGGAAGCGGCGCAGCCGCTCAGGGGGGTGCCCGTTCACTAGTCTGCAGTGATCTTGCGCGCCTCGATGAGCTGCTTCCAGCGGGCCCACTCGCGCGCCTGGAAGGCGGTGAACTCGGCCGGCGTGCTCGCCACGATCTCCAGGCCCTGCTCTTCCATGCGCTTGCGCACGGCAGGATCCTTCATGGATGCGATGGCGGCGGCGGCGAGCTTGTCCTTCACGGCGGCGGGCAGGCCCTTGGGCGCGGCCATGCCCTGCCAGGAATAGACCTCGGCGCCCGCCACGCCGGCTTCGGCCAGCGTGGGCACGTCGGGCAGCACGGGCGAGCGCTTGCTGCCCGTGACGGCGATCGCATGCAGCTTGCCCGCGCGGATGTGGGGCAGCACGGCGTTCACGTTCTGGAACGAGAAATCCACCTGGTTGCCCAGCAGGTCGTTGACGGCCGGCGCGCCACCCTTGTAGGGGATGTGCAGCCCCTGCGTGCCCGTCTGCTGCCAGAACACTTCGGCGGCGAGGTGGTCGGAGGAGCCGTTGCCCGAACTCGCGAAACTCACCTTGCCGGGCTGCGCCTTGAGCAGCGCGATCACCTCGGGCAGCGTGCGGGCCTTCTGCGCCACGTTGGCCACGAGCACGTTGGGCGCCTGCACGGGCACGGTGATGTAGTCGAAGTCTTTGGTGGCGTCGTAGGGCACGTTCTTCTGCAGGTGCGGCGTGACCACGAAGGCGCCCAGCGACGAGACCAGCAGCGTGTAGCCGTCGGGCGTGGCGCGCTTCACGAAGCCCGCGCCGATGGTGCCGGTCGCGCCGGGGCGGTTGTCCACGACGAAGTTCTGCCCCAGCTTGTCACCCATGTGCTGGGCCATGGCACGCGCCACCATGTCGGTGGAGCCGCCCGCCGGGAACGGCACGACGATGGTGACCGGCTTGTCGGGCCACGCGCCCTGCGCCTGGGCCGCGAGGGGCACCGCGCAGAGCGCGGCGGACAGCGAGAGCGCGGCGCCGATCGCGCGGCGGAAGTTCTTCGAGAAGGGCATGGTGCTTGTCTCCGGGGTGTTCTTATGGAAATGGCGCGCCGGCGGCGCGGAGGCTCATTGCGGGCCGAGCTTGTCGATAAGTGCCTTGAGCGCCTCGACCTCATCGGCCTTGAGATCGGTGAGCGGCGCGCGCACCGGGCCTGCGTCGTGGCCGACGATCTTCGCGCCCGCTTTCACGATGCTCACCGCGTAGCCCTGCACGCGGTTGCGCAGCTCCAGGTACGGCATGAAGAAGTCGCGCAGCAGGCGGTGCTGCGTGGCCTGGTCGTCGGCCGCCACCGCGTGGTAGAAGTCCATCGCCGTCTTGGGGATGAAGTTGAACACCGCCGACGAATACACCGGCGTGCCCAGCGCCTTGTAGGCCGCCGCATACACCTCCGCCGTGGGCAGCCCGCCCAGGTAGGCGAAGCGGTCGCCCATCTTCATGTAGATGGAGTTCATCAGCTCGATGTCGCCCACGCCGTCCTTGAAGCCCACCAGGTTGGCGTTGCGCTCGGCCAGGCGCGCGAGCGTCTCGGGCGCGAAGCGGCTCTGGCCGCGGTTGTAGACGATGACGCCGAACTTCACGCTCTTGCAGACCGCCTCGACGTGGGCGGCCAGGCCTTCCTGGCCCGCTTCGGTGAGGTAGTGCGGCAGCAGCAGGATGCCGTGGGCACCGGCCTTCTCGGCCGCCTGGGCGCACTGGATGGCGAAGCGGGTCGGGCCGCCCGCGCCGGCGATGATCGGCACCTTGCCGCGGCAGGTCTGCACGGCGGTCTCGATGATGGCGGGGTATTCCTCGGCCGTGAGCGAGAAGAACTCGCCCGTGCCACCGGCCGCGAAGAGCGCGCTGGCGCCGTAGGGCGCGAGCCATTCCAGGCGCTCGGCGTAGCCGCGGGCGTTGAAGTTGCCTTCGCTGTCGAAGTCGGTCAGCGGGAACGACAGCAGGCCGGAGCCCATGATGGTCTTGAGTTCTTGAGGTTGCATGGCAGAGGGCACGAAGCCGGCAAAGGAAAGGACGAACGGGGTGGAAACCGGGCGATCCGCCGCCGCAGGTCGCCAGGGACCGCGCGGCTTTCGAACGCCAAATTTCCAGGAATATGGCGAATGTTAACGTTAACATCACTCTTCGACAGAGGGTAAACCCTTGAATGCAAAGTCCGGCGGGCGTCTCGGGCGCTTCGCCTAGACTCGGGCTCCATGCCCTCCCGCGCCAGCGCTTCCCCGCCTTCCCCCGCCCTCCCCGCCAGCGCCCGCGCAGCCGTCACCCTGCGGGAGGTGGCCGAGCGGGCCGGGGTCTCGATGATCACGGTCTCCCGCGTGCTGAAGACGCCCGCGCAGGTCAGCGAAGCGACGCGCGAACGCGTGCAGGAGGCCGTGGCCACGCTGGGCTACGTGCCCAACCTCGTGGCCGGCGGGCTGCGCTCCTCGCGCAGCCACCTCGTGATGGCGCTGGTGCCCACCACGCGCGGCCAGCTGTTCGGGGAAATGATCCAGTCGCTCACCGACGCGCTGCACGCACGCGGCTTCCAGGTGATGTTCGGCGAAGTCGGCTACGCGGCCTCGCGCGAGGACGAACTGCTGCGCGCCATCGTGGGCCGGCGGCCCGACGGCATCGTGCTCACGGGCGTGATGCACTCGACCGAAGGGCGCCGCCTGCTGCTGGCCTCCGGCATTCCCGTGGTGGAGACCTGGGACACCACGCCCACCCCCATCGACATGCTGGTGGGGCTCTCGCACGAGCGCCTGGGCGAGGCGGTGTGCGCCTACCTGCACGGGCGCGGGCACCGGCAGCTCGCCGTGCTGAGCGGCGACGACGACCGCGCCATGCGCCGCCAGCAGGGGTTTTCGGAAGCGGCCCGCCAGCGGGGGCTGCCCGCGCCCGCGGTGCACTGGGGGCCGGCCCCCACGTCGCATGCCGAAGGGCGCACCGGCCTGGCCGCGCTGCTGGAGCGCACGCCGCGCATCGATGCGGTGTTCTGCAGCTCGGACATGCTGGCCCTGGGCGTGCTCACGGAAGCCCGCGCACGCGGCATCTCCGTGCCGGGCGACCTGGCCGTGGTGGGCTTCGGCGACATCGAATTCGCGGCCACCCAGTCGCCCAGCCTGACCACGGTGCGCATCGACGGCACGCGCATCGGCGAGACCGCCGCGCGCTTCATCGCCGACCGCGCCGAGGGCCGTGCGGTGGCCGAGCCGAGCGTGGACATCGGCTTCTCGATCATGGAGCGCGAAAGCGCCTGACCGGCTGCGGCGGGCGGTTCACGCCGTGTGGCGGCATGCCACGAAAGCGCGGCGCGGATGGGTGGCAGCGCTTCGCCGCGTGGGCCGGCGCTTCGCCACGGCCCGGCGCAGGCGCGAAGAATTCCGCAGCATAGAACGATGTCATCCATTCCATCTTCATCGCGCAAGCCAGGCCCCCTGGCCGCATCGCCTTCGCTGCAAAACGGGCCCCACCAAGGCACCAAAGCACCCGCCACATACGCAAGCCAACGCAAGAGCCGCCCTGCGATGGGCGGACCATTGGCCGGCCTGCGCCAGATGGGCGCCGCAGGCGGCGCGGGGGCCCTGCTGGCGCCGGCACGCACCCTCGCCTTGCGCACGGCGCTCCCAAGGCTGCTGTTCGCCGCGCTCTGGAGCAGCAGCGCCGCGGGCCGGCAGCCACCGTCGGCGCGGCTCACTCCGGACGAGACGGCGGTGCTCAAGCGCCTGGACGAACAGCGCCCCGCACAGCCGAAGGATTGCATCCTCTTCAGCGACCCCAACAAGGACCCGGACGATGTCGTGTCCTTCGTCATCGGCAAACCGCTGGAAGCCAGGGGCCATGTGCGGATCGGCCACGTCGTCACCACGCTGGGCCCGTCCCCCGTCCGCGCCGCGCGGGCAGAGCTGGCCCGCGGCGTGTTCGATTCGCTCGGCATGCCGCAGGTGGCGGTGTCGGCCGGGCGGGATTACGACATCGGCCACCGGGCGGCCGACCACGGCATCTTCCTGCCCAGGGGCGAGAGCCTGCGTGCGCGGCCGCCCCGGCCGACGGACGCGGACAGTCGCCAGCACGCGAGCCAGACCCTGGACCGGGCCGAAGGTCCGGTGACGCTGGTCGCCATCGCCGGCATGACCGACGCGAGCGCACTGCTGCGGGAGCATGAGGCGCTCGTGCGCGAGAAGGTCGGGCGCATCGTGGTCATGGGGGGTATCGACGCGGCGCGGGACAGCGCGGGCTTCGTCCAACCGGATGACCGCGCGTACAACAACCACACCGACCTGCCCGCCGCCCGGGACTTCTACCGGCTTGCCCAGGAATACGGCATTCCCCTGCGCATCGTCACCAAGGAGGCCGCCTACCAGGCCGCGGTGCCGCCGCAGTTCTACGAATCGCTGGGCCAGTCGGGCCACCGCGTGGGAACCTACCTGGAGGCGATCCAGCGCGACTCGCTGCAGCAACTGTGGCAGGGCATCGCGAGTGGCGAGATCGACAAGCTCGACAAGCGGTGGTTCTACGACACCTTCGTCGCGCGCACAGCGGAGGACGGCGCCGACCCACCGGCCTTCGATGACTGGAAGCGCGACACCGAGGCCTCGCCCGCCGCGGTCTGGGAACACGTGAGCCGGCTGAACCTGTACGACCCCCTGACGCTGCTGGCGGCCGTGGACGGTCCCTCCAGGATGCTCTTCCAGCCGGAGGTGGTGCGGCAGCAAGGCAGCGCGGTCGTCGAGATGATCGGCGCCGGCCAGGTCGCCGCGCCGGACGATGCCCGCACGCTCATGTCCGCACTCGCCAAGGCCTCGCTCCAGGGCTGAGTCACCGCAGCGCGCGGCACATTCAGCGCATCGGGATCACGAACACCTTGCGCGGTGCGGTGCAGTTCGGGCCGTCGTAGGGAGGGCTGTCGCGCTCCCAGCCCGGGCCGGGCGACGTCTGCGCGCAGACGCGCCGCCCGTCCACCTTGCTGCGCCAGTAATGCCACGGCGCAGGCGCGGCCCAGGTTTCCAGGGCCAGCAGGGCGGCCACGCCAGCCAGCAGAACGGCGCACAGGCGGCCACGGGCAGCGGCGCGTGTCATGGCGCGGCCCCCACCGACTGCAGGAAGGCATCCACCGCGCCGGTGTAGGCGCCCGGCAGGCCGAGCTGTTCGTTCGTGCCGCGGTGGTCCAGATCCTGCGGCAGCACCTCGGCGCGCATGCCCAGCGACTGGGCCTGGGCCGCGAGCCGGTAGGCCTGGTCGCAGGCGATGGCCCGGCGGCTGGAGCACACCGCCAGCAGTGGCGGCGCCGCCTGCTGCAGGCGCTGGGCGGGCGAGGCATCGGCCCAGTGCGCGGGGTCCCGGCCGAACGCGCGGTCGTAGAGCGGCGGATGGCGCGCCCGCATGAGGCGGGGCACGTCCATGGCGGCGCTGTCGAGCGCCACCGTGGCCCGCACGGGTTGCGCGCCCGCTGCGTGCTGCAGCGCGGGCGAGGCGGCCAGCAGCGCGACCAGGTGCGCGCCGGCCGAGTGGCCCATGGCGACGAAGCGGCCCGGGTCCGCACCCCAGCGGGGCGCGAGGCGCTGCGCCTCGGCCAGCGCCCGCGCCACGTCCTGCACCTGGGCCAGCGGCCCGGCGTCCGGCAGCATGCGATAGTTGACGGACACGAGCACCGCGCCGCGCGGCACCCAGTGCTCCACCTTGTTGCGCACCACGGTGGCGCCGGACTTGTCGCCGTAGCGCCAGGCGCCGCCGTGCACCATGAAGACCACCGGTGCCCCGCGCGGATGGGGCGGCAGGTACACGTCCATGCGCTGGCGCGGATCGGCGCCATAGGGCACGTCGTGCAGGAAGCCCATGCCCGCGGGCGGCGCCCAGGGCGCGCCGGAGGGCCCGAAGCCGTCCGCACGTTCGGCGGCCCGGTCGGCTGCCGTGCCGCCGGCCGCCTGCGCGGCCAACGCACCGCACAGCGCTGCCAGCGCCGCGCCGGCGCGCAGCGCCCTCCTCGCTCCGATGATCGCTTCGATGGGCATGCAGGCTCCTTTCGCCATGGCGGCACAGGCTGGGTTCCGCCGGCATTGTGCGACCCGCCTGTGAAGCCGGTGCAAAGCGCGGGTTTCCGGGCGGCGAAGCACCGCGGTGCCGGCCGCTCAGGGTGCGGGAAGGGGTGCGGGAAAGGGCGCGGTGGCGATCCAGCCTTCAAGCGGGTCCAGGCCGGCGGGCAGGCCGTAGAGCGGGTCGCCCTGCGCATGGCAGCGCGCGGCCCAGGCCGCCTGCACGAGGCACAGCACGGCATCGAGGCTGTCGCCGCTCGCGTCGCCGGCCAGCGCATCGCGCTGGGCATGGGTGAGCGCCAGCCGCAGACCCAGGCGCGTGGCGCCGGCTTCCAGGCCCGCGATGAGGTCCTTGCGCACGATGAAGCGTTCGGCGGTCTGCCGGGCCGCGTCGTCGCTCTTGTAGCTGCGGCGGCCCAGGATCTCGCGCGCCAGCAGGCCCGGGTAGGCCTCCAGCGCCACGCGCGCCGGGTCGCCCGACTGCAGCCCCGGCAGGTGCACGCCGGCATCGATCAGCAGCGGCACGCCGGCATGCAGCATGTAGGCGACCGGCGGGTTCACCCATTTCATCGACGGGCTCGACCCGGCCGGCCCATCGGTGGCGCGGTGCGCGAACTTGGCTCCCACTGGCCGCGCCGCGCAGAACGCGGCGAACGCATCGCGGATCTGCGGGCGGGTCAGGCTGCGGTAGTGCGCCATGCTGGCGGGCCACTCCATCGGCCATCCGAGCGCCGCCAGCAGGCCGCGCGGCAGCCCGAATGGCAGGTCGAACCCACCTACCCAGGCGCCGGGCGCGGCCAGCCAGCGGCCGAAGGAATCCAGCGTCTCGAAACGCTCCAGCCCCGCCAGCGACACGCGGCCGCCGCGCTCGTGCCCGCGCGCGAGCACGATGGGCTTGCGCCGGCTGGGGCTACTGGAGAAATCGCAGCCGACGAGCTGCGGGCCGGTGGCGGGCACGGGAACAGCCATCGCCCTACCCCAGCGCGAGCGCCGCCACGCCGGCCGCGATGAGCACCGCCCCCGCCACGCGGGCCACGCGGTCGCCTTCGCCGAGCAGGTGCCCGCCGATGAGGGCGGCGAACAGCATCGACACCTCGCGCGCGGGCGCCACGTGCGACATCGGGGCCTGCTGCATCGCGTAGAGCACCAGCACGTAGGCCACCGGGCTCACCGCCGCCACCGCCACGGCGAAGCGCCACTGCGCGCGCCAGAGCTGCCGAGCCGTGGGCACGTCGCGCAGCACGACCGGCGCGAGCAGCGCCACGCGCACGAAGTTGCCCATGTAGTCGATGAGGATGGGCGACATGAGCAGCGCCTTGACGGCATAGCCGTCCACGACCGTGTAGCTGGCGATGAACGCCCCCGTGAGCAGCCCGTAGAGGATGCCCTTGTGCACCCGCGCCCGCGCGACCGGATCGTGCGAGGCGCGCAGCAGCGCCGGCCCGCCCGCGATGAGGAACACGCCGCCCACCACGCCCGCGATGCCCGCCAGCCCCAGCGCGCTGATGTGTTCGCCCAGGAACGCGATGGCCACGAAGGACGACAGCAGCGGCCCCGAGCCGCGCGCGATCGGATAGACCACCGTCAGGTCGGCCTTGCGGTAGCCGCGCAGCAGGATCACGTAGTACGCCACGTGCAGCACGCCGCTCGCCGCCACGAAGGCCCATTCGCGCAGGCCCCATTGCGGCACCACGTCCCAGCCCAGCCAGGCGCCGAGCGGGGCCCAGAGGACCATCATCACGGCCGCGGTGAAGAAGGCGAAGCGTGCATCGCCCCCGGCCTTCTTGGCCACGATGTTCCAGCCCGCGTGGATCAGGCCGGCGAGGATGATGAGGGCGAAGGCGTTGAGGGACACGGATCAGGAGAGGTTCGGCACGCAGGGCCGTGCGATGGACGGAACGGGCGGAGCCGCGTCCGCCGAAAGGCCGCGAAGCAGGCCTGCCGGCAGGCGCCGCGGAACGGGCGCTGCCCGGCCACCGGCGCCGCCCGCTTCCCGCGCGCCAGCGCAGGGGAAGAGAGAAAAGGGAAAAGGAGAAACGGCGCGCCCCGCTCAGGGGGGCGAGCTATGCCCGGCCGATGATCGAGGCCGTGGCCATCAGCTCTTCCAGCAGCGCGAACGACACCCGGCCCGACACCGAATACGGATCCAGCTCGGGCTTCTCGGAATAGCGCAGCAGGATCGAGTGGTTGATCTTGCCGAGATTCACCTGCCCCATGGTCCAGCCGCTGAAGCGGCGCTCGTCGATCTCTTCGAAGTGCAGCAGCTCGACATCCTTGTGGCGCGGGTCGCGCTGGATGTGGCCGTAGAGCGCGCTCACGGCCGAGCGCCCGCCCTCGATGGCCTGCAGGAACACGCCGCCGCCATAGCAGAGCACGCCGGTGATGCCGCAGGCGGAGTTGTGCTGGCGCGACTGGGCCAGGATGGCTTCGATGGCCGCGTTGGAGGTGTCCACCGCGCGGCTTGCGTAGAGCAGGCGTACGAGCATGTCAGTTCCTTCCGGGAATGAGCGAGAGGAATTCCCGGCGCAGCGCCGCGTCCTTCAGGAAGACGCCGCGCATCACCGAGTTCAGCATTTTGCTGTCCATCTCGCGCACGCCACGCCAGGACATGCAGAAGTGGCTCGCCTCCATCACGATGGCCAGGCCGTCGGGCTGGGTCTTCTCCATGATGAGGTCGGCCAGCTGCACCACGGCCTCTTCCTGGATCTGCGGGCGACCCATCACCCAGTCGACCAGGCGCGCGTACTTCGAGAGGCCGATCACGTTGGTGTGCTCGTTGGGCAGCACGCCGATCCAGAGCTTGCCGATCACGGGGCAGAAGTGGTGGCTGCAGGCGCTGCGCACGGTGATCGGGCCCACGATCATGAGCTCGTTCAGGTGCTCGGCGTTGGGGAATTCGGTGATGGCGGGCTGCTTCGCGTAGCGGCCCTTGAACACCTCGTTGATGTACATCTTGGCCACGCGGCGGGCGGTGTCCTGCGTGTTGTGGTCGCCCTGCGTGTCGATGATGAGGCTGTCGAGCACGCCCTGCATCTTGACCTCGACCTCGTCGAGCAGCCGCTCCAGCTCGCCGGGCTCGATGAATTCGGAGATGTTGTCGTTGGCGTGGAACCGCTTGCGGGACGCGAGCAGGCGCTCACGGATCTTGACCGAGACGGGCGCGCCGCCTTCGGGGGGCGGGGGGCTGTTCGGATCGTCGGCGAGGTGTGTGAACATGCGCGCGATGGTACCAGCGAAGCCCGGTTCCGGCTCTACAAGGGTTTTCGCGTCCATGCCGCCGTATCCATTGAATAGTTCGCTATTGAATTAATAGCAAACCCCTGGCAGCGCGGCCCATCCGGCGTCAGTAGCGGTTGCCGGTGACCCAGAGCGCCATGCGCATGAGGGCGAAGGCGACGCGGTCGCGCAGCCGCTGGCCCCAGGGGCGCGCACCGTAGGCCCGGGGGTCCAGCACGCGGCCGGCGTGCTCCATCGCATCGACCAGCCGCGCCCGCAGGTCGGCGGCGAAGGCGGCATCCTCCACCACCACGTTGGCCTCGCGCGCCAGCAGCATCGAGAGCGGGTCGAGGTTGGACGAGCCCACCGTGGCCCACGGGTGCTCGCCGTGCGCGTCGATCACCGCCACCTTGGCGTGCAGGAAGCTGGGCGCGTATTCGTGGATCTCCACGCCCGCGGCCAGCAGCGCGCCGTAGACGGGCCGCGCCGCGTGGTACTGCATGAAGTATTCGTAGCGCCCCTGCAGCAGCAGCCGCACGCGCACGCCGCGCCGCGCGGCCATGACCAGCGCGCGCCGCAGCTTGCCGCCGGGCAGGAAATACGCGTTGGCGATGATCACCTCGTGGCGGGCGTTGCCGATGGCGCGGCGGTAGGCGCGCTCGATGCGGCTGCGGTTGCGCAGGTTGTCGCGCAGCAGCAGCCCCGCACGCGTGCCGGGCACCGTGTGGCTGCTGCCGGCCGCATCGCCCGCGCCGCGCGCCAGGCGCTCGGCCTGCCGTGCCTGGGCGGCGGCGCGCAGATCGCGCAGCAGGTCTGCGAGGCGGTGGCGGCGCGCGTCGCGCGTGGCCTGCAGGCGCCACCAGATCTGCTCCATGGCCTCGCCGGCCTCCTCCACGAGGCGGCCCTCGGCCCGCACGGCGAAGTCGAAGCGCGGCGCCTCCAGCACGCCGTGGTTGGGGTCGTGCAGGTCGTCCAGCACGTTGATGCCGCCGCAATACAGCACGCAGCCGTCCACCACGCAGAGCTTGCGGTGCAGCCGCCGCCACCGCTTCGGGAACAGCAGGCCGAGCGGCCCCAGCGGCGAATACACCTGCATGCGCACGCCGGCTTCCTCGAACCGCTCGGGCCAGGGCGAGCACAGGCGGCCGGTGCCCACGCCGTCCACGACCAGGTGCACCCGCACGCCGCGCCGGGCCGCGCGGATCAGCGCCTCGGCGATGTCGGCACCGGAGCCGGTGCAGTCGAAGATGTAGGTCTCGAACTGGATGTCCGAGAGGGCGGCATCCATGTCGGCGATCAGCGCGGCGAACAGTTCGGCCGAGCCCTGCAGCAGCGCCAGGCGGTGCCCGCCGGCGAGCGGCGGTGCCGCCGCAGCGCGTCGCCCGGGCAGCGAGAACCGCCGGGGCGGCCGGCCCGGGGGCGCGGCATCGGATCGGGCGGCCGGCCGGTTCACAGCCGGAACTCGGCGATCAACGGCAGGTGGTCGGACATGCGCCACCAGATGCGCCCGCGCGGCACGTGCAGCCCCACGGGCTCCATGCCGCGCACGTACACGTGGTCGAGCTGGACCATGGGCAGCCGGGCCGGGTAGGTGAAGGCGCGCGGGGCCTCGTCGTATTCGCGCAGGCCGAAGGCCGCCAGCGCGCGCTTGATCTGCTGGCCCCAGTCGTTGAAATCGCCCGCCACCACCAGCGGGGCGCCGGGCGGCACCTCGCGCGCGATGAAGCGCTGCAGTTGCGCCACCTGCCGCACGCGGCTGCCGGCGATCAGCCCCAGGTGCACCACGATCGCATGCACGCGCCGGTCCTGCACATCGATCTCGACGTGCAGCAGGCCGCGCTGCTCGAACCGGTGGTCGGAGATGTCCTCGTGCTGGTGGCCGATCACGGGCCAGCGCGTGAGCAGCGCGTTGCCGTGCTCGCCCTGGCGCGTGACGGCGTTGGTGCGGTAGACCGCCGCGTAACCCTCGGGCGCGAGGAAGTCCGCCTGCGGCATCTCGGGCCAGCGCGCGAAGTGCTGCGCACCACGGTGGTGCAGCTTGCGCACTTCCTGCAGGCAGACGATGTCGGCATCGAGCTGCTCGACCGCATGGCCGAGGTTGTGGATCTCCAGCCGGCGCGCCGGCCCCAGGCCCTGCACGCCCTTGTGGATGTTGTACGTGGCGACCCGCAGAATGCCGCCGTCGCCCGAGCCGTCCGATGGTTCCATGGCGCGATTGTGGCCCAGGCGCCCCGGTACCCCGGGCTTTCACCGCCCGCCACGCAGGGCGAAAGCCCTACACTGGTCACCCCACCTCCCAGGCCGCGCCGCGGCCCCGCCATGTCCAGCGCCAAAGCCGCAGCCGCTCCCGCCGAATCGCAGGCCCTGGTCATCGACGGCAACGCCACCTCGCGCAGCATCCTCGTGGCGCAGCTGCGCGAATACGGCATCGCGCGCGTGGTGCAGTGCAGCCGGGTGCAGGATGCCCGCGCGCGGCTGGAGCACACCGTGTACGACTACGTGCTCTGCGAGCAGTATTTCCCCGAATCCGGCCAGTCGGGCCAGACCCTGCTGGACGACCTGCGCCGCGCCCAGATGCTCCCCTTCTCGACCGTGTTCTTCATGGTCACCGCCGAGGCGTCCTATGCCGCGGTCGCCGAGGCCGCGGAATCGGCACTCGACGGCTACCTGCTCAAGCCGTTCACGCCCAGCGCGCTGTTCGAGCGGCTCTCGCTCGCGCGGCTGCGCAAGACCCACCTGCGGCCCATCTTCGACGCGATCGGCGAGGAAGACTTCGAGGGCGCCGCCCGGCTCTGCGTGGAGCGCTTCGAGACCCGGCGCCCCTATTGGCTCTACGCGGCGCGCATCGGCAGCGAACTGCTGCTGCGCCTGGGCCGCCACGACGAGGCCCGCACGCTGTTCGAAGCCGTGATCGAGGCGCGCGCGCTGCCCTGGGCCAAGCTCGGCGTGGCCCGCGCGCAGATCGAGGCCGGCCAGGCGCCGCGGGCCGTGACCACGCTGCAGGGGCTCATCGGCGACGATGCATCGTTCGCCGACGCGTACGACGTGCTGGGCCGCGCGCAGGTGGAGATGGGCCAGTTCGAGGAGGCGCTCGCCACCTACCGCACCGCGGCTCAGCTCACGCCCGACTCCGTCGTGCGGCTGCAGAAGCTCGGCATGATGGCCCACTACCAGGGCGACCGCGAAACCTCGGCAAAAATGCTCGCGCGCGCGGCCGTGCTGGGCATCGATTCCAAGCTGTTCGACTACCAGTCGCTCGTGCTGCTCGCCTTCAGCCAGTTCGACGCGCGCGACCGCAAGGGGCTCGAACGCTGCATGGCGGATTTCGGCCGCATCCGCGAGCGCCATCCGTCCAGCGAACGCCTGCTGCGCTTCGAGAACGTGGTGCGCACGCTGCAGCTCATCCTGCAGCGGCAATTCGCCCAGGCCGTGGCGGAAGTGCGCGCCATGGCGGCCCAGGCCCAGTCCCCCGATTTCGATTTCGAGGCCGCCTGCAACCTCGTGGGCCTGCTGGCCGTGCTCACCAACACCTCCATCGACCTTGCCGAAGCCCCCGGGTGGATCGACACCGTGGGCATGCGCTACGCCAACACCCGCGGCCTGTGCGAGCTGATGGCCAATGCCGGCAGCGCCTGCGCCGCCTATGCGGACGCCGTGCGCGCCTGCCTTCCGCGCGTCAACCGCATGGCAGAGGAAGCCATCGCCCACAGCCTGGGCGGCGACCCTGCCGGCGCCGTGCGCCAGTTGCTCGAACATGCCGGCACCACCCTGAACACCAAGCTTCTGGACCTCGCGCAGCAGGTGCTGACGCGCCACGCGGCCAAGCTGGAACCCGACGCGGTGGCCGCCCACCAGGACACCATCGATGCCCTGCGCCTGCGCTGCGGCAGTGCCCCGGCGCGCGCCGTTCTGGGCCAGGGCAGCGAACGCAAACCCGGCGAACTGGTCCTGCGCGCCGGCCGCCCCGGCGGTGCCGCGGACGGGGCCGGCGGCTCCCGCGAGAGCGCGGCGGGCCGCGCCGCGCCGGTGGCGAACCCGGACGGCGGCGGCGCGGGCCCCGGTGATGCCGACCCTGCCGGCATGCTGCGGCTGCGGCCGGTCTGATCTCAGCCGCGCGGCACGGGCCCCGCGGAAGGCCGATGCACCGCATGCGCATGGCGCGGCAGCATCAGGCACGCTTCCGCATTCGACGGCGAAAAGCAGGCCTGCGCCGCATCGCGCCACGGCAGCCAGCGCCATGCGTCGTGCTCGCGCGGGCTGAGCACCACCGCCGTGCCTGCGGGCACGCACAGGCCGAACAGGCGCTCCCGGTTGCGCACCACGCCTGGCGCGTAACGGTGCAGCCACTGCGGCCAGATGTCGTATTCGTTCTCCAGGAACCAGTCGGTGAGCACGTGCCCGGGCGCGCACGCATCGATGCCGGTTTCTTCCCGGACCTCGCGGATGGCGGCGGCCTCGAACGGCTCCTCGGGGAAATCCTTGCTGCCCGTGACCGATTGCCAATGCGCGGGGCCGCCGCCAGCGCGGCGGATGAGCAGCACGTCCAGCGCGGCCGTATGGACCACCACCAGCACCGACTCGGGGAGCTTGAAGGCAGGAACGGAATCCGCCGCCATGCCGGCCCGCCTCAGCCGGCGGCCAGCAGGGCCGCCACGTCCAGCGGCTGCGCAGCGCCGGCCGCACCCGCGGCGCACTGCTGCAGCCACGGCGTGCCGATGCGGCACAGCATGCGCTTGGCGGGTCTGTCGCCCTCGACCGGCACTGCCAGCACCGTATCGACGAGGGAGGGGCCTTCCTGCGCGCCGGCCGCCGCGCTCCACGGCACGGGCTGCATCTGCCGCCGGTCCACGTCGAGCATCGGCCCGAGCGCATCCACGCGGAGCGCGAATTCGGCCTGGCGTGCACCCTCCAGCGGCACGCGCAGCACGATGAGCTGGCGATTGGCATCGGCCTGCCGGGACACCGCCGGCGCCTGCCGCGTGGTGGCCACCAACGTGTGCATGTCCACCACGGGGCAGACACGCTCGCCGATCTGCGCCAGCCCGAGGAACGGCGGGCGTGCACCGCCGGCGTGCAGCACCGCCGCGTCCGGGGCCGCGGCCACGACCTGGGCCGCATCGATGCCGAACCAATGCCCTGCGGCCATGAACGTGGCCACCTGCAGCGCAAAGCCCGGATCGGCGTGCGCAGCGGCGGCCAGCGGCGCGGGCACCGCTCCCGCGGCTTCGGCGTGCCGGGCGCTGGCGCACAGGTGCCGCAGGACCACGCAGCGCAGGCCATGCTCGTAGCCATCTTCGGTGCGGAACTCCCGGTAGCCCTGGCCGAACGCGACGCCCATGCCATACCAGTGCCCCCGCACGTCCACCATGCGTTCGGCCGGCGCCGTGCGCAGCACCTCCAGGGCCGCCGGCAGCACCCCGCCGTCCGCGCCCGCACCGGCTGGCCCGGCAGACCGCACCACCGCTCCCGCGGCATCCACGAACGCCAGCGCATCGCGGCCGCCCAGGCCCACGGCGCAATCGGCCAGGATCGAGTCGAGCTGCCGCCCCGCGTCCCAGACCACGCCCACGCCCCCGAGGACTTCGCCACCGCGCCCATGGTCGCCGGCCTGTCGGGGCGCCCGCACCGCCGCCGCATAGACGAAGGTCGGGCCGTCCGCGTGGAGGCGGCTCGCGGCGTAGTCGCTCACCGTGTAGCTCTGCTCGGACGGCAGTTGCAGGCACCGCGCCACCCAGGGCTCGTCCAGCACCGTTCCCACATGGTGCGCATGCGCCGGCTGGGAGACCGCGACCACCCGGCCCCCGCGGTCGAACAGCACCAATCCGCTGTAGACGGTGTAGAGCGCGTTGATCTCCCGCAGCACGGCGGCCGAGGCCGCGCAATCGGCGGTGCCCGCGGCCAGCGTGTCGGCGAACTGCGGGGCCAGGGCCCACCAACGGCAATCGTTCGCGCGTTCGTACAGGTTGCGGTCGAGGATCTGCATCGCCAGCAGGCCGCGGCTTTGCGCATCGCTCAGCAGCGAGCGCGTCGCCACGCCATACAGGCCTTCGAGGGCGGCCGAGAACACGCGGGCGGTCCGCCGGGCCGTCGCCCCGATTTCCGACAACAAGGCGCGCGCGAAGCCCCGCTCGCGCGATGTGGCCTCCGTGCCTCCGATCTGCTCCAGATCCAGCAGGCCATTCCAGACCGAACGCTCCAGGGCCGACTGGATCGCGGCGGACCGCACGGGAATGCCGCGCAGGCCTTCGGACAGGAGTTCGGCCTGCCCCGCCACGCCGGCCCGTTCCCCGGACAGCTCCATGGCGTCGTCGAAAGCGCCGTCCAGCGGCAGCAGGGCCAGCCCCCGCCAGCCGGGCCCGCCATAGCCCTGGAACCCCTGCGTGGGACGCGCCACGAGCAGGTAGCGGCGCCCCATGTGGCGCACCACCTGTCCATCGGCCGGAGCGCCGTTGGCGGCCTCGGGCACGCGCCACCCCACGGGCAACTGCAGCAGGTCGCTCGATGCGAGGATCCGCCCCTGTGCGTCGGCCAGCGCCAGCACCGCGTCGATGGCGTGCCCCCCGCCTTCCGGCGCGCCCTGGAGCGACGCGAAGATCGCGGGCATCTCGTCGGCCAGCCGGAACTCCAGGCACAGCACGCCCACGGGCTGGCCCTGGTGCGTCACCCGCCGGGCGTAGACGAGCGTCTGCGCCTGCTGCGCGCTGAAACCGTGGCGACCGTAGTGCTCCACATAGGCGGCGTCGCTGCCGATCACGCTGCGCAGAAAGGCCAGGTCTCGGGCGGGGGCCGATGGCTGCGATGCGTCTTCCAAGGCACCGTCGCTGCCCGAGGGCTGCAGGCTCGCGCGCAGCACGCCGTGCGTGTCGAAAAGAAAAATGCCGCCGTAGACGGTGTATTTGTCGGCATAGGAGCGCAGCCGCGCCTCGATCTGCGGGCGGGCTTCGGCACCGGGCAGTCCTTCGGCAAGGTAGCGCGTCAATGCGCCGTCGGTCGCGAAGAATCCGATGTCGGCCGTGCGCTCGAAGAGGTTGCGCACCAGCACGTCGATGCAGATCTGTGCCCGGGTGGTGAGGTCATCGAGCCGGTTGCGGAGCGCCTCGCCCGCCAGCCCGTGCATGAGCTCCTGCGACAGGGCGGCGAAATCCTTGCGTGCACGTGCCAGGTCGCCACCCGAAGACGCCTTGGACGACAGCAGCGAAAGCGAGGACAGCAGCGCGAGGTGGTCCCAGGCGCCTTCGACAAGCCGCAATTCCTGCCGCTGCTGCTGCGCGGTGGGCATATAGCGCAGCCATTCCTCGGCGGACAGGGTGGTGGATGAAGACACGGTGCGGAACTCCCAGGAAAAGCAGCCCGCCGGAAAAAAACGGCAAATGGCCGCAAGAATGTAAGCAAATTTTACGCCCGCGCATTCCCTGCAAACCCTGCTGCCGGGCCGCGGGCCCGCACGCACCCTGGAGGGCCCACCGTGCCCTCCCGGCCGATCAGCCGGCCGGCGGCTTCTTCGTTGCCACGGGTGGCGGCATGTCCTTGGCCTGCAGCGCACGCACCTGCGTCACGAGCTGGTTGTGGGCATCCAGGAAAGCGGCGGCGATCACCTTGCCTTCGTTGGTGTTGCTCCAGCCGGCACCCGCGCCACCGCCCAGGCGGCCCAGCACGAGGCCGCCCACGCCCAGATCGGTCGTGCGGGCCGAGCCGGTGGCCGCGGCGACCTGCTCCGTGGTTTCGTTGTCCGACAGCAGCAGCGCGGTCTGCGCTTCCTTGAGCTTCACCTGCTCCGCAAGGCCGATGAGACCGACCATGTCGCGCAGCACCGGAATCATCGCCAGGATGCCGCCGATGCCCCGCCCTGCGTTCTGCTCGCTGAAGGTGAGGCTCGGCGTGAGCGTGTACTGCGCCTCGTAGCCGCGGCCCTTGTGGACCGTGGTGTCCTTGCGCAGCACGCCTGCGTCGCGCAGGTCCTGCTCCTGTACCGTGCCGCGCAGCCCGGCGGCCCGGTCCACGACGCGGAAACAGCCGCTTTGCTGGGCCAGCAGCTTGACGAGGGGCACGGGCGAGGCGGGCAGCTGGTAGCCCGACCCCATCACGTAGCCGTTCGGGTTCTCGGCCAAGGCCAGCGTGGCGACCGGGGCCTCGCAGCGCACCAGTTCGCGCGCGGCGTTCTGCGCGCCCTGCGGCCCGGCCGAGCCGCTGACCACCGAGCCCCCCTGCCCCAGTTCGGTTTTCTTCTCGCCACAGGCGGCCAGCGCCAGCGCTGCGATCCCGACCACCATCAACTTCCGGTCCATCCGCATGGGAAAAGCCCCTTCCATGAAAAATGGCAGAAGCCCGGAAGGCCTCTGCCATGAAAACTCCACCGGCGGGATGCCGTTGCCACGGTCAGGCGGTCTTGGCGGCGTCCAGGTTGCGCAGGCGGATGTGCAGCTCGCGCAACTGCTTTTCGTCCACCGGGCTGGGCGCCTGCGTGAGCAGGTCCTGCGCGCGCTGCGTCTTGGGGAAAGCGATCACGTCGCGGATCGACTCGGCGCCCGTCATCAGCGTGATGAGGCGGTCGAGGCCGAAGGCCAGGCCGCCATGCGGTGGCGCGCCGTACTGGAGCGCATCCAGCAGGTAGCCGAACTTGGCGCGGGCGTCCTCGGGCGTGAGCTTGAGGGCCGTGAACACCTTGCTCTGCACGTCGGCGCGGTGGATCCGCACCGAGCCGCCGCCCAGTTCCCAGCCGTTCAGCACCATGTCGTAGGCCTTGGCGAGGCAGCGGCCTGGGTCGGTGTCCATGAGGTCTTCATGGCCGTCCTTGGGGCTGGTGAACGGGTGGTGCACCGCGACCCAGCGTGCGTCGTCCTCGTCGTATTCGAACATCGGGAAATCCACCACCCAGAGGGGTGCCCAGACGTTCTCGAACAGGCCGTTCTTCTTGCCGAACTCGCTGTGGCCGATCTTCAGGCGCAGCGCGCCGATGGCGTCGTTGACGACCTTGATCTTGTCGGCGCCGAAGAACAGCAGGTCGCCGTCCTGTGCGCCGGTGCGCTGGAGGATCTCGGCGATGGCGGCATCGTGGATGTTCTTCACGATGGGCGACTGCAGTCCGTCGCGCCCCTTGGCCAGTTCGTTGACCTTGATGTAGGCCAGGCCCTTGGCGCCGTAGATCTTCACGAACTCGGTGTAGGCATCGATCTCGCCGCGCGAGAGGCCGCCGGTTTCGCGCGCGCCGCCGGGCACGCGCAGCGCCACCACGCGGCCGCCTTGCATGTTCGCGGCGCCGGAGAAGACCTTGAAGTCCACATCCTTCATGACCTCGGTGAGTTCGGTGAACTCCAGCTTCACGCGCAGGTCGGGCTTGTCGGAGCCGAAGCGGTAGGCGGCATCCTGGTAGGTCATGATGGGGAACTCACCCAGGTCCACGTCCAGCTGGGTCTTGAACACCTCGGTGATCATGCGCTGGAAGATCGCGCGGATCTCTTCCTCGCCGAGGAAGGAGGTCTCGCAGTCGATCTGCGTGAACTCGGGCTGGCGGTCGGCGCGCAGATCCTCGTCGCGGAAGCACTTGGTGATCTGGTAGTAGCGGTCGTAACCCGCCACCATCAGCATCTGCTTGTAGAGCTGCGGCGATTGCGGCAGCGCGAAGAACTGGCCGTCGTGCACGCGGCTGGGCACGAGGTAATCGCGCGCGCCTTCGGGCGTGCTCTTGCCGAGCATGGGGGTCTCGATGTCGATGAAGCCTTCCTTGTCGAGGAAGTTGCGCACCTGGATCGCCGTCTTGTAGCGCAGCATCAGGTTGCGCTGCATGTAGGGGCGGCGCAGGTCCAGCACGCGGTGCGTGAGGCGCGTGGTTTCCGAGAGGTTCTCGTCGTCGATCTGGAACGGCGGCGTGACCGAGGGGTTGAGCACGTTCAGCTCATGGCACAGCACTTCGATCTTGCCGCTCTTGAGGCTGTCGTTGGTGGTGCCCTCGGGGCGCGCGCGCACCAGGCCCTTGATCTGCACGCAGAACTCGTTGCGCACGTCCTCGGCCGTCTTGAACATCTCCGCACGGTCGGGGTCGCACACCACCTGCACGTTGCCTTCGCGGTCGCGCAGGTCGATGAAGATCACGCCGCCATGGTCGCGGCGGCGGTTCACCCAGCCCGCGAGGGTGACGGTTTGGCCCATCAGGGCTTCGGTGACGAGACCGCAATAGTGGGAACGCATGGCCATCGGAGATTCTTCCTGCGCCGCAAGGGGCGCGACTGGGGGACGGGTTCCACGCGCCGGAGCCGGGGCGCGGCGCGGTGGGAGGATTTTCTACTTGGGTTCGTTGAGCACGGGGTCCGGCGGAGCCACCACGCCCATCGACACGATGTACTTCAGCGCGGCATCGACGGTCATGTCGAGTTCGATGCAGTCGCTCTTGCGCAGGATCACGAAATAGCCGCCGGTGGGGTTGGGCGTGGTCGGCACGTACACGCTGACGTAACCATCCCGCAGGTAGGCGGCGACTTCACCGCTGGGCGTGCCGGTGATGAAGGCCACGGTCCAGACGCCTTCGCGCGGCCACTGCACGAGCACGGCGGTGCGGAAGGCATTGCCGCTTTCGGAGAACAGCGTGTCCGACACCTGCTTCACGCTCGAATAGATCGAGCGCACCACGGGGATGCGGCTCACGAGCCGGTCGCCCCACTCCACCAGCTTGCGGCCGGCGAAGTTGCTCGCCAGCGCACCCACGGTGAGCAGGATGGCGAACGTGAGCAGCACGCCGAAGCCGGGGATGTGGAAGCCCAGCAGCCGGTCGGGCTGCCAGTTCTCCGGGAGGATCTGCAGGGTCTGGTCGAGCGTGCTGATGATCCAGTGCAGGACCCAGGCGGTGATCACGCCGGGCACGATCACCAGCAGACCCGTGAACAGCCATTTGCGCAAAGCGGACATCGAACGGCGTTCAGCTCTTGGACGAAGGAGCGGCCGGGGCCGCGGCGGAGGAAGCGGGGGCCGCGGCCGGCGCGGGTGCCGCGGCACCGGCAGGCGCCGGAGCCGCCGCAGGCGCTGCCGCAGCGCTGTCGGCCGCCGGTGCCGGGGCTGCAGCGCTGTTGCCGCCGCGGAAATCGGTCACGTACCAGCCCGAGCCCTTGAGCTGGAAGCCTGCCGCCGTGACCTGCTTGGAAAAGGCTTCGGCGCCGCAGGCGGGGCAGACCGTGAGGGGGGTGTCGGACATCTTCTGCAGCACATCCTTGGCATGGCCGCAGGCGCCGCATTTATAGGCATAGATAGGCATTTTTACCGGGCTCTTCGAAGCGCAAAGAAGGGTTTGCAAAACCTTCAATTATAGGCAGGCGTGCCCGGCGCCTTGCCGGCGCCCGCCTGCCTGCGCCTCCGCGGGGCCCGGGGTCACTCCGCTGCCACGACGCGGTGGTGCGATCCATGCCGGTTGCCCAGCCATTGCGGCGCGAGCGAACCGGCCACCATGCCAGCCGCGGCGGCCAGCACACCGGCCAGTTGCGCCGGGAACACGGCGCCGATCGGCAGCGCGATGAACGCAAGCCAGAAGCCCAGCCCCAGGACGATGGCGCAAAGCGCGCCCTGCGTGGTGGCCCGCTTCCAGTAGAGGCCGAACACCAGCGGAACGAAAGCCCCCACGAGCGGCACCTGGTACGCCCCCGAAACCAGTTCGTAGATGGAGGTGCCCTGCATGCGGATCGAATAGGCCAGCACGAGCAGGCTGAAGACCAGCGTGCTGATGCGCATGGTGCGCAGGTGCTCGCGGTCGGAGACCGAGGGGCGGAACTGGCGCCAGATGTTCTCGGTGAAGGTGACGCTGGGCGCCAGCAGCGTGGCCGAGGCCGTGGACTTCAGCGCCGACAGCAGCGCACCGAAGAAGAGCACCTGCATCACGAAAGGCATCTTCTCGAGCACCAGCGTGGGGAGCACCTTCTGCGGATCGTCCTTGAGCAGCGCAGCCGTCTCGCTGGGCATGATCAGCAGTGCGCTGGCCACCAGGAACATCGGGACGAACGCGAACAGGATGTAGCAGATGCCGCCGATGACGGGCCCGCGCGTCGCGGCGTGGATGTTGTTGGCGGACATCACGCGCTGGAACACGTCCTGCTGCGGGATCGAGCCGAACATCATGGTGATGCCGGCCGCGATGAAGAACACCACGTCATGGAACTTCGGCTCCGGCAGGAAGCGGAACAGATCGCGGCTCGCGGCGAAGTCGATCACCTTGTCGGCACCGCCCGCCATCTGGCCCGCGAACACCGCGATGACGGCCAGGCCCACCACGAGGATGATCATCTGGATGAAGTCGGTCACGGCCACCGACCACATGCCGCCGAACAGCGTGTAGGCCAGGATGGAGACCACGCCGATCGTCATGCCCACGGGCATGCTCACCGCGCCGCCGGACAGCAGGTTGAACACCAGCCCCAGCGCCGTGACCTGCGCCGCCACCCAGCCCAGATAGCTCAGCATGATGATGAGCGAGCAGATGATCTCCACCGCGCGGCCGTAGCGCTCGCGGTAGTAGTCGCTGATGGTCAGCAGCGTCATGCGGTAGAGCTTGGCGGCGAAGAACAGCCCCACCAGGATCAGGCAGAAGCCGGCACCAAACGGGTCTTCCACCACGTTGCCCAGGCCACCCTCGATGAACTTCGCGGGTATGCCCAGCACCGTCTCCGACCCGAACCAGGTCGCGAACGTGGTGGTGATGATCATGTAGAGCGGCAGGTGCCGGCCCGCGATGGCGAAATCCGCCGCGTTCTTCACGCGCTTGGCGGCCACCAGCCCGATGGCGATGGTGATCAGCAGATAGACGATGACCAGGGTCAGCAGCACGGCACGCTCCTCGATGTCGCGAAGTGATGGATTGCGGAAAAGAAAACGAAGAAAGAAAGGCCGGCGTGCGGGCGCGCGTCAGTAGAACCTGAAGCGGATCAGGAACTGCAGCGCCAGCAGCCCCAGAACGAACCCGAGGCCGCCATACAGCAGGCTCTGCAGCAGCCGGTTGGTGCGCCGTTGCTCCGCCAGCAGTTCGGCCAGCTCGCGCCGATGGTCCTGCGGCTTGTTGCGCAGGTAGTCGTGCAGCAGCCGCGGCAGCTCGGGAAGCATCTTGGCGAAATGCGGGGCCTCCGCCTTCATCTCGCGCCAGAGGCGCTGCGGGCCCATCTGGTCGAGCATCCACTTCTCGAGGAACGGCTTGGCGGTGCTCCAGAGATCGAGTTCGGGGTCGAGCTGGCGGCCCAGCCCCTCGATGTTCAGCAGCGTCTTCTGCAACAGGACGAGCTGCGGCTGGATCTCCACGTGGAAACGGCGCGAGGTCTGGAAGAGCCGCATGAGCACCATGCCCAGCGAGATTTCCTTGAGCGGCCGGTCGAAGTACGGCTCGCAGACGGCACGGATGGCCGACTCCAGCTCATTGATGCGCGTGTCGGCAGGCACCCAGCCGCTTTCGACGTGCAGTTCGGCCACGCGCTTGTAGTCGCGGCGGAAGAAGGCCGTGAAGTTCTGCGCGAGGTATTCCTTGTCGAACTCCGTGAGCGAGCCCACGATGCCGAAATCCAGCGAGATATACCGGCCGAAGGAGCCCGGCTCCAGGCTCACCTGGATGTTGCCCGGGTGCATGTCCGCATGGAAGAAGCCATCGCGGAACACCTGCGTGAAGAAGATCGTGACGCCATCGCGAGCGAGCTGGGGAATGTCCACGCCGGCCTCGCGCAAGCGCTCGATCTGGCTGATGGGCACGCCCTTCATGCGCTCCATCACCAGCACCTCGGGATGGCAGAAGTCCCAGACGATCTCGGGAATGCGCACCAGCCCCAGGCCTTCCATGTTGCGGCGCAGCTGCGCGGCGTTGGCGGCCTCGCGGACCAGGTCCAGCTCGTCGTGCAGGTAGTTGTCGAACTCGGCCACTACCTGCCGGGGCTTGAGGCGCTTGCCGTCGGCCGAGAGGCTTTCCACCCAGCCGGCCATCATGCGCATGAGGCCCAGGTCGTTGTCGATCACCGGCAGCATGCCCGGGCGCAGCACCTTCACGGCCACTTCGCGCTCCACGCCATGCCGGTCCCGCACCACGGCGAAATGCACCTGGGCGATGGAAGCGCTGGCGATGGGCACGCGGTCGAACGACACGAAAACCTCACCGATCGGGCGGCGGAAGGCGCGCTCGATGGTGGCGACCGCCACGTTCGGATCGAACGGGGGCACGCGGTCCTGCAGCAGGGCCAGTTCGTTGGCGATGTCGGGCGGCAGCAAATCGCGGCGCGTGGAGAGCACCTGCCCGAACTTCACGAAGATCGGGCCCAGGCGCTCCAGGGCTTCGCGCAGGCGCTGGCCGCGCGGCGCATCCAGCCGCCGGCCCACGGACACGACGCGCGCCAGCAACCGCAGCCACGGCTTGCGGAAGCTCGTCAGGACCAGTTCGTCGAGGCCATAGCGCAGCACCACCCAGACGATGGTGACGCCGCGAAAGAGCCGGCTCATGGGGCGCCGTGGTCGGGGCCGGGCGCGGCCTGCGCGGCGCCGGGAGCGGCACGCCCCGCCATGCGCGCGCCCACGAACTGCTTGAGCGCCTGCGCCACGCGACGCGCGGCCGTGCCGATCGCATGGGCAGGGGCGTCGCCCAGCACACGCGCCAGGTCTTCCTCGAGATCCCAGCGCACATGGTCCACGAGCCACTGGATCTCGGCCGCCAGCTGGACGTCGCCTTCGATGCGGATGGAGGGTTTGTCGCCGCGCAGGGCCGCCTGGGCCAGCGAGAGCGGAGAGGTATCGGTGATCTCGACGCGGAGGTCCGGCACGGCGGCTTCGCCGGCCAGGTCGAACAGTCCGGCGGGCGTCACGCGCAGCGCCATGGAATAGATGCGCCACTGCACCCGCGCCACGCTGCCGCTCTGGCGCACCAGCCGGTCCATGGCCTCGGGTTCCTGCATGAGCACGTGGTTGATGAACAGCACGAGCCGGTGCTGCACCTCATGCACCAGCCATTGCGGGGGCTGGGGGCCGCTGGTCACGCGCTCGAAGAGCCCGTCCAGAAACGAAAAAGGGGACTGTGGTGCTGCCATAGTCCCCGATTATTCCCCGAACTGGCCAGGGTGCCCGAAAGCTTATCCGTACGCACCCCGCGCCATTGCGGAAAAAGCCGCGGCCTGCGCCAGGCAGGCCGCGCGGCCCGTCATTGCAGGGCCTGGACGCCTGCCACCAGCCAGCCGCTGGCGCCGCTCTTGGGCTTGGTCATGTTCCAGACCTCGCGGAAGGGGCTGGGGCCGGCGGACAGCTCCTCGCGGATCATTCCGGAGAACTCGACGCTGGCCATGTAGCCGTCGCCCAGGTCCTCGATGCCCAAGAGCTGCGCCTCCAGCATCACCACGTCGGTGTGGTTGGGCTGGTTGGCGCCGCGCAGCGATTCGCGCTCGCTGAGCTGGGTGCGGATCTCGCCGACCATGCTGTCGGTCATCATGGAGCGCAGCGTGTCGATGTCCGAGCGATCCCAGGCGGCCTGCAGGGTCACGAAGTTGCGCTTGGCCGCAGCCAGGAAGGCATCGGTGTCGAAGTCGGCCGGAACGCTCCAGCCCTGCGCTCCGGCAACCGCCGAGCCGATCACCACGCCGCTGCCGGCACCGGCCGTGCGCGAGGCATCGAAGGCCATGCCGCCCCGCTCGAACGGGCGGGCGGACGCATCGTTGCCCACGTTCTGCGGGCTGTACTGGCGGGGCATGGGAGCCTGCGCGGGCGACACCGACCCGGCCCCGGCGCCTGCGCCCTGGAAGGCGAAGGGCGCGCCACCGGCGGAAGCGCCGGCAGGCTTGCGGGAACGCAGCACCATGCCGATCACGGCGAAGGCCACCAGCGCCAGCAGGGCGATCAGCAGGAACTGGCCGAACGCCTCGCCCAGGCCCAGGGAGTGGGCCAGCCAGGCGAGCCCCAGGCCGGCGGCGAGGCCGCCCAGCATGGCGCCCCAGGGCTTCTTGGGCGCTGCGGCAGCGGCCGCATTCGGCGCAGCGGCCGGCTTGGCGGCGGCTGCGTTGTTGGCGTTCTGCGCGGGCGCGGCCGGCGCAGCCGGTGGGCTGGCCTCGCGCTGCGTCACGTTGCTCGACTGCTTGCCAACCGACTTGCCGCCGCCCATGCGGCGCGCATCGGCGTCCAGATGGACCACCGCCAGCATCGCCACCAAAGCCACAGACCAGAGTTTCATCATGTCATCTCCATTTAGTTATCGAAAGCCGTCCGACGTCCAGCTCAGCACTTGATTCCAACATGCAGGGCCACGATACCGCCCGTCATGTTGTGATAGTCCACATGCCCAAAGCCATTTTTCTGCATGAGGGCTTTGAGCTCCTCCTGGCCGGGATGCATGCGGATCGATTCGGCAAGGTAGCGGTAGCTCGTGTCGTCACCGGCCACGAGCTTGCCCAGGCGGGGCAGCACCTTGAAGGAATACCAGTCATAGGGCTTGCGCAGCGGCTTCGCGACCTGCGAGAACTCCAGCACCAGCAGCCGGCCGCGGGGCTTGAGCACACGGCACATCTCGGCGATGGCCACGTCCTTGTGCGTCATGTTGCGCAGTCCGAAGGCCACGCTCACCACATCGAAATGGTTGTCGGGAAACGGCAGGTGCTCCGCATCGCAGACCAGCGTGGGCAGCACGGCGCCTTCGTCGATGAGCCGGTCCCGGCCCACGCGCAGCATGGCTTCGTTGATGTCGGTGTGGACCACGGTGCCCGAAGGCCCGACTTTCTTCGCGAAGGCCTTCGAGAGATCGCCCGTGCCGCCAGCGATGTCGAGCACCTGCTGCCCCTCGCGCAGGTTGGCAACCATCACGGTGTAGGCCTTCCATGCCCGGTGCAGCCCGCCGGACATGAGGTCGTTCATGAGGTCGTACTTCGAGGCCACGGAATCGAACACGCCGCGCACGCGGCGTGCCTTGTCCTTCTCATCGACCGACTGGAATCCAAAATGGGTGGTGCTCATGCCGCGATGCTAAAGCGCCGCCACCCGCGGCGTACAGCGACAACCCCGCAACCGCCTGGGGCATGTGTGGCGATTGGATGACGGAACGCGCCCGCACGGGGCCGCGGCGCGCCCTCAATGCCCGCCGCAGCCCCCGTGCGAAGCGCCGCCGCCGCCGCGGCGCGCCGCGGGCATGGGCGCATCGCGATCGGCACCGGCGAGCGCCAGGCGCTCGGCATATTGCGCCCACAGCGCCTCCTGCCGCTGGCCCAGTTCATAGAGCCAGTCCCACGAGAAGATGCCGGTGTCGTGGCCGTCCGAGAACGTCGGCCGGATCGCATAGTGGCCCACGGCCTCGATGGCGGTGATGGTGACGTCGCGCTTGCCGGTCTGCAGCACTTCCTGCCCCGGGCCATGCCCCTGCACTTCGGCCGAAGGCGAATAGACGCGCATCAGCTCGAACGGGATGCGGAACGCCGCGCCGTCGGAGAAAACGACCTCCAGCACGCGCGAGGCGCCGTGTGCGGTGAGCGATTGCGGCAGCGGGGTGTCGGGTTTCAGGCCGGCCATGGCAGTCCTCGGCGAATGCGGTGGGAAGAAAGAAGAAAACGAAGCGACGCCCAGCGAAAGCGGTGCGCCGCGATTGTGCTGCGCGGCCGATCGCCCCACCGTGCCCGCGGGCACGGCTCAGACGAGCCGGTCCAGGTGTTCGCGCAGGGCGCCTTCCATCCGGTCGCGCCGGGACAGGATTTCCTCCTGCTCCTGCGCGGGAGAGCGCTCGCGGACCGCGGCCGCCCACACCGGCGACGGGAAGTGGCTGTCCCAGGCGAAGCGGGCGATCACGTGCCAGTGCAGGTGCGGCACCATGTTGCCGAGGGCCGCCAGGTTGATCTTCTGCGGCTGCAGATGCGTGCGCAGCGCATGCTCCACGGCCACGACCGCATCCATGCACAGCAGCCGATCGGGCGCGGAGAGGTCGGAGAACTCCGCCACATGCGCGTTCCAGATGACGCGGTAGAACGCGGGAAAGCCCGGCTCGTCGGCGCGGATCACGCGCAGGCGTTCACCGCGCCACACCAGCACGCCGCCATCGCCGCTGCACAGGGGACAGGCCGTGGCCATCAGACCAGCACCCGTTCGATGCCGCCCGCGTTGGCACGCTGCACGTACTCGGGCAGCCAGTTCTCGCCGAGGATCTCGCGCGCCATCTCGACGACGATGTAGTCGGCCTCCAGCAGCCCGTTCTGCAGGTCGTCCTGGTAGCGGTTCAGGCCCTGCAGGCAGCTCGGGCAGCTCGTGAGGATCTTCACGTTGTCCTGCGGGGCCACGGCGCCGCTCGCGCGCAGGGCGGCTTCACCCTTCCTGATCTCCTGCTCCTTGCGGAACCGCACCTGCGTGGAGATGTCGGGCCGGGTCACGCCCAGCGTGCCGGATTCGCCGCAGCAGCGCTCGCTCTTGGTGACCTGCGGGCCGACGAGCGCTTTCACGGTCTTGACCGAATCCTGCAGCTTCATCGGGTTGTGGCAGGGCTCGTGGTAGAGGTAGGCGCCCTTGCCCTGCAGCGTGATGCCCTTCTCGAGCAGGTATTCGTGGATGTCGATGATCCGGCAGCCCGGGAAGATCTTGTCGAACTGGTAGCCCTGCAGCTGGTCGTAGCAGGTGCCGCAGCTCACCACCACGGTCTTGATGTCCAGGTAGTTGAGCGTGTTGGCCACGCGGTGGAAGAGCACCCGGTTGTCGGTGATCATCTGCTCGGCGCGGTCGAACTGCCCGCTGCCGCGCTGCGGGTAGCCGCAGCACAGGTAGCCCGGCGGCAGCACGGTCTGCACGCCGGCATGCCAGAGCATGGCCTGCGTGGCCAGGCCCACCTGGCTGAAGAGGCGCTCGGAGCCGCAGCCGGGGAAGTAGAAGACCGCCTCCGTCTCGGCCGTGGTGGCGGCCGGGTTGCGGATGATGGGCACGTAGTTCTTGTCCTCGATGTCCAGCAGCGCGCGCGCGGTCTTCTTGGGCAGGCCGCCCGGCAGCTTCTTGTTCACGAAATGGATCACCTGCTCCTTCACGGGCGCAGTGCCCACGGTGGCGGGTGGGTGCGCGGTCTGGCGCCGGCCCACGGCGCGCAGCAGGTCGACCACGGCGCGCTGGGCCTTGAAGCCCACGTCCACCATGGCCGAGCGCATGAACTTGATGGTGTCCGGGTTGGTGGCGTTCAGCATCGCCATCGCCACCTTATTGCCGGGACGGAAGCTCTTCTTGCCCATCTTGCGCAGCAGGTTGCGCATGTTCATGGTCACGTCGCCGAAGTCGATCTTGACCGGGCACGGCGTGTAGCACTTGTGGCAGACGGTGCAGTGGTCGGCCACGTCCTCGAACTCCTGCCAGTGCTTGATCGAGACGCCGCGGCGCGTCTGCTCCTCATAGAGGAAGGCCTCGACCAGCAGCGAGGTCGCCAGGATCTTGTTGCGCGGGCTGTAGAGCAGGCTGGCGCGCGGCACGTGCGTGGCGCACACGGGCTTGCACTTGCCGCAGCGCAGGCAGTCCTTGACCGAATCGGCGATGGCGCCGATGTCGCTCTGCTGCATGATGAGCGACTCGTGCCCCATGAGGCCGAAGCTCGGCGTGTAGGCATTGGTCAGGTCGGCCGCCCGCAGCGCCTCGCGCCCGGCATCGGAAGCCAAATCGCCTCCATGCCGCCGATTCTGCTGCGTTTCTTGCTCCTGATTTCGCAGCAACTTGCCTTTGTTGAAACGGCCCTGCGGGTCCACGCGGCGCTTGTAGTCGGCGAAGGGCTGCAGCTCTTCGTCGGTCAGGAATTCGAGCTTGGTGATGCCGATGCCGTGCTCGCCCGAGATCACCCCGCCCAGGCTGCGCGCCAGCACCATGATGCGCGCCACCGCCTCGTGGGCCGTCTGCAGCATCTGGTAGTCGTCGCTGTTCACCGGAAGGTTGGTGTGCACGTTGCCGTCGCCCGCGTGCATGTGCAGCGCCACCCAGACGCGGCCCTTGAGCACGCGCTGGTGGACGGCCGCCGCCTCGGCCATGAGCGGCTGGAAGGCCGCGCCCGCGAAGATCTTGCCGAGCGGTTCGCGCAGCTGGGTCTTCCAGCTCGCGCGCAGCGTGTGGTCCTGCAACTGCGGGAACAGCGTGGCGACATCGCGCAGCCAGCCGGCCCACAGATCGCGCACCTCGCCCACCAGCGCCACGGCCTGCGCCACCCGGTCTTCGAGCAACTCGGCAGACGGGATCTCGTGCGCATCGTCCTGCCGGCCCAGCGGCAGGTTGCCGCGCAGGAAGAAGTCTTCCAGCGCGTCGCACAGCGCGATCTTGTTGCGCAGGCTGAGCTCGATGTTGATGCGCTCGATGCCGTCGGTGTACTCGGCCATGCGCGGCAGCGGGATCACCACGTCTTCGTTGATCTTGAAGGCGTTGGTGTGTCGGCTGATGGCCGCCGTGCGCTTGCGGTCGAGCCAGAACTTCTTGCGCGCCTCGGGGCTGATGGCGATGAAGCCTTCGCCCGAGCGCGAGTTGGCGATGCGCACCACCTCGCTGGTCGCGCGCGCCACCGCGTCGGCGTCATCGCCCGCGATGTCGCCGAAGAGCACCATCTTGGGCAGGCCGCCGTGCTTCTTGCTCTTGGTGGCGTAGCCGACGGCCTTGAGGTAGCGGTCGTCCAGATGCTCCAGCCCCGCCAGCAGCACACCGGAGCGGCCCGCCTCGGCGAACATGAAGTCCTTGATCTCGACGATGCTCGGCACCGCGTCCTTGGCGTTGCCGAAGAACTCCAGGCAGACCGTGCGCGTGTGCTCCGGCATGCGGTGCACGATCCAGCGCGCGCTGGTGATGAGGCCGTCGCAGCCTTCCTTCTGGATGCCCGGCAGGCCGGAGAGGAATTTGTCCGTCACATCCTTGCCCAGGCCTTCCTTGCGGAAGGTCTTGCCGGGAATGTCCAGCCGCTCGGTGCGCAGCGGCGTCTTGCCGTCCGCGGCGAAATACTGCAGGTCGAAGCTGGCCACCTCGGCATCGTGGATCTTGCCGAGGTTGTGGCCCACGCGCGTGACCTCCAGCCATTCGGCCTCGGGCGTGACCATGCGCCAGGACGCGAGGTTGTCCAGCGCCGTGCCCCAGAGCACCGCCTTCTTGCCGCCCGCGTTCATGGCGATGTTGCCGCCGATGCACGAGGCCTCGGCGCTGGTGGGGTCCACGGCGAACACGTAGCCGGCGCGCTCGGCCGCATCGGCCACGCGCTGCGTGACGACGCCGGCCTCGGTCCAGATCGTGGGGAACTCGCCGTCCAGGCCGGGCAGCCGCACCGGCTCGACCTCGGTCATCGCTTCGAGCTTCTCGGTGTTGATGACCGCGCTGCGCCACGTGAGCGGGATGGCGCCGCCCGTGTAGCCGGTGCCGCCCCCGCGCGGGATGATGGTGAGCTCCAGCTCGATGCACGCCTTGACGATCTGGGCCATCTCGGCCTCGGAGTCGGGCGTGAGCACCACGAACGGGTATTCGATGCGCCAGTCGGTCGCGTCGGTCACGTGGGAGACGCGCGAGAGCCCGTCGAACTTGATGTTGTCCCGGGCCGTCAGGCGGCCCAGGCGGCGCTGCACGCTGCGGCGCAACTGGGCGGCCTCCACGAAAGCGGCATCGAAGCGCGCGATGGCGCCGCGCGCGGACTCGACGAGCTGGCCCACGAGCCGGCCGCGCTCGGCATCGTCGCCGGGCGTGCGGCGCTTCTGGATCTCGGTCAGGCGGTGCTGCAGGGCTTCGACCAGCAGCTTGCGGCGGTCGGGGTTGTCCAGCAGGTCGTCCTGCAGGTAGGGGTTGCGCTGCACCACCCAGATGTCGCCCAGCACCTCGTAGAGCATGCGGGCGGATCGGCCCGTGCGGCGCTCCCGGCGCAGCTGGTCCAGCACGTCCCAGGAGGGGGCGCCCAGCAGGCGGATGACGATTTCCCGGTCGGAAAACGAGGTGTAGTTATAGGGAATCTCGCGCAGGCGAGTGGGCTCTGCGGCCTGGGCCTGCAGGGCGGCCAGCGCTATCGGAACATTCATGGGGTGGACCTGGGTCGGGCGCTGGCGGCGCGCCCTCGTGCCTCGGGGCCGGCGATTTTACGCCAGCGCCCGGAGCGCCGCCGGCCGCGGCCGGCAATCCCCCGCGCGCCGGGAATGGCCGGTGCGCGGCACCCTGCCGGGGCGTCAGAACAGCACGCGGCTGCGGATGGTGCCCGGCACCTGCGCGAGCTTGTCCTGCGCCAGTTCGGACGACTGGGCATCGATGTCGATCACCACGTAGCCCACCTTGTCGTTGGTCTGCAGGTACTGCGCGGCGATGTTGATCTGGTTGTCCGAGAAGATCTGGTTGATCTGCGACAGCACACCCGGCACGTTGCGGTGGATGTGCAGCAGCCGGTGCTTGCCCGGGTGGGCGGGCAGCGCCACCTCGGGGAAGTTCACCGACGAGGTGGAGGTACCGTTGTCGCTGTACTTGACGAGCTTCTCGGCCACTTCGAGCCCGATGTTGGCCTGCGCCTCCATGGTGGAGCCGCCGATGTGCGGCGTGAGGATGACGTTGTCCAGCCCGCGCAGCGGCGAGACGAACTCGTCCTTGTTGCTGCGCGGCTCCACCGGGAAGACGTCGATGGCGGCGCCCAGCAGCTTCCGGGCGCGCAGGGCCTCGGCCAGCGCCTCGATGCGCACCACCGTGCCGCGCGCGGCATTGATGAGGATGGCGCCCTGCTTCATAGCGGCCAGCTCCTCGGGGCCGATCATCCATTGCGTGGACGGCAGTTCGGGCACGTGCAGCGTGACGATGTCGCTCTGCTCCAGCAGCGAATGCAGCGAAGGCGCCTGGCGCGCGTTGCCCAGCGGCAGCTTGCTGACCACGTCGTGGAAGACGACGTGCATGCCGAGCGACTCGGCCAGCACCGAGAGCTGCGTGCCGATGGAGCCGTAGCCCACGATGCCCAGGGTCTTGCCGCGGATCTCGTAGGCGTTGTCGGCGCTCTTGAGCCAGCCGCCGCGGTGGGCCACGGCGTTCTTCTCGGGCACGCCGCGCAGCAGCAGGATGGCCTCGGCCAGCACCAGCTCGGCCACGGAACGGGTATTGGAATACGGCGCGTTGAACACCGCGATGCCGCGCTCGCGCGCGGCGTTCAGGTCGATCTGGTTGGTGCCGATGCAGAAGGCGCCCACGGCGACCAGCTTGTGGGCGTGCTCGAACACGTCGGCCGTGAGCTGGGTGCGCGAGCGGATGCCCAGGAAATGCACGTCCGCGATCTTGCGCTGGAGTTCCTCCCCGTCCAGCGCACCGGTCAGGGCCTCGATCTGGGTGTAGCCCGCGCCGCGCAGCACGTCGAGCGCGGACGGGTGCACGCCCTCCAGCAGGAGGAATTTGATCTTGCTTTTATCCAGGGAGGTCTTGGTCATGGAACAACAAAGAAGAAGGGAAGAGCGGGAAGAGGGCCTGGGGTGCGCCGCGAATCGGGGCCCAGGTGCGTGCTGCTTTCGCAGATCGCATGCCATTGTGCAATGGGAAAAAACCCTGCTGCGGGGGCGCCTACCGCACCACGGTGCGGAATGTCCGTCATGCAGGTGACGCGCAAAGGCCTGACCGCGTCACAGAATTGTCACAATTCCGCTTTGCCTGCCTCGCCCGCCCCGGGAAGTTCCCGATCTGCGGAACCGCCCATGTATGCGACAACGACATACCGATGACATGAACGACGCATACCATGCGCCGCTTTTGCATCCGCCATTCTTTGAGGAGTTTCCATGCATTTCAAGCACCTGGCGCTGACCGCCGCCATTGCCGCCACCGTCTGCGTCTCCGCGCAGGCCCAGACCGAGATCCAGTGGTGGCACTCGATGACGGCCGTCAACGGCGAATGGGTGAACGACCTGGCCCGCCAGTTCAACGAAAGCCAGAAGGACTACAAGATCGTGCCCACCTACGAGGGCACCTATGACGAATCCATGACGGCGTCGATCGCGGCCTTCCGCGCCGGCAACGCCCCGCACATCCTGCAGGTGTTCGAAGTGGGCACCGCCACCATGATGGCCAGCAAGGGCGCCGTGGTGCCCGTGGGCAAGGTGATGCAGGACGCGGGCGTGCCGTTCGACCCCAAGGTCTACATCCCCGCGGTGGCCGGCTACTACACGGCCCCCAACGGCCAGATGCTGAGCTTCCCGTTCAACAGCTCCACCACCATCTTCTACTTCAACAAGGACGCGTTCAAGGCCGCCGGCCTGCCCACCGACAAGGCGCCTTCGACGTGGCCCGAAGTGGTCAACGCCGCAGCCAAGCTGAAGGCCTCCGGCCACAAGTGCCCGTTCACCACCGCCTGGCAGAACTGGACGCAGGTGGAGAGCTTCTCGGCCTGGCACAACGTGGAGTTCGCCTCCAAGTCGAACGGCCTGCAGGGCCTGGACGCCCGCCTGAAGGTGGATTCGCCGCTGCACGTGCGCCACATCGAGAACCTCGCCAACATGGCCAAGCAGGGCCTGTTCATCTACAAGGGCCGCGGCAACGTGCCCGAGGCGAGCTTCGTGTCGGGCGAGTGCGCCATGATCAACACCTCGTCCGGCTTCTACGGCAACGTGGCCAAGAACGCCAAGTTCGCCTACGGCCTGGCTCCCCTGCCCTACTACCCCGATGTGCCCGGCGCGCCGCAGAACACCGTCATCGGCGGCGCCAGCCTCTGGGTGATGGCCGGCAAGAAGCCCGCCGAATACAAGGGCGTGGCATCGTTCTTCAAGTTCATCTCCACCCCCGAGGTGCAGTCGGCCAGCCACAAGCGCACGGGCTACCTGCCGGTGACCACGGCCGCCTATGAGCTGACCGAGAAGTCCGGCTTCTACAAGGAGAACCCCGGCACCGACGTGGCCGTGACGCAGATGGTCCGCAAGGTCACCGACAAGAGCCGCGGCATCCGCCTGGGCAACTACGTGCAGATCCGCGCCATCGAGGACGAAGAGCTGGAACAGGTCTGGTCCGGCAAGAAGACCGCCAAGGAAGCCCTCGACTCCATCGTGAAGCGCGGCAACGAGCAGCTGGAACGCTTCCAGAAGGCCAACAAGGGCTGAGCACCGCCGGAACGCGGCCGCGGGCGGCATGCCGCGCGGCTCCGGCGTCCGTACGACCCTCCCCGCCCCGCGGGGAGGGTTTTTTCATCAGTCGCCGGCATCCCTCCGAGGAAACCGCGCGCATGGCACGCAAGGGACAATCGCCCCCATCATGGAAAAACGCGTTCGATTCAAATCCGCCTGGCTGCCGTGGCTGCTCATCGCCCCGCAGATGGCCATCATCCTGGTCTTCTTCTTCTGGCCGGCCAGCCAGGCGCTGGTGCAGTCGCTGCAGATGCAGGACGCCTTCGGCACCTCCACCGAGTGGGTGGGGCTGGAGAATTTCAGGAACCTCTTCAACGACCCGAGCTACGTGGAATCCTTCAAGACCACGGCCTTCTTCTCGGTGCTCGTGGCCGGCAGCGGCATCGCGCTGTCGCTGCTGCTCGCGGTGTTCGCCGACCGGGTGGTGCGCGGCGCGATGTTCTACAAGACCCTGCTGATCCTGCCCTACGCCGTCGCGCCGGCGGTGGCCGCCGTGCTCTGGGTGTTCATGTTCTCGCCCTCGCTCGGCGTGGTCGCCTATGGCCTGGGCAAGCTCGGCATCGACTGGAACCACCTGCTGAACTCCGGCCACGCGATGACGCTGATCGTCATGGCCTCGGTCTGGAAGCAGATTTCCTACAACTTCCTGTTCTTCCTCGCAGGGCTGCAGTCGATTCCGAAGTCCCTGATCGAGGCTGCTTCCATCGATGGCGCGGGCCCGTGGCGGCGCTTCTGGAGCGTGCAGTTCCCGCTGCTCTCGCCCACCACCTTCTTCCTGCTCGTGATCAACGTGGTGTATGCCTTCTTCGACACCTTCGCCATCGTGGACGCCGCCACGCAGGGCGGCCCCGGCAAGGACACCGCGATCCTCGTCTACAAGGTGTATTACGACGGCTTCAAGGCCATGGACCTGGGCGGCTCGGCCGCGCAGTCGGTGGTGCTGATGCTCATCGTGGTGGCGCTGACCGTGGTGCAGTTCCGCTACGTCGAAAAGAAAGTGCAGTACTGACATGGTCGAACGCAGTCTCACGCGCGGCATCCTCGCGCACTTCATCATGGTCCTGGGGGTCGCCATCGTGGCGTTCCCGCTCTACCTCGCCTTCGTCGCCTCCACGCACACCGCCCAGGAAATCGTGCAGGCGCCCATGCCACTGCTGCCGGGCAGCCATTTCTGGGAGACCTACTCCGCCGCGCTCTTCGGGCGCGACCAGGGTGCCGGCTCCACCGCCCCCGTGGCGCGGATGATGTGGGTGAGCTTCGTCTCGGCGATGGTCATCACCTTCGGCAAGATCTCCATCTCGCTGCTGTCGGCCTTCGCCATCGTCTACTTCCGGTTCCCCTTCAAGGGCCTGTGCTTCTGGCTGATCTTCATCACCCTGATGCTGCCGGTCGAAGTGCGCATCGGGCCCACCTACCAGGTGGTGTCGGACCTGGGGATGCTCAACAGCTACGCCGGCCTCACGGTGCCGCTGATCGCCTCGGCCACGGCCACGTTCCTCTTCCGCCAGTTCTTCCTGACGGTGCCCGACGAACTCGTGGAGGCCGCGCGCATCGATGGCGCGGGCCCCATGCGCTTCTTCAAGGACGTGCTCGTGCCGCTCTCGCGCACGTCCATCGCGGCGCTGTTCGTGATCCAGTTCATCTACGGCTGGAACCAGTACCTGTGGCCGCTGCTGGCCACCACCAGCGAGGACATGTACCCCGTGGTGATCGGCATCAAGCGCATGATCGCCGGCGGCGACGGCCAGAACGAGTGGAACATCGTCATGGCCACGGCCATCCTCGCGATGCTGCCACCCGCCATCGTCGTGATCCTGATGCAGAAGTGGTTCGTGAAGGGCCTGGTGGACACCGAGAAATAAGCCCGGCCACCCGCCCTCCGCACGCGACACCGACAACCCCTCCCCCCATTCCCAGACAGACATGGCATCTCTTTCCCTGCGCAACGTCATCAAGCGCTATGGCGTCGGCCCCAAGGCCAATCCGGTCATCCACGGCGTGAGCGCCGAGATCCACGATGGCGAATTCATCGTCATCGTCGGCCCCTCGGGCTGCGGCAAATCCACGCTGCTGCGCATGGTCGCCGGCCTGGAGGAAATCTCCGGCGGCGAGATCGCCATCGGCAACCGCGTGGTCAACGACCTGGAACCCGCACAGCGCGACATCGCCATGGTGTTCCAGAACTACGCGCTCTACCCGCACATGACGAACTTCGAGAACATGGCCTATGGCCTGAAGATCGCCAAGGTGCCCAAGGAAGAGATCCGCGCGCGCGTGGACAAGGCCGCGAAGATCCTCGAACTCGGCCACCTGCTGGAGCGCAAGCCGCGCGAACTCTCGGGCGGCCAGCGCCAGCGCGTGGCCATGGGCCGCGCCATCGTGCGCCAGCCGCAGGTGTTCCTGTTCGACGAGCCGCTCTCCAACCTCGACGCCAAGCTGCGCGCGCAGACCCGCCTGGAGATCCAGAAGCTGCACCGCGAACTCGGCATCACCAGCCTGTTCGTCACGCACGACCAGGTCGAGGCCATGACGCTCGCGCAGCGCATGATCGTCATGAACGGCGGCGTGATGGAGCAGTTCGGCACGCCCGAGGAGGTCTACCACGCGCCCGCCTCGACCTTCGTCGCGAGCTTCATCGGCTCGCCGCCGATGAACCTGCTCAAGAACGCGCCGGGCGGCCGGCAGGGCACCATCCTGGGCATCCGCCCCGAGCACCTCGACATCGCCGAGACCGGCTGGGACCTGCGCGTGGAGACCGTCGAGCTGCTGGGCGCAGAACGGCTCGTCTACGGCCGCCTGCAATCGGGCAGCGGGGACGAACAGGTGATCGTGCGCATCGAAGAGGGCACGCACCACCCGCAGCCCGAGGAAACCATCCGCGTCGCGCCGCGCGAAGAGCGCCTGCACTGGTTCGACGCCGGTACCGGCAAGCGCCTCTGAAGCCCCGCACGCCGGCGCCCCCGATGGCCAACGCACTCCACGCCACCATCCCCGTGCTGGCATCGCTCGACCTGGACGAGAGCGCCGCGTTCTACACGGACCGCCTGGGTTTCGCCATCGCGCTGCGCGCGGCCGACTACCTCATCGCCGTGCGCGACGGCTGCGAGCTGCATTTCTGGCGGTGCAGCGACCGCCACATCGCGGAGAACACCTCGTGCTACCTGCGCGGCGACGTGCGGGCGCTGCATGCCGATTTCACCCGCCGCGGGCTCACGCACGAACCGCCGGCCGAGCGCCCGTGGGGCATGCGCGAGCTGTACGTGATCGACCCGCACGGCAACCTGCTCAAGTTCGGGGAGCCCTGCGAAGCTCCCTCTGAGCCCGCTGCGGCGCCTTCTTCTGACTGAACGGCCAGCGCGGGCAGCGGGCCCCTCCCGCACCGCGCGCGCTGCCGCCCACCCGCCCCAACCATGACCGCACCCACCCCTGCCGCCTCCGCCACCGACTGGCCCTACCCGCGCTGGATCGCGCACCGCGGCGCGGGCAGGCTCGCGCCGGAGAACACCCTCGCGGCCTTCCGCCGGGGCGCGCAGCACGGCTACCGCATGTTCGAGTGCGATGCCAAGCTCAGCAGCGACGGCGTGCCCTTCCTGCTGCACGACGCCACGCTGCAGCGCACGACCAGCGGCCACGGCACGGCAGGCGAGCGCCCGTGGAGCGAGCTGTCGCAGCTCGACGCCGGTGGCTGGCACTCCCGCGGCTGCGCGGGCGAGCCGCTGCCCACCCTGGAGAACGTTGCGCGCTTCTGCATCGCCAACGGCTACTTCCTCAACATCGAGATCAAGCCCACGCCGGGCACCGAAGAAGAAACCGGCCGCGCCGTGGCCGCACTGGCCGCCCGCCTGTGGCTGGGCGCCGCGGTGCCGCCGCTGCTCACTTCGTTCCAGGTGCCGGCGCTCACGGGCGCGCGCGACGCCGCGCCCCAGCTGCCGCGCGGGCTGCTGCTGGACAGCCTGCCCCCGGGCTGGCTCGACACGGCGCGCCAGCTCGGCTGCGCGGCCGTGGTCTGCAACCACGCGCTCTGGACCGCGGAGAACGTGGCCGAAGTCCAGGGCTGCGGCCTGCGCGCGCTCAGCTACACCGTGAACGACGAATGGGCGGCGCAGCGCCTCATCGATCTCGGCACCGACGGGATCATCACCGACCGGGTGGACCTTTTCAGCCCGGCGCGGTGATACCCTCCCGGTCCACGCCATGGACCCGACCGTTCTCCCCACCCCACCCCTGCGCCCCACCGATTCCCGTGCGAAGCGCGCGCCGCGCAGGCCGCTGATCGCCCTGCTCGCGGCCTGCCTGCTCTGGCTCCTGGCGGCCCACCTCCCCGCGGCCTTCGCGCAGGAGCGTGCCGCCGCCTCCGCCCCGGCCCCGTCCAGCAGCGCCGCGGCGGCACGCGCGGCCGCCATGGCCGCCGCGGTCGATCCCGACGTGCCGCTGCCTTCGGTGGACGAGCTGCGCAAGCGGCTCGACGCCGTGCCCCGCAAGCTCGGCGAGGACGACGACGGCCGCAAGCTGGTCAACGACGTGTACGGCATCGGCACGGCGGCCGAGCAGCTGGTGGCGCGCCGCACGGTGGAGCTGGCCGACCTGGACACGCGCCTCGCGGGCCTCGGCCCCACGCCGGAAAAAGGGGCGCCCGCCGATGCGCCCGATGTCGCGCAGCAGCGGGCGGCGCTCGCCAAGCAGCGCGGCACGGTCGATGCGGACCTGAAGCTCGCGCGCCTCATCGTCGTGGACGCCGACCAGCTCAGTGCCGACCTTTTGCGCCAGCGCCGACAGCAGTTCCAGGCCGCGCTCACGGCGCGTGCCGATTCCCCACTGGGCGCGGCCTTCTGGCGCAATCTGCGCAGCGCCTTGCCCAACGACGCCGCGCGCCTTGCCACCCTGGCCGGCGAAGCGAAGCAGGCCGTGCGCCAGGCGCTGGAGCCCGAGCGGCGCAACACCTTCCTGCTGAGCCTGATCGGTGCCCTGCTGCTGGCCGTGGTCGGCAACTGGGCGGGAGAGCGGCTGCTGGTGCGCATCGCGCCCGCCAAGCTGCCGGCCGGCCGGCTGCGGCGCTCCCTGCTGGCGGCCGCCTCGGTGGTGACCAACGTGGTGCTCATCGGCACGGCGGCGCAGCTGCTGCTGAGCGGGCTGGACGCCAGCAACAACCTGGGCGAGCGGCTGGACGGGCTGGGGCACACCGCCGTGGGCCTGGCCGTGTTCGCGGCCTTCGCCATCGGCCTGGGCCACGCGCTGCTGTCGCGCAAGCGCAGCTCCTGGCGCCTGCCCTCGCTGCCCGACGACCTGGCACGCCGGCTGAGCCCGTACCCCTGGCTGATCGCCATCGTCGCGTCGCTGGGCGGCATGGTCACCGAGATCAATGCCGCCGTGGCCGCGAGCCTGTCGGCCGAAGTCACGGCCCAGGCCTTCTTCGCGCTGCTCGTGGCGGCCGTCGTCGCGGCCTCCGTGCGGCAACTGAACGCGCCGGTGGCGACGGCCTCGGCGCCGCAGGAAGGGGCGGAAGGCAGCGGCGATGCGCCGGCGCCCGCGCCTGCGCCACGGCCCCTCTGGGTGGGCCTGCTGGTCGCCCTGGCAGGCATCGCCTCCCTCGCCGTCGTGGTGCTGGTCGCCTTCGGGTACATTGCGCTGGCCGGCGCCCTCGCGCGGCAGATGGTCTGGAGCGGCGTCGCCTTCGCCACCGCCTACCTGCTCCACCAGCTCGCGGACGACGTCTGCGAAGCCGTGCTGTCGTCCAAGGGCAGCTTCGGGCGGCGCCTGCACACGGGCATGGGCATCGACCCCGGCCTGCTCGACCAGTCGGCGGTGGTGGTCTCGGGCGTGCTGCGCCTGGTGCTGTTCTTCTACCTGGTCATCGCGCTGCTGGCACCGTTCGGCACCGGCCCGGACGAGCTGTTCCGCCGGGGCAGCAGCATCGACCAGAGCCTCAGCGTGGGCAACTTCGCCCTGGCGCCGCAGGCGCTGCTGACGGCGCTGGCCGTCGTGGTGGTGGGCTTCATCGGCATCCGCGTGGTCAAGCGCTGGCTCAGCGACCGCTACTTCCCCAGCACCTCGCTGGAGCCGGGCATGCGCAGCTCCATCACGACCCTGCTCGGCTATGTCGGCGGCGTGATGGTGGTGGCCGCCGCGCTGGCGGCCCTGGGCATCAGCGTGGAACGCATCGCCTGGGTGGCGAGCGCGCTCTCGGTGGGTATCGGCTTCGGACTGCAGGCCATCGTGCAGAACTTCATCTCCGGCCTGATCCTGCTGGCCGAGCGGCCCGTGAAGGTGGGCGACTGGGTGAAGCTGGGCGACACCGAGGGCGACATCCGGCGCATCAACGTGCGCGCCACCGAGATCCAGCTCGGCGACCACTCCACCGTGATCGTGCCCAACTCGGAATTCATCACCAAGACCGTGCGCAACATGACCTGGGGCGGCGCCCAGGGCCGTGTGCTGCTGCGGCTGCCGGCGCCGCTGGACACCGACGCGCAGCGCATGCGGGAAGTGATCCTCGGCGCCTTCCAGGCCCACCCGGATGTGCTGGACAGCCCCGCACCCATCGTGCAGCTCGAAGGCATCGTGGAAGGCACGCTCACGTTCCTGGCCATCGGCCACGTGAACAACCCGCGCAATGCGGGCGGCGTGCGCAGCGACCTGCTGTTCTCGATCCTGGACACTCTGCGGCGCGCCGGGCTGGCGCTGTCGCCGCCGGCCTCCACGTCGGTGCCCGGGGCACAGGCCCGGCCCGCGGCCGAGCCCCAGGGCCCCGCGGACTGACCTCCCAGGCGCGGCTGGCGGCTGGCCGCTATCGCGCCGATTGCAAATCGGTATCAGCGGCGCCAGCCACGCAGCATCAGCCACTGGCTGGTGCCGCACGCCACGGCCAGCGCGGCATAGGTGAGCATCTTGCCGTCCCGCCCGAACAGCACCAGCCCGGCCGCGAGCACCGCCATACCCACTATCAAATTAATAGCAAACTCTCCAATGAATCCGGCGGCATGGGGCGATTTTCGATAGAAAACACGCGCCGCGGCCGCCAGCAGGAGGGACACGCCCAGGGCGGGTGCGGCGAAGTTCAGCAGGTGGTTGGCGGCGGCAAGGGGGTCCATGGCTCAAAGGCATGACACAGATCAAGGCCCTTGCACGGAAGGAGCGCGCGGGCGGGTCGGAAATTTTATAATCCGGCGCATGGCAGTCTGGGCCCTGGGCATCAACCACACGACCGCGCCGCTCGATCTGCGCGGTCGTTTTGCGTTCGCGCTCGATCAGATCGCCCCCACGCTGCAGGGCCTGCGCCAATCGCTCGGCGGCGCCGCCCGCCATCCGCACGTGGAAACCGCCCTCATCTCCACCTGCAACCGCACCGAGATCTACTGCGCCGGCCACGAGGCCGCCCTCGACCACACGCTCGACTGGCTGGCCCACAGCGGCGGCGTCAGCCCCTCGCTGCTGCGCTCGCATTCCTACACCCTCGAAGACGGCCTCGTCGCGCGCCATGCCTTCCGCGTGGCGAGCGGGCTCGATTCGATGGTGCTGGGCGAGGCCCAGATCCTCGGCCAGATGAAGGACGCCGTGCGCGCCGCCGAAACCGCCGGCGCGCTCGGCACCACGCTCAACCAGCTCTTCCAGCGCAGCTTCGCCGTCGCCAAGGAAGTGCGCACCAGCACCGAGATCGGCGCGCACAGCATCAGCATGGCCGCCGCGGCGGTGCGCCTCGCGGGCCAGCTCTTCGAGGACCTCTCCGAGATCCGCGTGCTCTTCGTGGGCGCGGGCGAGATGATCGAGCTCGCCGCCACGCACTTCGCGGCCCGCAACCCCAAGGCCATCGCCATCGCCAACCGCACGCTCGAACGCGGCGAGAAGCTCGCCTCGCGCTTCGGCGGCGAGGTCATGCGCCTGGCCGACCTGCCCGAGCGCCTGCACGAATTCGACGCGGTGGTGAGCTGCACGGCCAGCAGCCTGCCGATCATCGGCCTGGGCGCCGTGGAGCGGGCCCTCAAGAAGCGCCGCCACCGCCCGATGTTCATGGTCGATCTGGCCGTGCCGCGCGACATCGAGCCCGAGGTGAAGGCGCTCGAAGACATCTACCTCTATACGGTGGACGACCTCGCGAGCGTGGTCCAGACCGCGCAGGCCAGCCGCCAGGCCGCCGTCGCGCAGGCCGAGGCCATCATCGATGCGGGCGTGCAGAGCTTCATGCACTGGATGGACCAGCGCAGCCCGGCCGGCGGCGTCGTGCCGCTGATCCAGCAGATCAACGCCCAGACCGACGAGTGGCGCGCCCTGGAGATCGCGCGCGCCAAGAAGCTTCTGGCCAAGGGCGAAGACCTCGACACCGTGCTCGATGCGCTCTCGCGCGGCATCACCCAGAAGATGCTGCACGGCACCCTCGCCGAACTGCGCGCGGGCGACGCCGACACGCGCGCCCAGACGGCGCAGACCGTCTCGCGCCTGTTCCTGCGCGCGCAGAGCAAGAGCGGCCTCTAGCGCCCGCCGCGCGCGCTCGGGCCCCGCGCCCTGCCGGCCCCCGATAATCGGGCGCCCCTCGCCACCCCGAACAGTGGCAAACCCCTTCCCCCTTGCGATGAAACCCTTCCTCAGAAGCCAGCTGGAGCGCCACGCCCAGCGCCTCGAAGAGCTCGACTTCCTGCTCTCCCGCGAGGACATCATGTCCGACATGGCGCAGTACCGCACCATCTCGCGCGAGCACGCCGAGGTGACGCAGGTGGCCGGCCGCTACGCCCGCTACCGCCAGCGCGAGGCCGACCTCGCCGGTGCGCGCGAGATGCTCGAAGACCCCGACATGGCCGACATGGCGCAGGAGGAGATCGCCTCCGCCGAAGCCGAACTCGTGCAGCTGGAAGACGAACTCCAGCGCCTGCTGCTGCCCAAGGACCCCGACGATGCGCGCAATGCCTTCCTGGAGATCCGCGCGGGCACGGGGGGCGACGAATCGGCGCTGTTCGCGGGCGACATCGCGCGCATGTACACGCGCTACGCCGCCACCGTGGGCTGGAAGGTCGAGATCCTGAGCGCCAACGAGAACGAGATCGGCGGCTACAAGGAAGTCGTGCTGCGCGTGGAGGGCCCCGATGCCTACGGCGCGCTGCGCTTCGAATCGGGCGGCCACCGCGTGCAGCGTGTGCCGGCCACCGAAACCCAGGGCCGCATCCACACCAGCGCCTGCACCGTGGCCGTGATGCCCGAGCCCGACGAGCAGCAGGCCGTCACCCTCAACCCTGCCGACCTGCGCATCGACACCTTCCGCGCGAGCGGCGCGGGCGGCCAGCACATCAACAAGACCGACTCCGCCGTGCGCGTGGTCCACCTGCCCACGGGCATCGTGGCCGAATGCCAGGACGGCCGCAGCCAGCACAGCAACAAGGCCAAGGCATTGCAGGTGCTGCAGGCGCGCATCCAGGAGAAGGAGCGCAGCGAGCGCGCCGCCAAGGAAGCCGCGCTGCGCAAGGGCCTGATCGGCAGCGGCGACCGCAGCGACCGCATCCGCACCTACAACTTCCCGCAGGGCCGGCTCACCGACCACCGCATCAACCTCACGCTCTACAAGCTGCTCGCCATCATGGAAGGCGACCTCTCCGAAGTGCTGGAGGCGCTGCGCCACGCGCGCGAGGCCGAACTGCTGGCCGACCTGGAATCCGGCGCCTGACCCGCGGACTTTGCATGAAATCCGCTCCATGCCGCTGTATTCTGGTCTTCTTTAGCTATTAAATTGATAGCAATCGACGTGACTGCAGGCCCCTCCACCCCGCCGGCGCCCTGGACGCTCGCCCAGGCGCTTGCGCACGCCCAGGGCCTCGGCCTTGCGCGCATCGATGCGCAGATGCTCCTGCTGCACGTGCTCGGCCAGCCCGACGCCGGCCGCGCCTGGCTGCTGGCGCGCGACACCGATCCGCTGCCCGCCGGCCCGCAGGCCGCGTTCACCGCACTCTGCGCGCGCCGCCGGGCCGGCGAACCCGTGGCCTACCTCACGGGACGCAAGGAGTTCTACGGCCTGGCGCTGCAGGTCGATGCGCGCGTCCTCGATCCGCGCCCGGACACCGAGACGCTGGTCGACTGGGCCCTGGAAGTGCTCCATCCCATGCCCTCTCCGCGCGTGGCCGACCTGGGCACGGGCAGCGGCGCCATCGCCCTGGCGCTGAAGCACGCGCGCCCCGACGCGCATTTGCTGGCCGTGGACGCGAGCGCCGAAGCCCTCGCGGTGGCCCAGGCCAATGCCCGGCGGCTCGGCCTGCGCGTGGATTGCGTCCACGCGCACTGGCTCGGCGGGATCGCCGGCCCCTTCGATGCCATCGTGTCCAACCCGCCCTACATCGCTCAGGACGACCCCCACCTCGCCGCGCTCACGCACGAGCCGCTGCAGGCCCTCGCGAGCGGACCGGACGGCCTGGACGACATCCGCACCATCGTGGCGCAGTCCATGGAGCGGCTGGTGCCCGGTGGCTGGCTGCTGCTGGAGCACGGCTGGGACCAGCCGGGCGCCGTGCAGGCCCTGCTGCGGGACGCCGGCTTCCAGGACGTGCGGAGCCGCGCCGACCTCGCAGGCCATGCACGCTGCACGGGCGGCCGCAGGCCCTCCTGAAACACCTGCCCGGCCCTCTGGAAACCGCACGACCCGCCTCCAACTGGTGCGTTCTTCCACCCCACCGGGCGACGGTGAAATAATCTCCCCCATTGCCGCCCGCGCGCGGCGCCCTCTCCAGGAGCAACCCATGAGCGACACCACCCAGCAACGCATCGACGCCCTCGTCAAATCCAGTGAAGTCCTGCTCTTCATGAAAGGCAGCGCCAGCTTTCCGATGTGCGGTTTCTCGGGCCGCGCGATCCAGATCCTCAAGGCCTGCGGCGTGGACCCCAAGGGCCTCGCCACGGTCAACGTGCTGGACGACCCCGAGATCCGCCAGGGCATCAAGGAATACAGCAACTGGCCCACGATCCCGCAGCTCTACGTGAAGGGCGAGTTCATCGGCGGCTCGGACATCATGATGGAGATGTACGAGTCCGGCGAACTGCAGCAGGTCCTAGGCGGCGAGCCGCAGGCCTGACCACAGCCCGGCCCGGCTCCATCCCGCCCTGTCCGAAAGCCGCCCGCGAGGCGGCTTTTTCGTGCCGGATGCGCTCTTGCTTCGCTGCCGCACAACTACCGTCGGTTGACCGGGTTTTTCCATCTTTGGCCGCCGGCATGTTGTGTGCTTGAATGGTTACGTGCCCTTTCAATTTCACCGAACCAGGAGCGCGCCATGACGACGACACACAGCCTTGTCCCGCAATCGCCTTCGATGGGCCTGCCGGTGGCCCAGTTGCGCAACGTGTTCCGCCCCGGCGACGTGGAGCGCCGGCTGGCCCGGCTCCAGGATGCCGGCAGCCAGCGTGAATACGAAACCCTGCGCGCCGTGTACGAACGCATGCTCGAACGGGGCCCCGAGCGCTTCCAGGTCAAGCCTTCCGGCGTGCCGGACATGGCCGGCCTCTACGACCAGCTTCCCAACTTCACCGACGTGCTCGACGACGTGAAGCGCCACGTGGCCCTGGCCCAGGACAGCCGCGACGGCCTGGAAGTCACGCCCATGCTGCTGCTGGGCCCGCCCGGCATCGGCAAGACGCACTTCGCGCGGCAGCTCGCCGAATTGCTGGGCACGGGCATGAACCTCGTGCCCATGAGCTCGATGACCGCGGGCTGGCTGCTGTCGGGCTCCTCGTCCCAGTGGAAGGGCGCCCGTCCGGGCAAGGTGTTCGAGGCCCTGGTGGACGGCGAGTACGCCAACCCGGTCATCGTGGTGGACGAGATCGACAAGGCCTCGCCGGATGCGCAGTACGACCCGCTCGGCGCCCTGTACGGACTGCTGGAACACGACACCGCGCAAAGCTTCACCGACGAATTCGCCGAGATCGCCATCGACGCCAGCCAGGTCATCTGGATCACCACCGCCAACGACGACCGCGGCATCCCGGAACCCATCATGAACCGCATGAACGTGTTCGAGGTGCAGGCGCCGTCGCCGGAGCAGGCCCGCACCATCGCGCGCAACCTCTACCAGGGTATCCGCGCGGGCCATGACTGGGGACGGCTGATCGACCCCGACCCGCTGCCCGACGTGCTGGACGTGCTGGCGCAGATGCCCCCGCGCGAAATGCGGCGCGCGCTCATGACGGGCTTCGGCAACGCGCGGCTGCAGCACCGGTCCACCGTCGAGGTGGCCGACCTTCCGCGCGGCACCGCGGCCAAAACGCGCATGGGTTTCGTCGTGCAATAGGACGGCAGCGGCGCCGGCCCCGATCCGGCCTGCCTTTGCCGGCCTTCGGCGGTCACCGGGCACTCCCGGACGACCGCCGGTGCGGACACGGGGCCCGCGTACACTCGACAGGCCGGCGCACGGCCCTTCGCACAACGACTCCATGGCGGCGCCCGCCCGTTCCATGACCCTGTCGCAAAGCCTCTTCCTCATCGGCCTCCTCATCGTGGCCAGCGCCTTTTTCTCCGTGGCCGAAATCGCCCTGGCCGCCTCGCGCCGCCTGCGCCTGCGCCAGCTGGCCGACGAAGGCGAAGCCCGTGCCGAAAGCGTCATGCGCATGCAGGAGCAGCCGGGCGACTATTTCACCGTCGTGCAGGTCGGGCAGAACGCCGTGGCCATCCTGGGCGGCATCGTGGGCGAAGGCGCGCTCACCCCGCATTTCACCGCCCTGTTCCAGCTCTGGCTCAGCGACGTGCGGGCAGAAACCTTCGGCTTCCTGGCCTCGTTCACCGCGGTGACCTCGCTCTTCATCCTCTTCGCGGACCTGTTCCCCAAGCGCCTGGGCATGGTGAATTCGGAAAGGCTGGCCGTGCGCGTGGCCCGGCCCATGGCCGTCCTCATGACCCTGCTGCGGCCCGTGGTCTGGCTCTACAGCCGGGCCGCCGATCTGCTCTTTCGCGTGCTGGGGCTCTCGTCGCTGCGCGACGACCGCATCACCTCCGACGACATCCTGGCCATGATGGAAGCCGGCACCCGCGCCGGCGTGCTGGCGGCGCGCGAGCAGCAGGTGATCGAGAACGTCTTCGAACTCGACTCCCGGCCCGTGAGCAGCGCCATGTCGCCGCGCGACCGCATCGCATTCTTCCTGCGCGACGACCCCGATCACCTCATCCGCGCGCGCATCGCGGCCGAACCCTTCTCCACCTATCCGGTGTGCGAGGGCGACATCGACCATGTGGTCGGCTACGTCGATGCCAAGGACCTCTTCCAGCGGGTGCTGAACAACCAGCCGATCTCGCTGCAGGACGAAGGGCTGGTGCACAAGGTGCTCATCGTGCCCGACCGGCTGTCCCTGGCCGAGGTGCTGGACCAGTTCCGGCAGGTGCACGAGGACTTTGCCGTCATCGTCAACGAATACAGCCTCGTCGTCGGCGTGGTCACGCTCAACGACGTGATGAGCACCGTGATGGGCGACCTCATCGGCCCGGACGACGAAGAGCAGATCGTGCGCCGCGACGAGAACTCCTGGCTCATCGACGGCGTGACGCCGGTGGGCGACGTGCTGCGCGCGCTGCACCTCGACGAATTGCCGCATGCCGGAGAGTACGAAACCCTCGCCGGTTTCCTGATGGTGATGCTGCGCCGCGTACCGCGCCGCACCGACAGCGTGAACTGGGGCGGCTACAAGTTCGAGGTGCTGGACGTGGACAGCTACCGCATCGACCAGATCATGGTGTCGCGCCTGCAGCCGGAAGGCGGCAGCGCCGCGGCGGCAGCGTCGTCCGGCCCATCCGCAGAGCGCAGCGGAGACTGACGGCGAGGTGCTCTTGCCCTCGTCCCACGCGTCTTTACGTCAGGCCGACGTGATGCGGTCCTGGAACGCCCAATTGCGCTGCGCCGAGAACACCGCGTCCGGATAAGGCGACCGCCCACGGCTGCCGTTGTAGCGGCCGAGCGTCATGAACAGGTCTCCACGCTCGCGGTCCAGGTAATGGCGCAGGATCACGCAGCCGAACCGCAGATTGGTCTGCATGTGGAACAGCTTGCCCGCATCGCCATCCCCGATGACCCGGGTCCAGAACGGCATGACCTGCATGTAGCCCCGGGCCCCCACGCTCGACACGGCGTATTTGCGGAAGGCGCTCTCCACCTGCACCAGGCCCAGCACGAGCGACACATCGAGGCCGGCACGCTTGGACTCGTACCAGACGGTCTGCAGGAAATCGCGCCGCACTTCCCATTCGGGCTTGCGGCGGCGCAGCCGATCGCTCATGGTGCCGAGCCAGCGCAGGTAGTGCAGGCGGGCATCCGTGGTCGAGAAGTCCGGCTCCGGTGGCGCCTGGTTGGAAATCGCGGAACTGAGCGCCGTGCGCACGGAATCCGCAAGCGGCTCTTCCAGTTGCCCGCCGGCATGGGCAGTGGCCGGTGCACCGAGCCATCCGGCCAATCCGGAAGACGCGCCCGCCAGCACGCAAGCCCGGCGGGACAGGCCCTGGCCGCGTCCCGCGCCCTTACCCTCCGCGGCAGTCATACCTGAACTCGATCCTTGATGAAGCCGAAGATTTCGGCCGCCGCCACCTTGGTGGCAGCCGTGTCGCGGCGGTGCTGGTATTCGACCTGTCCTTCCTTGAGGCCGCGGTCGGACAGCACGACACGGTGCGGAACACCGATGAGCTCCCAGTCGGCGAACATCGCCCCCGGGCGCTCTCCGCGGTCGTCCAGGATCACGTCCACGCCCACGGCGAGCAAGTCGGCATGCAGTTTCTCGGCCGCTGCGCGCACCTCTTCGCTGCGGTCCATGCCGATCGGGCACAGCACCACCGTGAAAGGCGCGATCGCGTCGGGCCAGATGATGCCGCGCTCGTCATGGTTCTGCTCGATGGCCGCCGCCGGCAGGCGTGTGACGCCGATGCCGTAGCAGCCCATCTCGAAGAAGGCCGGCTTGCCGTCTTCACCGAGGAAGGTGGCATTCATGGCCCTGCTGTACTTGGTGCCCAGATAGAAAACGTGGCCGACTTCGATCCCGCGTTCGATGGCCAGCAGGCCCTGGCCATCGGGTGAGCGGTCACCCGCCACCACATTGCGCAGATCGGCAACCACGCCCGGCTCGGGCAGGTCGCGCCCCCAGTTCACGCCGGTCATGTGGTGATCGGCCTCGTTGGCCCCGCAGATCCAGTCGGCCATCACGGCCACTTCGCGATCCACGACCAGCTTCACCGGCTTGAGGAGGTTCAAAGGCCCCAGGTATCCGGGCTTGCAGCCGAAATGGTCCTCGATCTCGCCCAAGGTGGCGAAACGGAAGCCGGCGTCCAGGCCGGCGACCTTGCCGACCTTGATCTCGTTCATGTCGTGGTCGCCACGCAGCAGCAGCAGCCACACCTGGCTGCCGATGATCTCGCCGGCCTTGTCGGTCAGGTCGGTGGCCAGCACGAGGGACTTCACCGTGGTCTGCAGTGGCACGTTCAGCAACTGCGCCACATCCGCACAGGTGCTCTTGCCCGGCGTGGGCGTCTTGGCCAACGGTTGCGACGCAGCAGGGTGAGCGCCCTGCGGAGCCAGCGCCTCCGCCTTCTCGATGTTCGCGGCGTAGTCGCTTTGCGGGCAATAGACGATCGCGTCTTCGCCGGTCGCGGCAATGACCTGGAACTCTTCGCTGAGGTCCCCACCGATCGCGCCGCTGTCCGCAGCCACGGCGCGGTAGGTCAAGCCGAACCGGTCGAAGATCCGGCGATACGCCTGCGCCATCACTTGGTAGCTGGCCTTGGCCGCCGCCTGGTCGCGGTCGAAGGAATATGCGTCCTTCATGATGAACTCGCGCCCGCGCATCAAGCCGAAGCGTGGCCGACGCTCGTCGCGGAACTTGATCTGGATCTGGTAGAGATTCTTGGGAAGCTGCTTGTAGCTGCGCAGTTCCTGGCGAGCGATGTCCGTGACCACTTCTTCGCTCGTTGGCTGGACGACGAAATCCCGGCCATGGCGATCCTGGATGCGCAGCAGCTCTGGACCCATCTTTTCGAACCGGCCCGTCTCCTGCCAGAACTCTGCTGGCTGAACCACGGGCATGGTCACCTCCACAGCGCCGGCGCGGTTCATCTCCTCACGGACGATGGCCTCCACCTTGCGGATGACTCGCAGACCCATGGGCATGTAGTTGTAGATTCCCGCGCCCAGCTTCTTGATGAGTCCGGCTCGTGTCATGAGCTTGTGGCTCACCACTTCGGCATCGGCCGGGGCCTCTTTGAGGGTGGAAACAAAAAATTGGGACGCTTTCATTGAGGGAGGAATTCACCATCACAGCCGATATGCTTGCCGCGCATCAGGGCCCGTGCATAATGGATACAGTTTTAAAAAATTGGGGTTAGATTATGCTTGACCGGGACGGCTTTCGGCCTAACGTCGGCATCATCCTGCTCAACCAGAGAAACCAGGTGTTCTGGGGCAAGCGGATTCGCACCCACAGCTGGCAGTTCCCACAAGGTGGCATTGATCGGGGAGAGACTCCCGAGCAGGCCATGTACCGCGAGTTGCATGAAGAAGTGGGCCTGCAGCCGTGTCATGTCCGCGTGGTGGCCCGTACACGGGACTGGTTGCGCTATGAGGTGCCTGACCGGTATATCCGCCGCGATGCACGCGGCCATTACAAGGGCCAGAAACAGATCTGGTTCCTGCTTCAGCTTGTCGGCCACGATTGGGATTTGAACCTGCGGGCCACCAACCATCCCGAGTTCGATGCCTGGCGCTGGAACGACTACTGGGTTCCACTCGACGTCGTGGTGGAATTCAAACGCGGGGTCTATGAAATGGCGCTGACCGAATTGGCGCGCTTTCTGCCTCGCAACGATCAACGCAACCGCTACCTCCGCAGCGGCATGCGCCATAGGGAAGGGGCTGCAGAGGGCGGACCGAACGGAACCCATGCGTCGCCACAGCACCGGGCTGCATCGCTGCTCGTCCATCCAGGCATGGAAATGCCTCCGGGGGCGAGCTTCGATCCCGATCCTCGCAATGCGACGATCCCCCTCACGGCGGGCGGCGCTGCAGATGCCGAGTCTCCCCACAAGCCTGCTCTTTGACGTCGTGCGTGACCAATGAACAAGGGCGATCATTCGATCGCCCTTGTTTTTTCAACCCCCGCTCACATGACGGACAACACCAGATTGTCCCGATGAACCATTTCGGGCTCAGCGCTGTAACCCAGCAGCCGCTCGAACTCTGCAGACGGCTTCCGGCAGAGCAGTCGCGCTTCGGCACTGGCATAGTTGGCAAGGCCGCGGGCGATTTCTGCACCTGCGGCATCGCGCACAGCAATCACGTCACCGCGGGAGAACTCGCCCTCCACCGCCACCATCCCAATCGGCAGAAGGCTCTTGCCTTCTTCCCGCAATTTTGTGGCAGCCCCGAGGTCCACGGTCACGGCACCTCGCAACTGCAGGTGGTCCGCCATCCACTGTTTGCGCGCCTGTTTCTTGGCCGTCTGGGCAACCAACAAGGTGCCGATGGCTTCACCCTGGGTCAGTCGCAAGAGCACATCCGGCTCGCGTCCCCAGGCAACCACCGTCGAGGCACCCGATCCTGCAGCCCTCTTGGCCGCAATGATCTTGGTGATCATGCCGCCACGCCCAATGCTCGTGCCGACACCACCCGCCATGGCCTCCAGCGAGGGATCCCCTGCCGCGGCCTCATGAACGAATTGCGCCAGAGGATCGCGCCGGGGATCGGCGGTATAGAGCCCCTTCTGATCGGTCAGGATGACCAATGCGTCGGCCTCCACCAGGTTGGCCACCAACGCGCCCAATGTGTCGTTGTCACCGAACTTGATTTCATCGGTCACGACGGTGTCGTTCTCGTTGATGACAGGGAGCACCCCAAGGCGCAGCAGCGTCAGCAGCGTGGACCGCGCATTGAGGTAGCGCTCACGGTCCGCCAGGTCGGCATGGGTCAGAAGAACCTGCGCACTGCCAAGCCCTTGCTCGCGCAGCTTCGTTTCATACATCTGCGCCAGACCCATCTGGCCCACGGCAGCAGCCGCTTGCAGTTCATGGATCTCGTGGGGACGGGTAGACCACCCCAATCGCTTCATGCCCTCAGCAATGGCCCCGCTGGAAACCATGATGACCTCGCGCCGCGGGCCGGCCAAGCCACCGACCAATGCTGCCATTTGCCGGCTCCATTCGCTGATCGCGGTCTCATCGAGACCACGCCCTTCATTGGTCACCAGGCTCGACCCCACCTTGATCACAATGCGCCGCGCATCTCGCAATATGCTATTAGCCATGGATTTTGTCTTTGTTGCGATTTGCCGCACGGATACGGACTGAGCGCATATTCCCGAATATCTGCAGAACTACTCTGGAGTCACATCGCCTGCAAAACGCGGATCCACAACCTGCGGCGCCTGTTCCGCTTGTTGCTGACTCCTGATGTGTTGGTAGATCGCCTGGATCAAGGGCTCGCAACCCTCACGGGTCAATGCCGAGATCTCAAAAACAGGCCCCTTCCATTTGAAACGCTTCACGAAATCCTTCACGATCGACGCTCGCTCGTCCGGCTGCACCATGTCCAGCTTGTTGAGTACCAGCCAACGAGGCTTATCGTGCAATTCAGCGTCGTATTTCTTGAGTTCGCTCACGATCGCCCTGGCCTGCTCGACGGGGTCCACGCCCGCGTCGAAAGGAGCAATATCCACGATATGCAGCAGCAAGCGGGTGCGCTGCAAATGGCGCAGGAACTGATGCCCCAGACCGGCACCCTCCGAGGCGCCCTCGATCAAGCCAGGAATATCCGCTACAACAAAACTCTGCTCAGGCCCCACCCGCACTACACCAAGATTTGGATGGAGGGTAGTGAAGGGGTAGTCGGCAATCTTGGGGCGCGCGTTCGAAACCGCTGCGATGAACGTGGATTTGCCCGCATTGGGCATACCCAGCAATCCCACATCTGCCAATACCTTCAACTCGAGCTTCAGGCTCCGGCGTTCACCCGGCCAGCCCGGTGTCTTCTGGCGAGGCGCACGGTTGATCGCGCTCTTGAAGCGCATATTGCCAAAGCCGCCATCCCCGCCCTTCGCAATGGTGATGGTCTCCCCGGCCTCCAGAAGCTCGAAAAGGACATCTCCTGTTTCCACGTCTGAAATGATCGTTCCCACGGGCATCTTCAGAACGATGTCGTCACCCGCAGCGCCGAACATGTCGGAGCCCATGCCATGCTCCCCGCGCTTGGCTTCATGACGGCGGGAGAACCGAAAATCCACCAACGTATTCAGACTCGGATCGGCAACGGCAAACACATGGCCGCCACGCCCGCCGTCCCCACCATTGGGTCCGCCGAACTCCTTGTACTTCTCATGCCGGAAGGACACACAACCGTTACCGCCATCACCGGCAGCCACGTCAATAAAGGCTTCGTCGACGAACTTCATGGGAAGAGTTTACAAAAACAGGGCCTCGACCCAAATCAGACAGCCATGCATCCCCGTGGACATGCAAGCATAAAAATGACGAAGCCCCGACGCATCGGGGCTTCACAACATTGTCAGGGTGCAAGCGATCAGGCTGGCGTCACATTGACAGTGTGCTTGGACTGCGCACCCTTAGTGCCGAAAGACACGTGGCCGTCCACCAGGGCGAACAACGTGTGATCCTTGCCCAGGCCAACGTTTGCACCGGGGTGGAACCGGGTGCCGCGTTGGCGCACGATGATGGAACCCGCGCTGATCAGTTCGCCACCGAACGCCTTCACTCCAAGCATCTTTGGCTTGGAATCGCGCCCGTTTCGCGTAGAGCCGCCGCCTTTTTTCTGTGCCATGGTGTCTGCTCCTTAAGCGGCGATCGCACCGATCTGCAATTCAGTGAACTGCTGGCGATGGCCTTGGCGTTTTTGATAGTGCTTACGACGACGCATCTTGAAGATGCGCACCTTGTCGTGCTTGCCGTGGGCCACGACTGTGACCGTAACGGTGGCGCCGGACACCAGGGGCGTGCCAACCTTGATCTCTGCGCCGTTTCCGACAGCAAGAACTTGGTCAATCACGATTTCCTGGCCTACGTCCGCAGCAATCTGTTCTACTTTAATTTTTTCGCCGGAAGCAACGCGATACTGCTTGCCACCGGTTTTTATGACCGCGTACATGTAAACCTCTATAAAGTAACTCTCCGCAAAAGAATTTCTGCGGAACTGCGCACTTTATCACACCAAGTGTTGTTTGGCTACAGGGCACACCGCTTCTGCCCATGTGCACGCTCCGGCAGACGAAAGCGCATCACATGGCCATTCCTATAATGGTTCTTTCACCTCGCAGCCGCATCTTCCCTTGTCCGCACAGCCTCACACTTCGGCCATCCTTGCACTGATTGCAGACGACATGCATGAGGTGGACAAAGTGATTGCCCATCGCCTTCAGTCTTCCGTTTCACTCATTGGCGAAATTGCACGCTACATCATCTCCGCTGGCGGCAAGCGATTGCGCCCCGCCCTGCTGCTGCTGATGTCGGGAGCGCTGGGCCATCAGGGCAAGCAACGTTTCAATCTTGCGGCGGTCGTCGAATTCATTCACACCGCCACACTGCTGCACGACGATGTCGTGGATGAATCGACCATGCGGCGCGGACGACCGACCGCCAATGAGAATTTCGGCAACCCCGCCAGCGTGCTGGTGGGCGACTTTCTCCACTCGCGGGCTTTCCAGATGA